>CAYSIJ010000001.1:0-23405 GCA_964431155.1 uncultured Gammaproteobacteria bacterium
CCCATAGGGAGAGCCCAGAAAGTCGCTGACATCCTGAGTAATAGTCGTAACGCCCAAATAGTATTTGCGGCATCTTTTGACGAGAGCAAAAATAAACTTTGCCGAATCTTCATTTTGCATCATCCACCAAGCCTCATCAATTACCAAAATACGCTTTTTGGTCTCACTGCGAACCACATTCCAGATATAATTAATAATGGTGTAAATCGCAATTGGACGAAGTTCGTCTTCCAAATCACGGACTGAAAAACTAATCAATTGATTATCCATTTCCACGTTTGTAAAATTGTTCAGCAGGCCGGAAAAAGTTCCTTCAGTATATTTTTTCAAACGCAACGACAAGTCGGCGCCACCTTCCATCCCGCTCAAAACCTGTTCAAAATCACTCATTGTCGGCGGCTCAATTTTACTCAAATCAGCATCGGGAGTAATATCTTTTTTGGCGTAGGTTTCCAGCAAAGCACGGTCAACAATTGAATCTTCGTCGTAAGTCAGGTTACCAATCATCAAACGGACCAAGCCCTTCAAAGTAATTACTGCACTACGAATAATATCTTTTGGACGAGCCTCGCCGCCAATTGACCGCGGCAAATCAAAAGGATTGATTTTATTTTCACTGGATAAAGAGATGTTGATATAAGTGCCACCAACTGCATCAGAAAGATGTTTATATTCATATTCCGGATCAATAATAATTACATCGGTGCCAAGCATCAAAGAACGCAAAACTTCCAATTTGATTGCATAACTTTTCCCGGCACCAGCAGAAGCAAATACTACCGAATTAGCATTTTGAAGGGAAAAGCGATCAAAAAGAATTAAACTATTATTGTGGCGATTGATGCCATACAAAATTCCTCGGTCACTAGATAATTCACTGGAAATGAAGGGGAAAGATGAGGCAATCGGTGAAGAATTCATGTTGAAGGTGATATATAATTCATCATTACCCAAAGGTAGAGTAGAATTAAAGCCTTGTTCAGCCTGGAAATAAACCCGCTTAGAATAAACCAAACGTGAACCAAAAATATCTTCAATCTGATCAGAAATTTTATCCATTTCTTCCAGGCTCTCTGAATAAACTGTGATATAAAGAGCAAATTGAAAGAATTTTTCAGTCCCCTGGGTCAAAGCATCGCGCAAATATTCAATATCGCGCAAAGCAGTTTCGCGAAGCGGATCACGCGCCGCCCCTTTTTCTGCATCGCCAACAATTTGCGCTTCCAAAGCACCAACGCGGTTTCTTAATTGTTTTAAAATAACAGCACTCTTAACCGGATAAAAAAACATTGAAACATCAAAATTCAAGTTCAAATTAATAATCGGCGCAAACCAGCCGACACTAATATAGCGAGGATAGTTGACCACAAAAAAGGTCCGAACATATTTTGTGCCCAAACGCATGATTGTTGAATCAACTTTCATGCTCGCTGGCGAAATCAAATCGCGGACCGACAAAATACCGAGACGAAAGGCTTTTTCTTCTTCAATAATCTCACGAGCAAATTTTGGATCGCTTTCCAAGGTCGGCGCGGCGCTCTTTTGGTTTTGGTCAATAATCCGATCAAGAATATCCGGTTTTTTTTCTGGCACCTCCGAAAGTTGGTTGTTGTTTTTAAAATTAATCATATAATCTTCTTATTGCTCCACCCGAAGTTTATTCAAATCCGCTAACTCCTGGTTTTTAGAAGTTTCCGGGTTATAAGTATTGTAATAAAGCTCAATTAGTCCCTGCGTGTCCAACCTGGTGGTTTTGACTCCCATCGCCTCCAAACCGCCAACAACGCTATCCACTCGTCGATCAAGCATTTCTTTGTATTGCAGAAAACTCTTTTCTTTTAATTTAATGGAAGTAGCGGGCTTCAAAGATTCGCCCAGCAGACTAAAAAAGCCTTTGTGCTTATCGGAAAGGGGGCTATATGGCACAACCACATAGAATCGCTTGTTCATAATCTTGCCGATTGAAGTGAGCTCCTTGATGTAATCAATATAATCACCGGTTTGCATTTTCAATAAACGATTGGTCTGTTCTTTTTCCTTTTGTTTCAAATATTCCAAATAAGAGGTAATGTTCAGCTCACGCGATTGAATCACAATCTGCAAAGAAAAAGAAAGATTATTTAAAAAACGAATATAGGCTTCAATCACTGCGTTTTGTTCGTCCTCACTTTTCAAGGCAAAGTTAATACTAGAAGCCAAAAGCACCGCTCGCATCGTGCCGTCACGCAAAACAACAGTGTCGTCTTTGATTTCCGCAATATCCAAATACTGCTGAGTGGAAACTCTTACTTTGTTGGTCGCTAATTTATCTGGCTTTTCCATAGTAATTTAAAAATTAAAACGATTTCAAATCATCGGTCATAATATCACCATCCTCTTCCCAGGCACCGCGATATTCTCCAGCGGTGTCAACGATCAAGGACAACTCTGCCAAACGGGAACGATGATAAAATTCTTTCACCGGAATCTTTTCAGAAAAAACATAGTTCTGCATTTCTACTTCTACAGGGTCAAGTTTGTTATTCCAAACTCTTAATCCCGGACGACGCCAGGTTTGAATTACGTTCAAAACAAAAAGATGAAACGGCTGGCCATTGACCTTGAAAAAGGCGAACAGGGTGGATATTAAAAATAGAGGGATTGAAGTCACCAAAAACAAAGTAAAATCAAAAATCTTATAAAACAGCGCAATAAAAATTCCCACGCCCAAAAAAATCAAAAACTGACGGGTAGTAATTGGCCCAATAATTTTACTTTCAACGTCAATAAATTGTGGAACCGTAAACTGCTGCATATCTTAAAATAATAATTTGGCATTCATCTCCATAATTGCATCAACCTCCTCTTCGGTCAGACATTCCAAATTTTTTTCTCTATAAGATTCAATAATTTCTGCCAAAGACTTGGACTTGAAAGCTGACTCGCGATACATTTTCAAATAAAGGTGGTTGGTTTCACTCTGGCGCCAAGCGGAAATTCCCGCTGTCATCCTGTCATAGCCGCTTTTTTCCAATAACTTAATTTTTGCCAAAATTTTTGCGGTCGCTTCAGTCGGCTTGGTTGAAAGCCGACGAAAATTTACCAAATCAAGAAAACGCAATTCCTCAATCGGCCCCATGATTTTCGGCGACATCCGAACATCATCCATTCGCACCCTTCCTTGCTCGCCAGAAGCGGTCACGGGAGCAATTTTCAGACTAGAATAGTTGGCTGGTCGTGGAGGAGTAACTAAATTAGCAGTAGGAACCGCTTGAAAACTGACGCCGCTAGGAACTTCTGAAACTTTTGCTGGCGGTTGTGAAATTTTTGAATTTTCGGCTTTTGGCGCCTGAGAAATATTTATTTTTATTTCACTTTCAGAAGATTTTTTTTCTGGAACGGTCTTTTCTTGAACAGCAACTGGCGCAATAGGCTTCTCTGGCTCTAAAGTTTGAGAAATTTTTTTCAAGAAAGCAGCCAGTTCTTCTGGTGTGGCAACTTCTTCATTGGAAGTTTTTGGCGATTTTTCAAAAGGCAAATTACTTGGTACCTCGGCTAATGATGCTGTCGGCTTTTCTCCGGCTGGCAATTCCTTTTCGGCTAACAATTTCTTCTTTCGCTCTTCAATCGCCGCCGCCAAACTATATTCCGGCTGAATTGTATGTTTGGCAATTAAACTGTCTAGCGCTGAAGATTTTTTTGGCAAGCTCGCCGGCTGATTTTTCCCTTCAAGTAAATTCAAGACCTGATCAGCTTTTTCAATAGACAGCCCTAGTCCTCCGGCTTCAACGCTTTTCTGCATTGCTAAACGAGTATCAATTTTGGCGCGAACGCCGTTTAAATAAGTTTTGGCAATCAAACTAAAACGATCAATTAAGGCTTGGCTAGAAAAAGAAACGATGCCAGTTTTTAAAATATTGGCAACTTTGTCCTCAAAAGCATTTGCGCTTACAACTGGTGCAAAACCCAAATAACTTGCGACTTTTTTCAAGACTCCATTTTCTAATTCTTCAGAGATTTTTTTGGCATCATCTTCATTAAGCAAAAATTCCGAAGCCAAAAAAAGTGGCAGTTTTACTATGGGCAGGTCTTTAACCATAATCCGCATCACGGCGGCCGCTAATTTTACCCCAAATTTTGACTCAATCTCATCCAAAGACTTCATCGCTTCTGGCGATGAAACAGCGTCTTTCAATTCTTTTGGCAGACGATTAAATTGTTGCAAATAATCAAACATCTTTAAGCCTTGTTTATTACTTTATTTAATCTTTCCAACTCTTCGCTAGCCGCCCGATATTCCAGACTTCCTTTTTGAAAACTGTGAAGAGAAATTTCTAGCTCGTGACGGGCAGCATTCTCGGTTCTCTGGATAAATTTATCCTGAATTTTTGAACTAGCGGTGTTGCCGTTATCACTCGGGATAATTTCCCACTCTTCTGTTGGTAAATTTTCTTGGCTTTCAGGGAAAAAGGCAAGATTGCGATAAAGTTTTAAAATTCTTCTTAATAAATTTTTATTTTCCGGTGAAAGATTTTTTGGATTTGGCGAAATGGCAAGATATTCTGCTAAAGCCAATTCATTGAACATATCGCTTCCCTTTTCTTTGATAAAATCTTTGAGCCAGTTGGCGATCGTTGAATCGGCTGGCTTGTTTTCTAAAATTAATTTTCCTTTAACTAATTCGGTTCCATTTTCCAGTAAACATTTACCAAAATAAGTAATCGCTGCTCCATCCTGCGAAAGTAAAATAAAAATTGAACGATCAACTAATTTTACTCTTTCTTGGTCATCAAATAATTCCAAAAAATTACCTTTTAAGATATCTCCTAATTCATCCTTGCTCAAAGCTTTTTTATTTTGAGATAAATGTGAAAAAATACCATCAATCAACTCTTCGACTAAATCGTCTGCGTCTTCTTCGCTAAAACCGTATTTTTCCGAGAAATAGCCGGGAAGTGTCTTGAGAGATAACTCACCAATAGCCACCAGCACCACTACAAAACTTAGATTTGCGCCATACTTTTTCTCTAAGTTTCTAACCACTGCCAGAGAATCAACACCGCCGACAGTTTCTCTAAAATCAACCGGCAACTCTCTAAATTTTTCTAAACATTGGGCGATATAATTCATATTTTTATTTTTCTGAAGAAGCTTCTTTATAAACAACATCTACTTCCAGCGGAGACTGAGCTTTTGAACCGCCAAGAGCAGAAATTTTCTTGGCAATCTTATCATTGGAAGACTCAATTGTTTTGCGGAGATTCTTGAAGAGAGAAACATTGTCAGAACCAATAACGCTTGGATTTGAAGAAAAGTTTTTTGAATTTCCAGCCACCGAAAATTCTTTGGACACTTCTTCCATCCTGCTAGAAAATTTTTCCAAAGATTTCTCCAAAGCATCGGTATTAAGACCTTCGGCACTGACCTTCGGTTCGCTGCTAAGCTCTAATTCAGCCGCCTCTTGCTGTTGACTGATTTCTTTGACACTGCGCTTTGGAGTATTTCCCTGTTGATTATTCTCGGCTAAAATACCGTCAATTTGCTGGCGGTCATAACGGGCATCATAATTCCTGTCTTTTATAATACTGCTTGTTGCACTGCGGACGTCGGCTTCGCCATAACCAAGTCCATGTATTTCTTCGTGGATTTTTGCTTCCTTGACATCACTCACGCGGAATTTGGCGGCACTGGAATTCAGCATGGAAAGATTATCAATTTTTTCTGGTGCTTTAAAATATTCTTCCGCCTTATTCAAACTAGTTAAGCGTTTTTGTTCACCGGGATTAAGCGATGCCTTGGCGCTGAGTTGACCTTTTTCCCTATTAATCACTTCTAGCATTTTGGAAGCAATTTTGCCAACTAGCGCCTGGTCGGTCGTGTTAAAACCACGAGTATTTCGCCAATCAGCATCTTTGCCCTTATCAATTTCTGATAGATTTAGTTTATCAAAATCTACCGCAACCGTTGAGGAAGCGCCTCTGGCAATTTCATTAACGGCCAAGCTTCCCTTTCCTCGTGGGGCATCCTGAGCATCTTCGGGAACTCTTGTTTCCTTCTCTGGCTCCAGGGAAACTGGCTCGCTATTTTCTTCGCGAAGGTATTGAGTGTGATGAGAACCAGCTCGTCTAAGGGTGTCACGTTCATCAGCATGCAAAGTGCCTGCCGCATTTCGGCGATAATAACTGCCATACCGATCGGCAGTAGTTAAAATAGCACCATTTTGTGTTCTTCCAGAAACAAGCGGTGCGCCAAAAGCCTCACGCCCAAGATTATAAGCACCACGATCATCGGAGTTTTTTTCAATGTAACCAATTGATCTTCCAGTGAGCTCTGTACCCGTTCGGCCAATTGCATGCCATTCTGCGTCGGATAATTTTGCTAAATCTTCTCTTGTCATTCCAGCTAACTTTTGCTCTACTCTCGTGCGACTAGCGGCGGAACCAGTGTACAATGCGCTTGGCATCATACCAGAAGCTTTTTTCTGAGCAGCAGCGCCCGTCGGCGTCCAGGCTCCTTCTCTGGCATACCTCGCCATCACGCGCGTATCTTTGAAGCCTTCCATTTTTTTCTGAGCTTGTTCTTCAATTTTTTTCTGTTGTTGATTAAAGGCGACCAGCCCTTTACCAGCTAGACCACGGACACCTACTGCCCCTAAAAGCCTGCCACCAACACCGCTAGTGGCTGCTATTTTGCCAAGAACATTTTTGGTTATTGGTGCCATGGTCTTATTAGCAATTGCACCATAAGCAAGAGCTCCTCCAGCTTTCCGAAATCCCTTGACAGTCATTCCTTTTCCCTTGTTGATTGCTGCCATTCCTTTCCCGGCAATCCCGCCAGCGGCGCCGCCGATACTTTGGGCTATCTGCAAACCACCATAGAGCATAGCGATGGAAATCACAAAATTTAACATGTGATCAGGCGAACCAGCTACTGTCAAAGATTCGTTGCCTTGACCAGTATTGTTAAAATTGGGGTTAGTTGGATCACTAGCAGAAACTCCGCCAGTACTAGACACACTGCTGACATTTCCAAGGGCGGCAAAGGAAAGCCAAATAAAAAAGGCTAAAATCGGACCAACAATGATATTTTTTGTAAAATCAGACCACCACTTCTCGGCATAAGATTGCCCCGCTGGAAAAGCGGCTAGAAGATAAGCCATTGGCGACAAGACCACGTGAATCCAAATCATCACAATGCGAACCGCCAGCATAATAACCATTGTTGTAACCGTGATCAAGCTGATAATTATGTAAATTATCGCTAAAATGTAGGCACCAAGAATCGACCAGCCAGTAACCTCAGCTCCACCAGTGTTAGAGCTGTTGGCGTCATTTGCACTCATACTAGTAAGCCCATTGAGCCCCAACATGTTTGTCAAATTGGCACCAGCGACATCCTTAAAAGAATTAACAAAAGTGAGCATCACAACTTGTGAAACATCAATAATCAGGCCGCAAATCATCTTGGAAAAGTTGATGAGGATCGCCATGATGATTAATTTCGGCAACAATTTTTGATAACTATATTTCTCTACTCGCAAAACCGTGGCAAAAGCAATTACCAACATAATCACCACAAAAAACATATTGCAGATATCGCGAACAATCTTCCAGCCGAGAGTGACTGCTGGAGCATAAATAAATGTACTCCACTGAGCAATCCAGACTAAAATTTCCATCATTAAAACCAATAATTGCCCAAGAGCCCAAGCAATAGCAAAAAGCAACCAACCAACAACAGTGGCAACAGCCGTGCCAATAGTGGCATCTACATGCCCAGCTACCAGAAAAGTTATTATGAACACAAAAAAAACAGTCGCCAAATTACGAACACGAAAATAACTAACAATTTTCAATAATATTTTTTTTGCAGTAATCATTTGAATTAAAAAATTAAATTATTTTTTCCAGCATTACCTTGACTATTTGCCATATTATTTTAAACGTAGCAATCCCTAAACTTTTTAACGCCCCAAGTGGATCGTCCCACACATACACGGCAAGGAAAAATGGAGCCAGAGATATTAACAGCACTATTGCACAACAACCATTAATCGCACAACAACCACCAGTTTCAAACATCTCGAACTTCGTTTTATCTGACAAAATCCCTGTTTTTTCACCAGACATCTTTTTCGATGCATTTGATATAAATTTTGCCCCAGGAGGTAGCCATTCGTGCCCGAGCTTGCAAAACAATTTGTCCCCCATCACTTTATTTAATAAAAAGTGCAAATCAACATAAAGAATACTGACTCCAAAGGTTTCAATTAAACTCTCCCAGGCGGTTTTTAAAAATCCTGAGGTAGCTTTCAGCGCTGGATTTGGCAAAGAAGAATCGCTTGCCCCCCCCTTGTCCTCCCCCTGCTCTTTCTGAACATTCTCTTGATTCACTTGCGCAATTCGCGCTTGATTCTGTTGCTCACGGACATCGGCATATTCTTGGCCTGGTTGAGAAATTTCCTCCCCACTCTCTTGTTCGTCTTCTATTTCGCTTTCGTCGCTGCCAGAAACAGACCGACTCATTAGCGACTGGTCAATAGTATTTGAAGAACGACGATCTTCGCGTAATTTTCCGGAAATTTGTTCCTTTTCGTCAGCCATAAAAAATACAGTTCTACTTGCCTATATTTTACAATAAATCGGTAATCATAGCAAACAAAAAAACCGGCAATTCTCTCCCAAGAATCGCCGATTTAAAAATATATCTCCCAATTTATTTACTCGTAGCGCAAAGCATCGATTGGATTTAGTTTTGAGGCTCGCTTAGCCGGATAATAACCAAAAATTATGCCGATTCCCGCTGAAACCCCAAAAGCCAACAAAACTGCCGAGGTAGAAATTGCCGCTGTCAAACTAAAAAGTTTTGAAACAATCAGCGACAGCCCCCAGCCGAATAAAACCCCGATTACTCCGCCAAAAAAAGTGAGCATCACTGCTTCCGCCAAAAACTGGCTGGAAATATCACCACGACGAGCACCAATTGCTTTTCGTAAACCAATTTCCCTCGTTCTTTCCGTAACAGTTGTCAGCATCATATTCATAATTCCAATTCCACCGACCAACAAAGAAATTCCCGCAATTGCTCCCAGAAGAATAGTGAAAGTCCCGGTAACCGTGGAGGCGGCGGCGACAATGTCCGCCTGGGTGTAAAGGCTGAAATCGGCATCTTCTGGATTTTTTATTTTGTGCCTCTTAAGTAACAGCTGTTTGATTTGACTTTGGACCATCGTTAAAGACTCTTGATCTTTGGCGGAAATATTAATACTGCTAACATATTCGTTGCCCGTCAAAAAATGTTGAGCAGTCACGATTGGAACAAAAATTTGGTCATCTTGATTAGAAAAACTGGAACCGCCCTTTGATTTTGCAACGCCAATAACCTTAAAATTGATTTGGTTAATCTTAACTATTTGTCCAATTGCATTATTATCACCGAATAAATCAGTCCTGGTTGTCGGGCCAAGAACGGCAACTTTGGCAAAAGTCTTTTCTTGTATTTCAGAAATAAAAACTCCTTGATCCATTTCCAGATTGCGAGCAATTTGATATTGCGAACTCACACCAACAATAGAAGTGTTGGTATTTTTGTCTTTTTGTGTGACCTGATAACGGCGAGAAACCTCCGGTGATACTGCTTTTAAATTATCAACTTGATCACTAATTGCTGTTGCATCTTCCAGTGTCAAACTTTGAGCGGTGCCCCGTCCGGAATTTGCCGGACTGAAACCGCGGCTTTGGGCGCCTGGAATAATCATCACCAAATTTGAACCGATTGATTGGATGCTATTTTCAATTGAACTCTGAGCACCCTGGCCGATTGAAACCATCGCAATCACCGAGCCAATACCAATAACGATGCCGAGCATCGTCAAACCAGAACGGACTTTGTTGGCCGTAACCGCGCGATAAGTTTCATTTAATAAATCACTGGATAGCATAAAATAAAAATTAAGATTTTGTGTCTTCTACTATTTCTCCGTCACGCAAACGAATAATTCGATTGGCATGTTTGGCAATTTCTAAATCATGAGTAATTAAAATAATTGTCCTTTTTTCTTTTTTATTTAAATCCTTAAAGGTCTGCAAAACGACTTGACCAGTTTTGGAATCAAGATTTCCGGTTGGCTCATCGGCCAGGAGCAAGGATGGATTATTGACTAGCGCACGAGCAATCGCAACTCGTTGCATTTGACCACCAGAAAGCTGATTGGAGTAATGATGCCAGCGATCTTCGGGCATTGACACCGCCTCCAAGGATTTTTTGGCAATTTCTTCTCTTTTTTTGGATGGAACTTCCGCATAAACTAAAGGCAAGGAAACGTTGCGCAAAACAGTCGCTCGAGGCAAGAGATTGAAAGACTGAAAAACAAAACCAATTTTGTTACAGCGAATTGCCGCTAATTCATCGTCTGATAATTTTGAAACATCAGCGCCATCAAGAAAATATTCACCGCTAGTCGGCGAATCAAGCGCACCGAGAATATTCATAATCGTTGATTTTCCCGAACCAGAAGGTCCAGTAATTGCCACAAACTCGCCAGCCTTGATTTCAAAAGAAATGTTTTTTAAAACCGTGGTCTCCAATTCACCACTAAAATAGACTTTGCAAATATTTTTAAATTTGATCATAAATATTTTTTAGCGCATCCCGCCCATTGGCATTCCGCCGGCTCTGGCGCTGCCAGTGGCGGTTGAGGCTTTGGCGGCGGTGCTTGTGGAAATAACCTGTGAAATTACCAAATCGCCTTCGGTCAAACCGCTAATTATTTCGGTTTGTGTGTCGTTTGAATCACCAATTTCTACTGGTTGACGGACTGGTGTAACCAAAGAACTGACTGGACGACGACCACTTGAAGTGACACCCGGCAATATTTCAACATAGTTTTTTTCTTGAATACCAGACTTCAGCGCTTCGTTCGGAATAAGCAAAGCCCCGTCCTTAGAATTAACAATAATATCAACAGAAGCGCTCATTCCTGGTTTGACCCTTTCGTCTTGGGTATCAAAGGCTACTTTGATTCCATAGTTAACCACACCAGAAGTCACCGAACCGACACCGCCAATTTCGCTGACCGTGCCGTCAATAGTTAATTCAGGGATAGCGTCAAAAGTTAATTTTGCTTTTTGGCCAACTGCGATTTTCGCCGTGTCTACTTCATTTAACTGAATAATGGCAATCTGTTGTTTAGTGACGATGGTGGCGATTGAACTAGCGCCGGAAACTGTGGCATCAGAGCCAGGGTCAATGCCTACTTCAGCATCAAGAGTCGCCACTTGACCATCAATCGGCGACTTGATAATTGTTTTATCAAAATTTAATTGAGCTGATTGCATTTGAGCGCGTGCGGAAGTTAGTTGCGAAGAAGCTGATTGAATTGTTGATCGGTCGGCTGGCGCTGCTAATTTGGCATATTGTGCCTGAGCATTTTCCAAAGATCTCTTAGCATTATCAATTTTGGTTTGCGCCGCGTTAATTTGAGAAGTTACTGACAACTGAGCATTAACCAAATTATTTTCTGCGCTAGAAATTGCGTCTTTCAAACTTTGAAGATTGCTTTGTACTGAAGAAATTCCGCTGTTAACTGAACTTGACTGTGAATTAACCGAACTCTTGTATGAATCCAGGTCAGCTTGAGTGAACGAAGAACTGGAAACTGTTTTTTCCAAAAGATAAGAAGCACTATTAAGAGCAGCCAGGGTTGAATTCAAGAGGTTTAAAGCGTTGCTGGTGGCAAAGCTGATGCTGTAATCATCGCGCATTGCTTTGGCACTGCCCAAGGCAGTGACCGCCGGGTTAAGATAACTGCTTGCTAAAGTGTAATTATTTTTCGTTAAGCTGAGATAATTACTATCAAGAGCACCAAGAGCGATTTTTGCATCTTCATCGGTTAAAATTTTATTCAACAAATCCAGAGCATTTCTTGAAGAAGAAATTTGTGACTCAATTGTATTGATTACCTGGGTACGCTTACTGCTGGCCGAAGAAGACGTGTCTTTGATGTCGTTTAACTGCTTCTCAGCTTGCACCAAATTTTCGTTAGTCGTTTTAACAGTTTGGTCATAATCTATTTTTGCTTGTTCATAGCTACTTTTGGCCGAATCAACACTGAGCTGGCTAATTCGCAAATCTTCTTTAGTGGCACCGGAAACAACTTTACTATAATTTGCTTGAGCACTGGATAAACTAGCCTGAGCTTGGGTCAGTGAAATTTTGGCTGTCCGTTGATCAACAGTGGCGATTACATCACCCGCCTTCAAAAGCTGACCAACCTTTGCTTTGACGGCGGTTATTTTCCCAGAAACTTCTGACTTCACACTTACTTGCGAAGTCGCAGAAACTTGGCCGGTCCCGGAAACCACAATGGTCAAATTTCCTTTTTCTACGGCAGACAAAACATATTGAGGAATGATTTTTTTCGGAAAAACTTTTGGATAGATGAAATAACCGGCGGTTGCTAAAATCAAAAGCCAAATCAGATATTTGATTTTTAGGAAGCGCTTCAAAAAAGTGAGAATTTTTTTCATATTAAAAATAAATTATTATTGGATATCAAGCGGCCGGCGTGAAGGCTCCGGCTTGATTAATTTGCACTTTTTTCGGCAACCTTCCCAGGGAAAAATTTCGTCTGCCAAGAATACTCTTGGACCATCAGGAAAACCACTAATCATCACTGCTTGACCGGGAATCATTTGAACTGATTCTTCGTCCTTGGTTTCTTCGTGAAAAATTACACGCCATTCCTGCTGGTTAAAATCTTCAATCACCATAAAATCGTCACCGGTCAGCTTTATTTTTCCAGCCAAAAATCCTTCATTGGGCCGGTCCCAAGCTGGCCGACGAGCATCAAACATCGGACCATAAAAAGGCAGGTGGCGAGAGAACTCAGAATTCATTTGACGATGAATACCCAGGCGAGAAATCGTCACTCCCAAAACTATACTGCCAAATAGCGAAGCGATGATTAGTAAATAAGCTGGGTATTTGTAGCTTTTTTTTAGATGCTTCAAATTATAATAGATTACAAAAATTAACAAAACAAAAACGGTCAACCAGGCATAAGGAATTGAGACTAAGAGCCAATGGAGATTGTCGGCTGGACGAGGATGATTAATCCCAAAACGCTGGAAATAAACAAAAAGCATCACCAGCGAGAAAGCAATTCCCCCTAAAATAGTGGCCAAGCTCGCCAAAAACCACAAAGCGCAATCGCGCGCAAAAAAATACCAACGGGGGAAAGGCTTGATTGATTTTTGTTTAATTGTTTCTAAAACTTTATCGCAGCAAGTTTTCATATTTTTCTTTTAATTCTTTTTTTGCTGAATAGATGAGAGTTGCCACGCTCCCATTTGGTTTTTTTAAAATATCAGAAATTTCTTCATAGCTTTTTTCTTCAAAAAATCTCAGAACCAGCACTTCGCGATGAATCGGTTTCAGTTGAGCTAATAGGAGGGAAATTTCTTCTTTTAAATCATTGTTCAAAATCTCCGCATTCAAATCAACCTCGGCGCGGAGACGGTTGGCAAGGGCATCATCAATTTCCACGGTTTGCGGCCTAGCTCCTTTTGCCCGATGATGACTGATTACTTGATTGTGGGTAATCCGATAAATCCAAGAAGAAAATTTTAAGCTGGCATCAAAATCGTTCAAGTTTTTATAAACTTTAATAAAAACTTCCTGCAGAACATCTTCTGTTTCTTCCGGACTGAGATTGGAAATCCGCCGGACATAGCGAGCTAATTTTTCGCTATAACGACTCATCAAAATCCCAAAAAAGACCTGATTTTCCAGGGTTAAAAGCACTAATTCATTGTCGGTCTTGGAAGAGCAATCTTCTTGGTTTGGCGGCATTTTATTAGCCCTTATCCCTGAAATATCTTTTCAGAGCGATATTTATTAATACGCAAAAAATCAGAAATTATTTTATTTATTCTTCTCATAATTAAACTGCCAAGCCTCAGTAAAAGGCTGGACTAGTGAACTGATATTAGAAATCATCACCGACTCATCGCTATAATAAAAACCATTTTCACTCCAATTATTAGTACCAAAAACCGCCGTTTCGCTATCAATTAATAACAAGTGGTGATGTAAAAATGAATTTAGAGTATTGTCGCCAGAAATTCTTGCGGCCTCTTGATTACGCTTAGTGTCAGTAATTATTTCTAGTTTTTCCAGGCCTTGGCTTTTTTTCTGATCCAAAATAAAATTAAAAGTTGATTGTGGAAGCAAAAAATTGACATCATCAGTAATAATTTGGACGCTTTTTCCCCTGGCGACAGCCACCAACTCCTGGGCCAAGCTATTGCTTGTAAAATTCCAAATCAAAATTTTGATATTTTTTTGAGAATTTTTTATGAGCGTCGCCATTCGCTCTTTCAGGCCATCACCATTTTGCGGCGTAAACCAAATTTCCAAGAAACCATCAAGATATTGGATTCTGGTCATCAAGGGACTGCCAGTTGAAATAATTTTTTCCCGCCCATGGAGACCAGCTACCAAACGATCAAACTCCTGACCAAAAATGGCGATAATTTCTGGCCGAGTAGTTTCCAGTAAAAAACAGGGGTCATATCTTTCTTGAAGATAGGTAAAGTTATAAGAACCAAAAAATAATTTGGCCCGAGAAGTACCACGATCAATAATTAAAAATTTGTGATGCATATAGCCATCATTTGAAGGAACGTCTAGGCGTTTGATATTGCTCGGTAAGTTCTTAAAAATCCGATCATGACCAGATTTTCTTTTGTCACTAAAAACTAGAGTAACTTTCACGCCCCTTCCCGCCGCTCGATAAAAAGCCTCGCGAATTTTCGCATCATCCATTGAATAAACGGCAAGCTCAATACTTTTTTGAGCGCCGTCTACCGCCTCAATAATTAGCGGGGAAAAAATAGTTTCTCCCAGCTCATTGTTAAAATACAGCTTACCCGTAAAATTTTCTTTTATTTCCAAATTGCTTGTCGGAATCTTGTTGGAATTACCCTTTAGACCAAATGACAAGAAAAAGAAAACTGTCGCACCAATGGCTAAAATTAAAACTAAAAGCGAAAAAGAAAATAACAAAACCTTTTTCCTTTGTCCTACTGTTTTATTCTTCGTATCTAATTTCATGTTTTTTTTGATAAGCCAAAAGATTATTATCACCCCGAGAGAACACAACAAAAGTCGTTTCCGGCAACTCCTTATCTAATAATAATAGCATTTTATTGATTTCTTCGTAACCGAGATCTAGCCAAACATTATCAATAATGATTAATTCCGGTTTCTTAACCAAGCAATGGCAAGCGAAAAGCGCAAACGAAGAAAGGGGACTGGAGAAAGCCAAAACCGAAGAAGAATTATAGTTGTTATCAGGAGAAATAAGCGAGGATGCTAAAGAGTAAGTCTTTAATGTCACTAGCGCTTTTTCAATTTCTGAAAAATCAGTGTTTTCCCGGCTGCTACCAAGAACAAACTCCAATAAACTTTTTTCGGAAGAAAAATTTGGATCAAAAAAACAAATTCCCGCGCCATATTTCTGCCAAGCAGAATAACTGAGGCGCTGACCATCAATTTTAACCAGCAAGGCCTTTTCTGAGAATGCCTCTCGCCCAGAAAGCAGCCGCGCCAAACAACTTTTCCCCTTGGCAGTGGCGGAATAAAAAAGGTAGCGACCACATTTCTCAAAACTTACATCAAAATGCCGCCAATAAGGGGCTTCTTTAAAAAGTTTGATTTTCCGACCATAAAACTGAAGACTTTTGGAAAAATGAAAGATGTTTTCTTGCCGCAAAACCTTATTCGGTTTTAAAATAGTTAAAAACAGACCCAGACGAGCCGGCCAAAGGTAAAGGCCGACGCGCAAACTTTCATAAAGGGCGCGCGAAAAATAAATTATTAAAAACAAAAACAAAAATTTCTTTTCCGGACCGGCCAAATTAAACCAGGTGAAAAAACTGGTGGAAAAAAAATGCGACAGAACAGAAAGAAAAAGAAGAATTGCAAATAACACCTTAGCGCAAAGCTTCATCCATAAATCACGTCTAATCCGAAAGAAAGAATCAAAATCAACGAGGCGATCAAAGCGACCAAGGACCGGTTTTTCATGATTAAAAATTTTCAAAAAATATTTTTCTTTAGTAGCCGTGTCAATTTCCTTAATAATTTGGGAATAAAAAGTTACTTCTTGAGAAATATAACTTTTTGATACAAAATAGGTAGCCAAAACAACCAAAACCGACAATCCAAAAACAAACAACAAAACCAAAGCCCAGGGCAAACCCCCAAGAACCGAAAGAAAAACAATGACCAAGACATCAATCAACCAGCGAAGGGTGCCAAAAAAAGAATTGGCCACCCCCAAAGAAGCAAGGGGCAATTGATAAGAAATTTTTGCAAGCAAATCGGCCTGTTTTTCTTGATTCATCTGGGCCAACGGCCGATTGAGGTAATTTTTAAAAATCCTCCTCCTGAGTTGATTGGCAAAAACTACTCCTAAAGTTTTTTCCTGACGGATAGATAAAAATGAATTAATAAAAAACACCACAAACAAAAAAGCGAGCAACTGCCAAAAGAAAGGGATAAACAAAAATTGCTTTTGACTAGCAAGCTGGTTGCGACTAAAAATAATCAAAAGCGCCTCAATTAATCCTTGGGCAAAAAGCAAAAACAACACGGAAAACAAAGCCAAATTGTGTTGCTTCAAAAAATCCAATAAATACCGGCGGTGCATTGAATCCAGCTTTATACGGCGATAAAGATTGCGAATCGCCCGCGCTTCTCTCAAAATGGCGACCTGGCGTTTAATTGCGTTCATAATGAAATTTTTTATAAAAATTATACAGGGATTTAATCTTGAATTTTTCTAACCTCGCTTCCAAGAGCCGGCGATTACGCGGCGAATAACGGGAATAAAAAAATCTGGTCATAATTCGGAAAAAACTTTCGGAAAGTTTTTTTATTTGTTCGGAGTCGTTAATCTGAGGCTTATCTCGGATTATCTTCTCAAATTGAAAATGAAAATTATTTTTTGGCTCCGCCATATTTTTTTGAATCAACGATTCTTTCCGGCGATCAGTCAGGTGCTGATAAGCCAAAATTCCCTTCCAACCCAACTCCAGGCGGCGAAAATAGGACGGCTCCAGGCTAATTAATCCATTGTGGAAAAAATAACCCAAAAAAGAAAAGTCGCCAGCAGCCGAGCCAAAATATAATTTTTGTTCATTAATTTTTAATTTTCTGGCCAAAATATCGGTAACAAAATCTTCTTTAATTTTTGCTAACTTTTCCGGCAGTCGATCCATTAGCGCAATATCGTCGCCGACCCGCAAATAAAACGGTACTAATTTTTGATATTTAAAATCCAAATCACTTAAATACAGGTTGGCAAAAACCGCAATCAGCGGCACCCCCTGCACCAATCCTCGAAGCGGAGTTTCAATTATCCCATTTCGATAAATTTTATTAAAAACAAAAAGACGCAAAACCGCTAGGACTTCTGCGTCAGAAAATATTTTCTCTAACTGAGAAAATAATAAATTTTTATCAATTAAATCAGAATAATTCTCCAAATCAATAAGCAGAATCTGGTCTTTAGAGAATGAATGACGATAGCGCCGACCAAAGTTTTTGGCCGCCAAATAAGGCGGCTTCCCAGGACGATAAGAAAAGAGGCGATCGGAAAAATGCTTTTCAAATTCCGGTGAAACCACCTGAAAAATTGCCTGCGCCTTCACTCTTTCCTTGAGATTATAAATAAAAATCTCCCGAAATTTTTCAGGATTATTTTTTTTGGGAATTTTTACTGATAAAGCCGGGGTAATTTCTTTTTTATCCAACAACTCGCTGCGAACTAAAGCAATTAATTCCAGGGAGTCCAAATCATATTCCCTTAGAGAAAGGTTGTCTAACCCATGATATTTTGCTTCTTTCCCCTCAGCAGCAAATTGGTCAATAATTTTCAAATAAGCCGACTTTAAATTGGCGTCGCTGACGATTTTTTCAAACATATTTAGAAATTATCCTCAAGATATCTAGCGGAAATCCACCAAATATTAATTAAATCCAACGAGGTCGAAAGATCACCAACCACCAAGCGCCAACCAGCCGATATTAACGGCAAAAAAGACCGGAACTAAAATGGCTACTAATATCCCTAAAAAAAGGGTTTTGAGGATAATTACCTAATTATTATAGCGCATTTTCCGGGAAAAACAAAAAACAGGACTCATCCTGTTTTTTGAAATTTTTACTTTTAAGACAGTTTTTTCATTAAGTCCGCGAATTCTTCATCGGTCGCCATCGGCCCTTTTAGAATTTCACAATTTTTTTCTTGCCAATACGGCAGAGAATTCATATTTTTCCGGACAATTTTTTCGGCCATAATTTTATCACCACCGAGAGCCTGGAGAAAATACGCTACTCCGCCCTGAAAAATCTCTTCACAGGATTTAACCTCACCTTCAGGATTCACACAATAAAGACAAAAATTGGAACTTTCATCCCCCTTAGCAAAATGCTCCTTTTTTGTCAGTGGCATTCCGCAAGCCGCACAAGTTTTCATAGATTTTAAAAAATTAATTATCAGCTTAACAACTAAATTATACAATACTACTATGGTGTTTTCAATTATTTATATTGGTCCAACACATATTGGAATTTTTTTATAAAAAAGAGGCAAATACATGCCCCTAATTACTATTTAACACTTTCAAGAAAAATTTGTTTATCAAATCCTCCTCTCTCCTGTTTTCTTTTGTCCTTTAAAACTAAAATGTCTTCTAAGTTAAGATTAAAAGTTTTAACAGTTGAGTCTATTACCTCTAATAAGTCTCCCAGTTCTTTAATAAAATCCTCTCTACTATCTTTAGCTTCCAAAACTTCTTTAGATTCTTCAACTAATTTTTTAAGTAGTTCTAATTTATACTCATCGTTACTTAAAATTTTTATTTTAGGAACCTTGTGTTTCGCCTCTATTATTTCAGGGATTTTATCCCTTACTAATTTATTAAAAATTTCCATAGTCTCATATTTAAATTGTTAATTTTCTTTTTACTAAAACAAAAATAGCACCAAATGTGCTATTTTGTCAATACTGCTCGGGGACATGGACTCGAACCATGATCGACGGCTTCAAAGGCCGCTGTCCTACCATTAGACGATCCCCGAATATTTTATTTTATCAAATCCTACCCTCAAAAACGCTTTTAATCTTAACCAAAAGCAGAAGACAAGTCAAACTTTTGAGTATTTTCTAACCGCCAGCAAGCTGGCCAAAGATGCAGCCAGGGCAGCTGCTAAAAATTCAATCCCAAAAACTACCAAAAAATTATTAATAAAATAGGAAACAATATTGATATTGTAGCCGGTGAAAAACACTTCCAAATAGGGCTGGAGAAGCGTCAAAAACGGGAAAAAGATGCTCACAATAAGCAAAACCGAAATCAAGCTATAAACCACTGCCGAAACGATAAACGGTGCGATAATAAACGGCCGAGAAGCCCCAACCAGGCGCATAATTTCAATTTCCCGGCGATGAGTATAAATCGCCACCTTCACCGTGTTATAAATTACCAATAAACTGGTAAGGCAAAAGATGATAATCACAAACAAGCCGGCTTCGTTTATTTTGTTAGTGATGTAATCAATTTTTTTTATCACAGCCGCATTGTCAGAAAAATCACGCGACTCAATTATGTCACTATCCAAACGTTTCAAGCTCTCAACGAGCTGAGGAGCTTGAGAGGTGTCGCTCGGCAGAATATTAAGACTAGGGGACAAGGGATTTTTTCCCAATTCACGCAAGGCTTCAATTACTTGTTGGTTATTTTGGTTTTTGTCGCGGAATTTCTGCAGGGCCTGTTGCTTGGAAATATACTCTACCGACTTCACATTCCCCAGATTTTCAATTTTTGCCTTAAGCGCTAAAATTTCATCTTCTCGTGCCTCGCTTTTGATATAAAGGCTGAAATCTACTTTTCCTTTAATCACGGCAATAGCGTTATCGGAAATCACCCGAACGGTCGCCATGACATTAATGGAAAATAAAGTTAACACTAAAATTGTTACTGTTGCTACCGAAAGCCAGACATTACGGAAAATATCTTGAAAACTAAATTTTATTATGCGAAAAAAAGTATTCATAAAATTTTATAAAACATATTTGCCATGTTCCTGATCGCTGATAATTTCTCCGTGCTCCATCGCTACTACCCGACGGCTTAAACGATTAACAATCTCACGATTATGGGTAACTAAAATGACCGTGGTGCCGAAACGATTAATACGCAAAAGCAAGTCAATAATTTCATCAGCATTAATCGTATCCAAATTTCCAGTTGGTTCATCGGCCAAAAGAATCTTCGGCTGATGGACTAGAGCGCGAGCAATCGCCACCCGCTGTGCCTCTCCGCCGGAAATTTCCGTCGGGTAACGATCGGCTTTATCTTCCAACCCGACGATTTTCAAGACACTCGGCACAATTTTTTTTATTTTTGCATTAGTGCCACCGGAAACTTCCAAAGCAAAAGCAATATTCTCGGCTAAAGTTTTTTTTGGTAATAATTTAAAATCTTGGAAAATAACACCGATTTGCCGGCGCAAATAAGGAACTTCATGGCGACTCAAGCGAGTAATATCCCAGCCACCAATTTCCACACTTCCTTCGGTAACCCGTTCTTCACCAATTAAAATCTTTACCAAGGAAGTTTTTCCGGCACCACTTTGCCCGACAATTGAAACAAACTCTCCGGGATTAATATCCAGGTTGATCCCTTTTAATACCTTGGCATAACGACCATAGGTTTTATAAACATTCTTTAAGTGGATCATAAAAAATAAATGAAAATTATTTGGCAATCGCGTAATCAATAATCTTATTAGTCGCTTCAACGGTTGAGGAAGAATCTTTTGCTCCAAAAACTACCACAATCAAATTATCGTTATTAACTTTTACCCGGCTCATCAAACAATATCCTGCTTCATCCAAGTAGCCCGTCTTGGAGGCGGTGACTTCGTGCTCGCCGGCTTGCAATAACTTGCTGGTATTTTTCATGGTGTGGCTTTTTTTGGTGTTAATTGTTTTGAAAGTGTATGATTTTGTGGTATCTATTTTTTGAAGATTTTTATCTTTTAAGGCTTCTTTGGTTATTATAGCATAATCACTAACCGAACTCATATTTTCCGGAGACAAACCAGTCGGTTCAACAAATTTTGTGTTCTTGGCTCCCCATTTTTTTACGGTGCTGTTCATCTTGGCAATAAATGTTTCTCGCTTTAAACCACTGACCCTCACTAAAGATTCAACAGCGTTGTTCGCCGAACCAACCAGCGCCGCATAAAGCAAATCTCGGACTGTCATCGTTTCGCCTTCTTTGACGGTCAACTTCGCTGATTCCCAGGGAGAGCAAAACTGGTAATTAAAGTCTTCATCTGCCTTTTTGTAGGTCACTACTTTATCAAGGCTGGTTTTTGTATCTAAAAAAACTTTAACCGCAACGATTTTTGTTAAACTCGCCAAGGGTAATTTTTCGTTGATGCTTTTTTCATAAGCAACTTTCCCGGTTTTTTCCCAAACTGCGACCGCCGCGACAGCTTCAACTTCTGGCTTGGCAGTAGACAAAACTGGCGCTGGTTTCGGTGTCCCAACGGGATTAGTAACCGCTGAAGCGGCTAGCTCAACTTTTACTTTTATTAAACCAACGCTTTTTTTGGCAATCTTCTCAAAGGCTACTAAATCCAAATCAATCGCCCGGTCGGGATGTTTAGCCCGATCTGGCCCGTAATCATTAACGGTTACCACGACGTTTTTGTTATTTTCTAGATTAGTTACTTTTAGTTTTGTTCCCTTGGGGAAATCTGGCGAAGCGGCAAATAAGCCATTTTTGTAGCGGTACCAAGAAGCAGCGCCGAACGATAAAGCGCCTGGCTTGGTGAATAACGCAATTTTTTTAGTTCCAACAACCAGAGCGCTGACGATACCTGCTTGGCGATCGTCAACACTGGCCAGAGATTGCCATTTTTTGGTTTGTTCATCAAAAGAAAAAATCTGCTTGAGATCATTGCTCGGAGAATAATAATTTATGGTAACTAGCGAAGATGTCGCTTCAGAATTTTGGTTCTCATACCAAGAACTCATCCGTTGCCAATTTTGGTTTACTGGCTCAAAATCAAAAACAACCTCCTGCCAACCGCTCTCCTCGGGTGCCGCAAAAACCGGAAAAGCCGAAGCCAGGGAAGCAAAAAAAGAAAATAATAGAAAAATTGAAATGAGACGATTTTTTTTCAACATAAAATACAAATTGACTGATAATTAAATGTTTATTACAATAACGATGATTATACGCGCCCCTTTAGCTCAACTGGTAGAGCAACGGTATCGTAAACCGTAGGTTGTCGGTTCAAGTCCGGTAGGGGGCTCCAATATAAGTTTTATATAAATATTTTTTAGGGTTTTTATCTGGGGCAAGAATTGATTAACATCAATTCTTACTTACGAAAAAACATTAAAAAATATTTATATAAAAACTTATTCAGATATCAAGCTTTGTTTCTACCGAAATAACACAATTAAAACGCCCATTGGGGCGTTTTTTAATTAAGCGAAAAGCAACGATTCTTCTTCGCACCTTTTTTTGATTTTCAAAAGGAACTTTTCAGTTGCCGAAAAATTGGCCATTTGATCAGCGGGGCCAAAATAAACCACTTCCAAAACTAGGGAGTTGCCTGAAGCCTTAACAAAAGAACTTCTTTCAATTGATAATTTGGAAAACTCGGCTGCTTCAGCAATAATTTTGGAAACGATTGCCAGCTTTTCTGTGGAATTTAAACAAGAAAAATTAAAACTCAAAACGCTACGCCTTTTTTCTTGTTTTTTAAAATTATTAACTTTTCCAGCCACCAAAAGCGAATTGGCGATAATCACTTCTTCTCCTGATTCAGCGCGCAATCGAGTACTGCGCCAACCAATCTTCTCCACTCTTCCGCCTTCATTATTAAAAATAATAAAATCTCCAACTGCAAAAGAGCGATCCAAATAAATGGTCACTGAACTGAACAAATCGCCAAAAATTTTCTGGGTCGCCAAGGCCAGCGCAACGCCGCCGAATCCAAGGCCAGCAATCAGCGAAGTAACATTAACCCCAAAAATAACCAAAACCAACAAAACACCAATAACAATGAACAAGAAAAAGACAGCAAAAGAAACGATGCCAGAAAAATTCTGTGCCGCTTTTTCACCAGCCGCTTTTTTGAGAAAATGGCGGGAAATTACTTTTGAAATATTAGCAATCTGCAAGGCCAGAGTCATCACTAAAAGAGAGTCGCAAACTTGCTGCCAAAAAGCAGGCAGCCCCAAACCCTGAACCGAAAGCCAAAGAGCAACTGAAAGATAGAACCAAGGCTTGATAGAGCGGACGAAGCTCACCACATAATCCCCGGCTTTGGCA
>CAYSIJ010000001.1:23415-28681 GCA_964431155.1 uncultured Gammaproteobacteria bacterium
CCTAGTTTTGATTGTCCTTAAATATCTAGCGAGAGCAAAAGATTTTGCTAATTTAAAAACTAAAAAGAATAGGAGAAAATAAAAGCCCGCAAAAAAATAACTTTCTTTGATAATTGGAAAAACCTCATGAATAATTGCGAAAATATTAACTGCCATAAAGATTAATTAAAAAAATAATCAAACCACTTGTGGTAATTGCTTTCTTTCTTTTTTTCTTCTACGACAACCGAAGAGGTGCTAAATTCCTCTTTAATTACCGCAACATCTTCACCCGGTTTTTTCATGCCGAGATTTAACCGAGCCGTTTCTTCTAAGGAAGAGTCGGATTCAAGATAAGAAATCATCTCCCGGAGTTTTTTGTTGCCGACTTCTTTTGAACTGATATCTTTTTTAAAATCACTGATTTCTGCTTCAATTAACCTCTTTTGACGCCAACCACGCACCAACGGCAAACAGACTGAAATAATCAGGATGATTAAAAAAACGGTATAAAATTTTTGTTTTGTGCGGGAAGACATAAAGAAATTCCGATGTTAATTCCTGATTTTCGGGGTAATCCAAAAACCAAGATATTTTCCTCTCATTAATCTGATTTGTGCGTCAAGACAAGGAATTGCACCAAAAATAATAATCGTTACTGGAACACAAATCCACTCCAGAATCATAGCAACATTTTTCCAAGCTGAATACTCTTTTGGTCTTTTTGGTAATAAAAGTAAGGAAATGAGCGCGGACAAAATCATCCCAATCATTGCCAAATTCATTAAGAAAGAGGAAATTGCCGGTAAATTTCCAGATAAGACTGTGGAGTTAAAACGATCACCACCCAAGAGCATTGGCATCCAACCAATCACTGCAATAATCAAGGCATTTGTCGCCCAAGAATGAAAGCCATAAATCTGCACCAAAATATGGCCGACAACCGGCCGTTTTTTGATATTTTTCCAATTCTTAATCGCATTAAACATTAAGTAAGGGAGACTCTCCACGCCCCAAGCCCAACGACGCTGTTGTTTGTATAAACTACGGGCCGTGAGTTGCATCGTTTTGTCGGCAGTAATATCCATGGAAACTAGGTGATAGAGTGGCTCAACGCGATACTCACCCTGATAGTACATCAGGCAATTCCAAAAAATTCTTGAGTCTTCACTAACCATATTAGTGGACCAGAAACCGATATCCAATAAAGCACGATAGGTCATGGAATGTGAAGAATAGGTGACCAAGCTTTCCTGACGAACCTGCATCATCATCTGCCAAAAAGTATTGGAAGAAGCGGCCACCCGTGAAAAAAATGAGGCGCCCCAAATATTGTTATGAAAAACCGGAATTGGCTGATAGCTTGAACGGTAAGGAGATGGCACAGTGAGAAATTTGTGGGTCAGACAATAAAAATAGCCAGGGAATAAAATAGTATCAATATCAAAAACACTGACTAAAATTTTTGAAGACTCCAGTTTCTCTGGATCAATAATTAATGCTTTCGCCTGCTTCGCCGCCCAGGCTTGGTTGGCTCCTTTCCCTTTTAATTCGTTAACAATGCCATCTGGGTGATAGGTGACCAAAAAATTGCGGAACCGATTACCAAATTCTTCTTGCATCAACCGGCCCTTTTCTTTGGCTAATTCGCCACATCTTTCTTCCAGCGCCAAAATCACAATCATTTGACTTGTCGGGAAACCATCGCCAAGCAAAGAGTTCAGGCAAGTGCGAACTATCTCTGGGCTCTCAGTGGCATTTGGCAAAACCACCACCTGAAGAACGTCCTCCCAGCGCAGACCAGCATCCGAAAGAGTGCTTTTTTGGTCTTCGTTTTTTTCAATTTTCAGAACCAGCTCCTGATTCACTTCCCGATTTGGGAATTTTTTTGCAGTTTCCTCTGAAAGTTTTGAACATTCCAAGAGCCAATTTTTTTTCTTTCCTTTTTGTAATTTAAAATAAGAAACTAATAAATAAATAGCTAGATAAATTACCAGAAGCAACCAATAAACATCAAAGGCAATCATGAAATAAGCAACGAAAACTGGATTGAAATACGAAAGAATCAACAAGACTAGCAAGGTGCCAATTGAAAAAAGGCCTGGAAAAATTTCCAATAGGCGATAAAAAAAACGATCGCGTCCTTCTAGGTCAGTAGCTTTCCCAATTTTCAAATAATCCATAACAAAGATTAATTAATAGCTTTCCGATTTTTTATTTCAAAAAAACAACGAGCGCAAGCCCGAACATCAATCAGGGCATCATGGGCATCGCTAAAACTCTCTTGAAATAAACATTGATGAAGTTCCGATAAATTCGGCCATTTGAATCCGCTTCGGCCAGGAAGTCGGCAAATATCCACTCCCAGCTTCATTGTGCAGATTTTTTTGGCCTCTTCTAATTGATTAATCTGAAGATTCCGCAAAAACTCACTGCCAACAATTTTGTCATCAAAATCAATATTGTGGGCAACTAAAAAATGTGCCCGTTTTACCGCTTCGGAAAATTTATTCAATGCTTCTAGGAGAGGGATTCCCTCCGCTAAAGCTTTTTCTTGGCTAATCCGATGGATTTTTGCCGCTTCTTCGGGAATCATAAAGCCTTCCGGTTTGATAATTAAATTTTCCTCTTCCCAAAGATTTCCATCACTATCATAAAACTGCCAGGCTAACTGGACGAGACGGGGCCAATTTCCAAAATCAGTTAATGGAGCCTGATAATTTTTGGGCAAGCCGGTGGTTTCGGTATCAAAAACTAAATAATACATAAAAGCAATTCCTTTTTAATTTTTTCCAGGAATCCGAGAAAAATCAATTTCTTCCCCTTCTTCTATTTCTTCCCCACTGCTGATTGGGTTTAAATTTTGAGATTTTGGAGTTTCCTTAATTTCACGCCCCTTGAAATTCACTGGTCGCAAATCTTTTAATTGCCCGAGAGAGACTGGGTCGGGGGTATTTTGGGCGCGTTCAAAAATATTATCAACATAACTTTCGGTTTGTTTTTCAAGCGCTTTTAACTTTTCTAGTTCTGCTTGTTTCACTTTTTGGCGCAAGGCAACTTCAGTATTTTTTTCTTCCTTTTTAATTGTCAGACAGTTTTGGCAATAAACTGGACGAATTCCATCGGGCTGAAAAGAAACAAAAGTCACTGCACCACAGTGGCTACAAACCGTAGAAATCTTGCCAGCTGGAATTCTGCTTACTTGCTGAGTTTTGGCAGGCAAAGACTGGGGGATGACTGTTGGTTTGGCGACCGGCGCAACCACGGCTGGCATTTGAACTGGCGAAACATTCAGTGGGATAGCTGATGGCTTAACAACCGGTTGAGCCGGAAAATTCGGTGCCGACGGAAAGTTGTTATTAGCTGGTTTTTGAAAGGGTTTTTTCGCAAACTGCTCTTTTTCTTTTTCATCTTCCTCACTTTCGTGCCATTTCATAATTCTCTCTTCCACTAAAGCGCGCGGAGCGGAATACTTCTCTCGGGAATAATTAATAATCGTTTCAGTATTGCCAGTTTTTTCATCAGTTCTCAGTGGCGGCAATCCCTTCGCCGAGAAAGGGTTGGAGGTGATGCCGTCAATCATTAAACGAAGATACATTTCGTATTTTGGCAGATTAACAATATCTTCTTCGGTGAAAGTCGGAGTGAATTCCTTTACTAATTCTTCTGCGTCAGCGGCACCAACGCGAAAAACGATTAGGGTACCAACGTTTCCAAAAACTGCCGCCTTCACGACATCGCCTAATTGTTCAATATATTGATGGGCCATCACCAAATTCAAGCGATATTTTCTCGCCTCAGAAAGAATATTGGCAAAACTGTCGGTAGAAAAGTTTTGAAATTCATCAATATAGAGATAAAAATCTTTTCTTTCATTTTCTGGAATATCAACGCGGCTCATCGCCGCTAATTGAATTTTGGTAATCATCATCGCCCCCAATAAAGCAGAATTATCTTCACCAATTCTTCCCTTGCTGAGATTCATAATTAGAATCTTCCCTTCATCCATGATTTTCCGAACATCAATTGAGGATTTCACTTGGCCGATAATATTGCGCATCAAAGAACTAGACAAAAATTGCCCAACTTTGTTCTGAATTGGCGAAACTGCTTCTGAGGCAAATTTGTCGGCATAGCCGGCAAATTCTTTTTCCCAAAAAGATTTAACCATTGGATCTTTAATGCTTGCCACCACTTTTTTGCGATAAGTTTTGTCAGACAACATTCTAACGACGCCCATCAAAGTTGAGCCTGGGTAATCAAGAATCGCGAGGATGGCATTACGCAAAATATATTCCAAGCGTGGCCCCCAAGAATCGGCCCAGAGTTTTTTGAAAACTCCAATCAGTCCAGAGGCAACTAAATGCTGGAGGTGCGATTCAACTTGTTCCACCACATTAAAGGCAATTGGGTAATCAATATCGGCTGGATTCAAATAAACAACATCGTTTATTCGGTCACTGGGAATGAACTCAATAATTTTTTCGGCTAAATCACCGTGCGGATCAACAACTGCCACACCCCGCCCGGCTCGGATATCATCAATAATCATATTCTCTCAGATTGTTGATTTGCCCATGCCGGTTTTCCCAACCAAATACATGTGCCGGCGGCGATCGTCAGTTTTGATACCGAATTTTTTGAATTCGTTACGATAAGTTGTCTGCGCAAAAACCGCAATGTCATTACTCATATTTTTATTGGTTCAAAAGAGATGAATAATTGCCAAGATATTCTCTGATTAACGGCGGCAAATAAAAAAAGCCGATAACTAAGGGAATGACGATAACTAACAGACGTACGGTCGCCCAAATATTTTGCCATTTTATAAACCTCCGGACATGGCTCAGATTTTCGGCAATTTCTTCGCTAAGAGCAATATTTTTTTGGATTAATGCTTTTAATTCGCTCTCGTTGTTTGAGTTTTCTTCGGACATAAAATTATCTTAATTGACAAATATCAACAAATTTACTCCCAATTAACGCCATTTCTTCCATTTCTTGGTCGCTAAAGGATTTTTTTCCTTGCAAGTTTTGATCAACCAGCTCCGTGTCTGATTTAAATTTTTGCAAATACCAAGCAGCTGCCCCCTTAATTACTTGACCCATTTTTGAAAAATCATCTTTTTCTAATAGACCTGGGGTGACGGTAGTCCGAAATTCGTGAGGGAGCCCACTATTAATAACCATTTTAACACTTTCTTCTATCTTCTGGCAATCAACAGGAACCCCGACAACTTCCGAATATTTTTCTAGAGGCGCCTTCAAATCCATCGCCAAATAATCC
>CAYSIJ010000001.1:28691-30119 GCA_964431155.1 uncultured Gammaproteobacteria bacterium
TGTCTAATTTTATCTTGAACCCCAGGGCTTTTATTTTCTTAATAAAATCTGGCAAGTCGTGATGCAAGGTTGGTTCGCCGCCAGTAATTACTACCCCATCAAGTTTGCCAATCCGGCCACTTAAAAAAAGAAAAAGGTCTTCCTCCGGAATCGGGGAAAAACCTTTGTTCTTGTATTCTATCCCGCCTAACTCTTCTAAGGGCCAGACAAGCATGGGATTGTAGCAGAAGTGGCAACGGAAATTACAACCAACAGTAAAAACAATCGCTGACAGATTACCTGGATAATCAATTAAACTTAGTTTTTCTAATCCTCCAATTTTCATAGGTTTTTGTGAGCTGTTCGGGAAATCCGAAAGACCACGCTGCCTATTTCCAAAATCCCGAGGAAGCCACTTTTATTTTTTTAACAACAGGAATTTTCTACTTTGTAAGTCTTGCGATCTTTAAACTCAGCCGCCTTCCCTTTGTTGAAGTTTTGGACGGGAGTTAACCAGCCAACTACTCGGCTGTAGACCACGCATTCCTGGCGTTCAGTCTTGATTGGACTCATATTTTTTTTGGAGCTGCCACTCTTTGTCTTTTGGCATGGAGGACAAAATGATGACCGACTCATATTTATATTTTAATTTAAATAATAACAATTAGCAACAAGCAGGGTTATTGGCACCGGCATCTTGCCGTTCATCATCAGTAGTGCCAATAAAACCAATTTCTTCGTCACACTTTGGGCAATATTTGTGCTCACCAGCTAAATAGCCGTGCTTCGGACAAATAGAAAAGGTTGGTGTGATTGTGAAATAAGGCAGACGATAATTATTGACGATTTTTTGCACTAATTTTTTGGTGGTTTCTGAGTCTTTAATTCTTTCTCCTAAAAATCCATGAAGAACAGTACCGCCAGTGTATTTTACCTGCAAATCATCCTGCAAATCTAAGGCAGTAAAAATATCATCGGTATGGCTCACTGGAATATGAGAAGAATTGGTGTAATAAGGATCAGCTCCTTCGTTTTCCACGGCATCCTTGTTGGCAAAAATAATATCTGGATAAAGCTCCCGATCTTTTTTTGCAAAACGATAGGTGCAACCTTCTCCTGGAGTGGCTTCAAGATTAAAAAGATCGTTAGTTTCTGTCTGATAATCCATTAATTTTTCGCGCATGAAATCCAAAACTTCACTAGCGAATTGATGACCCTCTCCGTCGGCAATATTTTTTCCAAGCAAATTCAAGGATGCTTCATTCATGCCATTAATTCCAATGGTATTGAAATGATTTTGCCAGTAAGTTCCGAAGCGGGCATGGATATCTTTGAGATAAAACATTGAATAAGGATACAGGCCGTCGAGCGTGAATTTTTCAATTACTTTTCGTTTGATTGCCAAACTTTCCTTGGCGATATCCATTAATTTTGCTAAGCGAACTTTGA
>CAYSIJ010000001.1:30129-61699 GCA_964431155.1 uncultured Gammaproteobacteria bacterium
ATTTACAAAGTTAGAAAAATAAGGAATACCATATTTAGCAGTCATTTCCCAAGCCGGCTTCAAACATTCTCTATCCCAATCAAATTCTTTATCAATAGTATAAGTAGGAATCGGGAAGCCAAATACTCGTCCAGTGGAATCACCAGCAATCATTACTTCGGCGAAAGCCTGATTAAACATGTCCATTTCCGCTTGAAAATCCTTGTATTGCTCTGGCATTATTTCGCCGCCAATTACCACGCTCTCTTCGCCAATCATTTTTGAAGGAGTAACATCAAGAGTAACATTAGTGAATGGAGTTTGGAAACCAACGCGAGTTGGAACATTGACATTGAACATGAATTCCTGCAAACCCTGTTTCACTTCTTCATAGGTTAATTTGTCATAACGAATAAAAGGAGCGAGATAAGTATCAAAATTGGCGAAAGCCTGAGCGCCAGCGGCTTCCCCCTGAAGAGTGTAGAAGAAATTAACAATTTGTCCCAAAGCACTGCGAAAATGTTTGGCTGGTTTGCTTTGGATTTTTTCTTTAACTCCGCCGAAGCCCCTCAACAACAAATCTTTCAAATCCCAGCCACAACAATAAGGAGCAAGCAGGCCGAGGTCATGAATATGCATGTCACCGTTAACATGAGCCAAGCGAATATTTTCTGGATAGAGTTTGTTCAGCCAATATTTGGCGGAGATGGCGGAGGCAAGATAATTATTCAAGCCCTGAACCGAAAAACTCATGTTGCTGTTTTCTTTCAAACGCCAATCGGAACGGCCGAGATAATCTTCCATTAATTTTTCTTCAACGGTGGATTGAGTGATGTCACGAACCTGGCGATGTTGTTCGCGATAAAGAATATAAGCCTTGGCAACTTTGATTTTTTTGTTTTCAATCAGAATTTCTTCCACCACATCCTGAATCTCTTCAACTGCTGGAATGCTGTTTGGGTGAAATTTTTTGTTGACCCGAGCAATTACCTCAGAAACCAAATGCTTTGCTGCTACTTCATCATAATCATCAACTGCCTTGGCGGCGTTGACGATGGCCTGCAAAATTTTCTCTTCGGAGAAGGGGGCGATATCGCCAGATCTTTTTCTAATTTTGGTAATCGCTTCGGACATAAAGATTTTTTATTTTAATTATTTTTTTTCTTTGATTAATTTATTCAACTCTTTTCTAAACTCTTGCGCATCTTTGAATGATTCATAGACTGAGGCATAACGGATATAGGCAACCTGATCTACTTTTTTTAATTGTTTCATCACAATCGCGCCAACTTGGCGAGAAGTAATTTCACTTTTTTTCAAACGCTGAATTTCTCTTTCAATTGAATGAACTAATTTTTTGAAACTGTCTTCAGTGATTGGTCTTTTCTCAAAAGATTTTTTGAGACCGCTTATCAACTTTTCTCTGCTATAAGATTCCCGACGACCATCTCTTTTGACAATTGAAAGGTCAAGCAATTCCACTTCTTCATAAGTTGAAAAACGAAAATTGCATTTCAAGCATTCACGACGGCGACGAATGGAAAGGCCATCAGTAGCAACGCGGGAATCAACCACTTTTGTATCATCAAAGTAACAAATTGGGCATTTCATAAAAGATTGATAAATTCAACATTTTGTGGGGTTTTCTTGCTCCTACCACTAAATGTTGTGCTTATTTGTATTTTAGCAGAAATCCATATCAAGTAAAAGAGGGTAAAATAAAGGGAAAAATTATTCTTTGACAAACGAGCGGAAAAACTGTGGATAAGTCCAATTGCCTTCCGAAATAATCGCGCAAGAATCATACATTCATTATATACAAAAATGAGGCCAAAATAGCCTCATTTTTTATGTCGATATCTTATTTTTTATTAACTCATCCTCTTCCGAATAAATGTCGGATAATGAGCTAGTCCTCTCAATGAATCAACATTTGACTGAAATTCTTATCAATTTTCAAGTTAGATGCCAGTCGGACGATAAGAATGCTCGCGTGCATGGCCGGTTTTATATTGCTCGCCGACTTTCTGACTGAACTTTTTTACATTGATGCTCATATAATATGATTATTTGCTATTTTAAAAAAATTTCAAACTAATCTCATACTTTTCCCGCCCCCAACATCTCAATCTTCTTCATATCAAAATTTTATTCTTCCATCTTTTTCAAAATCTCCTCCACCTGCTCATTTGTAATGTTTCTACCAGAAAGCCGCAGCGAAGAGCCAGTGCTTTCAATCAGACACTTTTTCCTGAGCTCAGCCAGATAATCCTGGCTCATCTTTGCATTTGATGCATGAATTTTAATATTCTTATTTTTCATAAAGCATTATAAAGCTACATTTTTTAAACCTCGCTAATCACATCAAATCCCTTAAAGCTTCCTGTTATAGCTAGTCCGATAACTTTCTTAGCGATTCTTTTATCCTTGATTTTCTTGGCAATTTCATTCAATGTCGCACCAGAACCTACGGCATCGTCAACCAAGAGAATATTATTAAAATGTCCTGATTCTTCCAGGGCAAAAGTCTTCTGAGCGTTTTCGATTCTGTCATTAAGCTTGTTCAAGGTCTTTTGCGGGATTATAATATCTGTCTTGATTTTAGTAATTGTTATCTCTTTAACTGGCAGATTCAGCTTTTTTTTCAGCTCATTCATGAACTGCACTTCTCTTTTTACAGTCGGTTGTACAAATCCAACGCCGTTAATGTTAAATTTTTTTATCATCTTTAGGATTGCCGGCCTGACATCATCAATCAATTCTTTCATCAGTCTCCTGCTCTGGCTTTGCTTGGCATATAATAGCATTTGACCAAGCTTCGTTTTGCCAAATCTCTCAATACTGTAAAAATCAAGATAATATACATCGTCTAGGTATAAATCTTTAAACGTACCTTTCATCTTTTGCATTCCGTCAATAAGATCATCTTTCCTAAAACCGGAATATTTTTTCAAAGTAACCAGATATTCTTTAGCAGTTTTTTCAATCGGCAATTTCTGTTTTTCACACCAATAAACAAACCCGGCAAATCCTTCCATCTTTTCCCCGCTCGGAGTAATGGTAAAATAATTTTTATCGATTATATTTTTAGTTTCGTTATCAACTTCATGACTAGTTTTTTCTGACTCCTTTTCTTTGAGGGTATAAAAAACTTTCGGCGGTCTTCCGGTCTTAATTATTTGTTTTCCGGACAGCATGTCTGGCAGATGTTTATATAAAGCTTGTCTGGAAATATCCAAATATTCAGCTATTTCATTAGCTGTTATTTGACCTTTTTCTTTAATTAGTTTAATTATTTTTTCCCGCGTATCCATAATTTTTTAATTACTCTTATTTTAATATTTTATCAGGTTGACAGTTGACTGTCAACTGTCAACCTGATTACTACAATCATACAAAAACGAGGCATTTCAGCCCCGTTTTACTATTTAAATACTATATTTTAACTAATATTACATCATCCTCTTCCGAATAAAGGCGGGGATACTCAAATCGTCATCATCCTCTTCAACTGGCTCTTCTTTCTTGGGCTGAGATTTTGCGCCAAATAAGTTTTTCCTAACGAATGCCGGAGTGTCCAAATCTTCTTCCTCCTCTTCTTTCTCGGTGGCTTTAACTGGGGGAACTAAAGGCTTCAAAGGAGAAGTTTTTGCCGTTGGTAAGACATTCTTATTTTTTTCTGGCCATGTCTTGCCATTTTCTTTTTCAACATTCTCAATAAAATGATTTGGAGAATAGCTCTTGTGCGCTTCTCCCTGCTTACTATTTCCCCGACCATCAAAACCGGTCGCCACAACTGTAATCTTAACCATGTCTTTCAAATCTTCATCAATCACCGCACCAAAAATAATTTTTGCTTCTTCATCAGCGGCAGAGGTGATAACTTTGGCCGCTTCACTAACTTCATTCATGCTCATATCAACGCCGCCAGTAATCGTGAAAACAATCCCTCGAGCACCGTCAATTGACATGTCCAGCAAATTGGAATTAATTGCCGCCCGAGCAGCTTCCACAGCTCTATTTTCACCGCTAGCCTGCCCAATACCCATTAAAGCTGAGCCAGCGTTTGACATCACTGCTTTAACATCGGCGAAGTCAGCATTAATAACTCCCGGAACAGTGATAATCTCAGCGATTCCTTGAACGCCTTGGCGTAAAACATCATCAGTGATATTAAAAGCCTCCAAGAGAGTGGTTTTTTTATCAATCACTTGAAGCAATTTGTCGTTGGAAACTGTAATAATGGTATCAACTTTGTCGGCCAATTCAGCAAAGGCGCGATCCGCAATATTTTTCCTCTGCCCCCCTTCAAACATAAAAGGTTTAGTGACCACTGCTACGGTTAAAGCTCCCAATTCACGGGCAATTTCCGCAACAATTGGCGACGCACCAGATCCAGTGCCGCCACCCAAACCACAAGTAACAAAAACCATGTTGCAACCCTTCAAGGCTTCACGAATTTCATTTTGTGACTCTTCGGCAGCGCCTTTGCCAAGTTCTGGGTTCATCCCAGCTCCCAGGCCACGAGTCACCGTTTTACCAATGTGAATCTTCTCACTGGCTTTGTTGTAATGAAGAGCTTGGATGTCGGTGTTAATTGCCACAAACTCCACCCCCTTAATGCCGGCTTCAATCATTCTATTTATTGCACTTCCGCCACCACCACCAACTCCAACTACCTTAATTTTTGCAAAAGTTTCTACTTCTGGTTTTACTTCAGCCATAGTTATGTAAATTATTTTTTATTTTGGCATTATTTTTTGGAGCAAGCCTTTTGCTTTACCAAAAAAATTATCAACATTTTTTTTGAAATTTCCGTTTCCTGATAATCCAAATTCATTGCGACTTGACCAGACCACCAAGCCAAGAGCGCTTAAAAATTCAGGGCGAGAAACTTTATCAATCACAGTTTTAATATTTCGAGCAGTACCGACACAAGCCGGTAAGCGAAGTTTTTTCTTGGCACTTTCTACTAAATTTTCCAAATAAGCACCGCCACCGACAAAAACCACCCCTGCCGGCAACATCCCGGAACGATCAATTTTTTTCAATTCATTATCAATTTTTTCAAAAATTTCTTCAACCCGGGCATCAATAATTTGAGCAATATATTTTCTGGAAACCGTTTCAATATCGTCATTTACTTCTTCTTCTCGTACCAAATCACGGATATCAATTTCCTCGTCTTGATTAACATGGTCTTTCAGGGTACTGCCATATTCGCATTTGATGCGTTCGGCTAAATTGATTGGGCAACGCAAACCAAGGGCAACGTCAGCGGTGATATGTTCTGCACCAATCGGCAAAATAGCGGTGTGAATCAAATTTCTCTCTTCATAAACCGCCAAGGAGGTAGTTGAAGAGCCAAGATTTACCAATACCACACCCAATTCTTTTTGTTTGGTGCTAAGCACGGCTTCCGCAGCGGCCAAAGGAGACAAAACTAAGTCCTCAATTTCCAACCCGGTTCGATGAATTGCTTTGGTGAGATTTTTTAATTGACTACCAAGACCTTGAATAATCAAAATTTCAACTTCCAGCCGAATACCGCTCATACCAATCGGGTCCTTGATGTCTTCCTGGCTATCAACGGCGAATTTTATCGGCATGACATGGAGAATTTCATAGTTCACTGGCACCGCCATTGCTTGAGCGGCTTCAATTGCTCTTTCAACATCGTGTTCGCTGATTTCTCCGTCGCTTTTGCTGACCGCCACCACCCCCTTGCTTCGTTCGCATTTGATGTATGGGTCATTGATGGAAATAGAAACTGCGCTAATCGGCACGCCAACTAACCTCTCGGCTTTTTCCAGACAAGCAGAAATTGAAGAAGTGGTTTCTTCAATACTATTTACCACCCCTCGGTTAACGCCGGAAGTTGGCACAGAAACAGCGCCGATAATTTGCAGTTCTTCTCCGGCCAAACCATTAATTTTTTGGCCGATAACTAGCCTAATTTCGGTTGAACCGATGTCTAAACCAGCAATAATATTGTCTTTCATAGTTGAAATTAGAAACTAAGACGTAAGACCGCCTTAAAAGACTATTTAATATTTACATTATAGTAAATTTATCAGAACTCTACAATAAGCCCAAATACCAACCGATAATTCCTGGCCCGAAAAAGATCGTAATCATTCCGCCCAGAGCCAGAAAAAACCCGAGTGGCAAGGCCCCGCCAAGTTTTTTCTTGCCGAAAGCGATAAGCGACAAGCCAGTGATTGCACCAAGAAAATAAGAAATAACAACAGCAAACAATAAAAATAAGTGAAGATATTCTGGAAAAATAAAGCCCAAAAGAATTCCTAAATAAATATCGCCTTCGCCAATTCCTTTCCCTTTGGTTAAAAAATATTGCAGAAAGAAAAACCCGCCCCCAAGAATCGCGGAAACGAGCGGCATAAACCAGGCAATTCCCAAAAATAAACTAAAAATATAAAGCACCAATGAAGCGCCTAACACAATAGAAGGAGAAACCAGGTAATATCTCCCGTCATAAATCAGAACAAATAACAGGACGGCCAAAGAAAAAATTTGGCCAATAAACTGCAGCCACTCATTCCCTGAAGGTAGCAAGGTGGAAAAATAAAGATGGTTTTTAAAAAACAAAAGAAAAGCTCCAGAGAAAAGAATCCCCCCGAAGAGCTCGGCGGCAAAATATTGCCAGCTGATTTTTTTATGGCAAGATGAACACTGACCTCTTAATAACAAATAGCTGAGCACAGGGATATTTTCAAACCAAGACAACTTCCGCCCACAAGCATCACAGCGAGAAGATGGCCAAGCACTTTCATTTTTATAAAGGCGCCAAGCTAAACAGCTGAGAAAACTGCCGAAAACTGCACCTAGAAGAAAAAAATAAAAACCAAAAAGATAGTACATAAATTATTTTTTTAAAATATTTTCTAACATCACAATAATTGCCCTGGCTCTTTCTGGCTCTCCTAATTCATTGAAACAAAAAGCAATCCGGCGCAGAGCTTCCAAATTTTTTTCATTATTAACAAAGGCTAAGCCATAATAATTAGAAGCATTGCGGAAATTTTTTTCAATTTCATGAGTTTGTCCAATAGTAAAAAATATCTCCCCTTTTATTCTTAGGAGTTCTTGTTTGTGAATTTCATTTAAACGGCGATCTTGCTGATCGGGCAACAAAGACAAAGCCCGACCAAAAAGCGCTCGTGATTCAGAAAATTTTCCCATTCTAGCTTGAACGAGGCCAGAAATAAAGTAGGCCTTTGGCCATAGCGGCACCGATTTCAAAATGGTATTACTCAAAAAATCAGCTTCCTGGAAATTGCCGTTAAAAACTTTCAGCTCCATTAAACTTTCGGTATCAAAAATTGAGTTGGAATTAAAAAGTTTTTCGTCTTGCTGAATAATTTTTTTTATCTTCTCGGTAACCACCGAGTCGGAATAAATATTCTGGATAGCGGTCATCTTCACAAGCATCATCTTCCGATAATTTGTATCGGCAACCCCTAATTTAATAATTTTTTCTCGCACCGAAAAAGCACTAGAATATTCTTGAATATTCCAGGCTTGGTTAAAATAATAAAAATAATAATCAGCGATAACAACCTTGAAAGAATAAACCAGAGAGCTGGCGGAAATTAATAAAGCGAAAAAAACGGCCAGATATTTTTTTTGATTAAACTTCAACTTTCTCTCAATCGGCGATTCAGAAAGAGCCAAAGAGATTCCAAATAATAAGAAGAAAAATATTGCCGTGGTCGCCACTGAAAAGCTGAACAACAAAGAAAACAGATAGGATAGCAGGGAAAAACCAAGGGCAAAACAAGCCGGATAATTTTTGAGCTTCTTGGCGGCGGAGATTAATATTTTAAAAATTGAGAAATACCAAAAAACCCAAACGGCCAAGCCAAGCAAGCCAAAGCTAAGAGTCAGATCCAAAAACAAATTATGAGCCCGATCGGGAAGCAAAAAAGCCGACTCAAAAACCGCCCAATCTTTTTGATATTCCAGAACTAATCTTTCCGGCTGACTTTCCGCGCCGTAACCAAGCCAGGGACTTTTTTTGATTTGAGAGATTGCCGCTTGATAAACTTGCGCCCGATAAGCACTGCTTCCCTCTGAAAAATCAGTAATTGTTTGGAAACGTTCACTCTTCAATAAACCAAAAATTATTAAAGCTAAAACCAAAATAACCCCAGAAAGACTAATTATTTTTTTTCTTTTAATAATTTTGTTTTGGAAAATAAAAATCCCAGAAAAAACTAATAAAGTGGCGGCAAACGAGAGCCAAGCGCCACGACTACCGGAAAAAACCAAAGCTAGAAGTTGCAGGAAACCAGCGGAAACAAAAAAAAGACGAAAGATATTTTTTTTCGCCAAAAAAGCCGACAAAAATGTCAGGGGAATCGTCAATAATAAAAAAGAGGCCAAGAAATTAGGCTGAAAAAGAGTGGCGGAAGCCCGATGAGTGAGATTCGCCGGCTCTTGCCAAATTAAAAAATCAAAACCAAAAAATTGGCAAATTGCATAAATTGAAACCAGGAAAGCTGACGAAACAGCCACAGTCAAAATCGTTCTCAATTTTTTTTGTAAATTTTCAAAACCATCGCTAGACAAGTAAACACTCACCAAAAAAGCAAAAATAAAATAGCAAAACCAATTCACCAAGCCGTCATTGCGGGAATAAGAACCAAAAAAAGATTGATAATGATTTTGGCTCCAAAGAATAGACAGGGCAAGGAACAAAATTAGGACTATTGAAGAAAAATAAATTTTTGGTTTATTCAAAAAACCGGGAAAATAAATTTTTTCCTTTTTTATGGCAAGCGCTAACACTTTGCACAAAAAAAAGATTAAGGAGAGAAACAGCCAAACCTGAAACCAAAATAACTTATTTAAATCAAAAAGATTGTTGGTTTTGAAAAACAATGACAAATACAAAGGAGTGCCAAAAATCAGGACTAAAATTGAAAAATCAAAAAGAAACGAAAATATTTTCGGCCAGTTTTTTAATTTAAAACCTTCTAAATTCATATATTTGATTATAGCATAAAAGGGCTGGGGAAATAAAAAACCGTTAACTTTTTAAGGTTAACGGTCGCATGTTTATGATTAACTGTTAGATATCTAACTGTTTTGTGACGGCGATTAAGCGTTCCCAGTAAATACCGCCTTTCTGTTTTTTGCTTAATTCTCTCCAGAGTTTTAGCTCTTTTGAACCTTCTTCTTCCTTTATTCTCGCCAAGAAAACTTTTCTAGCCAAATAACCAGCATCAATTATTTCTTTATTACCCGTAATTTGCACGGTTCCAGGATTTCCCTCAGAATCTACTAATGGCAAATTTATTGGCTTTCTTGAAAAAATAGATTTTTGGAACACCGCTGCAGCAAGGTCTGCACCAGCCGCAAAAGCAAGCAATAGATGATTTTCTTCACTCATTTCTTGTTTCGCATAATGTTTCAACTCAGAGAAATAATCAAACATCGCCTCAATCGAAGTCCACTTTGACAAACTGCGGTGAGGAGTATCAATTATTTCTTGTGCTTCGGAAATTAAAGATTGAGAAATTTTGGCGAAATCTAAAAAACGATCTTCTAAGCCGTTCTCTTTGATTTTTGCAATTAATCTTTCCCAAAATATTTTTCCAAGTTTGGAGCCAACATATGGCGCTTCCAAATCAAAGGGAACAAGAATAACTTCGTCCACTTCTGCAATCGCTTTTACTAAAAGATCCAAATTGCTAATTCCGGCATCATTTGTTTTGTCTGGAAACCTTTGAGCTAAAAACATGAGATCAAGAATTGGCTTAAATAACTTTTCAGTCATCACAAACCCAAATCTTCCATTAACTTTCACAACTGGCGGCAAAGCACCAACTTCTTCGGCATTCCAAGAAACTTCTTGATTCAAATAACCGTCTGAATAATAGTGTGTCTGACTATCCAACAACCAAAAATTGCGATTCGGTTTGGTTGGTGAGCAAAATTCTGGATAAAAAGAAACCGTTTGGTTTTTTATCCCATTTTCTTCCTGCCATTTCAAATGTTCGTCCGAAGTTAATGCGGGCAATACATGAGAAAATAATCCTCCTGAAAATTGCAAATTTTGATACTCCTGATATTTTCCCAACCAAGGATACATCAAAAAATCTAATTGATGGCAATTGATTGTCAGGTTTAAACCTGATTCTGCCAACACTCCCAAGCCTAATTCTTCGGCGTGGATTTTTTCAAAACTTTGCGGCAACACATTGCCGTGAAATGAGTTGGTTGACGCAACCAACACGATTCCTCTTTCTTTTCCCATTATATATAATTTTTAAAGTATGCGCTCCTCGGTTTTATGAGATCACTATCCCACCAATTTGCACTTAGAATACATTATAAACCAAAACAGACAAAATGTCAATAGTGACAACTTATTCTTTAAAATAAGCCTAAAAATCAAAAACGAGAACCCCCAGGCTCTCGTTTTGATAAAATTCCAATTTTCTTTTTTCTTAGGCCTTCCGGCGAGCCATTCTCTCCCAAATAACAATCATCGGGCTGGCAATAAAGATTGAGCTATAGGTTCCGACAAAAATACCGACCGCCAAGGCAAGGGCGAAGTCGCGGATACTGGAACCACCGAAAGCAAGAATCGCCAAAAGAGCCAAAATCGCAGAAAATGAGGTATTGATGGAACGGGTTAAAACTTGGTTGACACTGGTGTTCACAGTCCCCTCAAAATCCTGGCTGGATTTTGGCAGATTTTCCCTGGTCCGATCAAAAACAATAATTGTATCGTTAACGCTATAACCAAGAACCGTGAGAACGGCAGCAATGAAGGCTGTGTTGACCTCTGTGCCCAAGAAATGACCAAGGACGGCAAAGACGCCCAGAACAACAATGACATCGTGTGCGAGGGCAATAATAGCCGCCAGGCCATACTTCCAAGAAGCAACTGGCTTGGAAACTTTGCGGAAAGCAAAGGCAATAAAAACAATCATTACCAAGAGAACAACAATAATGGCATTAAATGATTTGCTTTTTAATTCCTTGCCAATAGAAGGACCAATAGAATCAAAACGCAATTCCTTGGCTGAGCCATTATGGTCGGAAGCTAGTTTGTTTAAGTTTTCATTGATTGCCTGGTGAGTTTCTTGAGAACTTTCTTTGAAGCGCAAAAGAGTGGTGTTGTTTTGGGTTGGCTGAATTACGAGATTGCTTGCCCCAACATTGCGAAGACTTTCTTGAATGTCGTTAATCCCTGGCTGATAGTTGGTAAATTCCACTTCCATCAAACTGCCGCCAGTGAAATCAATGCCGAAATTCAAACCCCACATTGAAAGGGCGCCGATTGAAAGGGCGACCAATAAACCGGAAATTGAAAGCCAAATTTTGCGATTTTGAATAATGTTTAACATATAAATCTTTGATTAGTTTTTCTGTTTTAAACCAGAACCGATAAGCCAAGTCTTCTTTTCAAGCCACTTTCCGAGGACCAGAGTGAATAAAGTGCGAGAGATTACAATGGCGCTGAATAAAGACACGGCTAAACCAATAAATAAGGCAGTACCAAATCCCTGTACTGCGGAGGTGCCGAAGAACATCAGGATAAAGCAGGTCAAAATAGTAGAAGTGTTGCCATCGCGAATTGAAGGCCAGGCATGGCGGAAGCCTTCATCAACGGCCAAAGACATTGATTTCCCGGCGCGAAGCTCTTCCTTGATACGTTCAAAAATCAAAATATTGGCGTCAACGGCCATCCCGATAGACATAATAAAACCAGCGATACCCGAAAGGGTGAGAGTAATAGATTTTGAGGCATAAACAAAAAGTAACACGCCAATTACCAGAAACAGCAAGGCGACTCCGCCGTTAAACACCTTGATTTCATTAAAGGTATAGAACAATAAACCAATCATCACTGCCACCAGAACAAAAGCTAACCAGATAGGCAGGGCTTTAAAGATTGCCAAGACTGTTAATCCATACACCAGCAGAGAAACAACAGCTAACAAACCTGGGAAACGATAAATTACTATCATAAAGATAGAAACCAATAATAAACCAATCAAACCAGCAACCAAGCTGTTGTTGATTGATTTGGCGCCCAAGCTAGCTTCAACCGTCTGTTGAGAAATCAGAGAAATTGGCACTGGCAAAGCACCAGAGTTCAAACGTTTAACTAAATTTTTTGCTTCATCAACAGTGAAACTACCAGAAATCATCGCTTTACCACCAGTAATTCTTTCATTAACATTTGGAGCACTAATTACTGCCCCGTCCAATAAAATAGCAACTGGCTTGCCAACATTCCGTTCGGTAATGTCGGCAAATAATTTTGCTCCTTCATCATTAAAATCCAAAGAAACATAAGGAGTTCCGTCATTCTGGTTAAATTCCAAATAGGCTCGTTCCAAGTATTTTCCAGTCAATTCAGTATTTTGCCAAGCCCCCTGCTTCCCGGCATCAAGAGTGATTTCGCCAGTTGAGCTGGCGGAATTAACAACAGTCGCAGGAGCACTGCTCATTTCTTTGAATTCCAATAACGGAGTTTCACCAATCATTTTGATTGCTTCATTTACGTCCTTAATACCTGCTAATTCAACGATGATTCGGTATTCACCGCTAGCTGAATGGTTAATCTGCACCAATGGTTCACTGACACCAAATACATTAACCCGGCGTTCAATGACATCGCGAGCAGAATCTAAAGCACTAGCTCGATCTTTTTCTGGAATATTGGCGACATCAGCGAGGTAGACCAAATGGGCACCGCCCTGAAGATCCAAGCCCAAACTGAAAGGAATGTCTTTTACTAAAGGCAAAGAAACCACACCGTTCGTTTTTTGAGAAAGATTTTTGGCAAAATTGTTGTAATGACTGCTACCGGAAATCAAACCGACAGTTAAGGCAAAAATGGCAATCAAACCAAAAACCCACCAAGCCTTTGCTCGAGCGGATAATTTTGAAAACTTCTGGAAGATGTTCATAAAAATTCTAATTATTGAAAATAATCTTGTAACTCCTCAAATCTTACCGAATAAAAAAACAAAAATCAAGTGAAAAAGCCTTTTTATTTACAAAATCGCCACTTTGTATTATAATCGGGATAGATAATAATAATTAACTACAAATAATATGCCGATAATTCCTACTGTTATTGAAAAAGAAGGTCAAATGGAGCGGGCCTATGATATTTATTCCCGTCTTTTAAAAGACCGAATAATTTTTCTGGGCGAACCAATAAATGATCACACCGCGAATATTGTGATTGCCCAACTCTTGTTTTTGGACGCAGAAAATAACCGAGATATAAAATTTTATATCAACTCTCCGGGTGGTTCAGTTTCGTCAGGATTGGCGATTTACGATACAATGCAATACATTAAATCCGATGTCTCGACAATTTGTGTCGGCCTAGCCGCTTCCATGGCTTCTGTCTTACTCGCTGCCGGAAAAAAGGGAAAAAGATTGGCCCTGCCAAATAGCGAGGTGATGATTCACCAAGTAATGGGCGGTGCTGAAGGTCAGGCGAGCGATATTAAAATCATGGCCGAACATATTCTAAAAACAAAAAATAAATTAAACCAAATTCTTGCCAAACACACTGGGAAAAAAAGCGAAACTCTGGAAAAAGACAGCGACCGCGACAATTTCATGAGTGCCGAAGAAGCCAAAAAATACGGCTTGATTGATAAAGTAATCGGGGAATAAAAACGGTTCACCAGATAAAAAACAACGTCTCCCGACGTTGTTTTTTATTTATTTCTGTTTTAAAAATTATTTGACGTTTAATTTGAAGTTATCAATAATCATTTCAAACAAGCGGAAATAGTTGGCAGTATTCCCTTCAACTGCCCCGAGAGAAAAAACATAAATATTTTTCTTGGCCTGGTCACTCAAATAAAAAACCGTTTTGTCATTATTATAAACCCCCTGCCAAGAACCATCGGCCGCCGATTTGGCTTCTCCTGGCGCTTGATCGGGAAATTCCGCTTGATACCAATCCAAAATTGCTAAATTTTCTGGGTTCGTTTGATGAATAACTTGAATAAAATAATTCTCATCCTCCGAAGAAACTAGAACCGTTTCATTGCCGTTTAGATTCTTCAACACCCAACTTTTTGGCTGGAGCAAAGAATATTTTAAAGAAGAATTGCGATAGACAACGAGATTAGAAGAAGATGCCAAGCGGCCGACGCCGGCTGGGTTATAGGAGTTCTGAAGCTCAATTAGATCAGCATTCCCGTCGCCATCTGAATCAATATTTTCTGGGTTGGAGCCGAGAAGTAATTCTTCGGCATCGCTCAAGCCATCGCCGTCAGTATCAGTCATTGATTCGGAAATAATTGTACTGGTGGCAACATCAACAATTACTGTACTTGTGGCGGGCGGAGTTTCAATTACGGCGACAGAAGAAGAATTCGTTTCTGGCGCTGGTACATTCAGATTTGTCTGGAGCTCATCCCCTTCAGTGTTTAGGCCAGAATTAATTTCGGAGGTAGTTTTTTCCTGAACTGTCTTTGGAGAAAGAGAAGGTTTGATTACCAAAACATAAGCTCCATAAACTAGCCCGGCAACCAACAAAACGCCGAGAGAAATAATTATTAGGCCAGTCTTTTTGTGGTTTCCTGAAGAAGGCGAAGATGTTTTATTGGTTAACGCTGAAGAGGAAAGGGGCGAAGGCATATTATGGACAATAAAATCCTGACTCAAGCGATTGCCCAAATCATTGCCCTTTTCACCTCCAATTGCTTGATTTTTATCCTTGGAAAACATAATTATTTAATGAAAAAACAAACCGCCACCAAGCTAATAGTTGAAACCCAAACAAAAAGCGTTAGATAAGCAGTATGAAGAGAAACTTTGCGATGCAATTGAGGCATCACGTGGATATAAATTGGTTTTGTCCAAATTGTTTGTTTGTTTCCCATAAAAATTATTTTACTGCGGTCGCTGGTAATTTACCGGCGCCATTTGGGTTGTAGCCCTTTTTAACTTCTGAGCCATCAGAATAAGTATCGCCGTCGGTATCAACTACCAAGGGATTAGTTAGATAAGTTTTTACTTCTTCATAATCCGTGAGGCCGTCATTGTCGGTATCAACTTTATTAATGTCAGTACCGGCAAGCATTTCTTCTTGATCATTCAAGCCATCACTGTCGGTATCAACGCTATCAGCTGTAACAACTGCCGGTATATTAACCGTGGAGGAACTGGTTTCCGTTGAAGAAGCTGTCGCAGGCTCAGTGGTCGTGGCTGCGATATTGTTATTTTCTTGTTCACTGATTTTAGCTTCCAAGGCAGCTTGGTCATTTTCATTAACTACTGGGATTGGATTGCTATTAATATTGGAAACAACTTCAGCCTTTGGTTTGATAAACTGGGCATAAACAAAATAACCCGCAAAGGAAATAATCGCGGCAACGATTAGAAGGATTAAAAAAATCTTTAAAGCCTTGGTGCTCCGTTCACTAGCAGCCGGCATATTATCCTCAACATTCAAATAAGCTTCCCGGCTAGTACCAGACAGCGCTTGAGGAGAAACCGGGTTTTGAGTTGTAGGTACCGGGGCAGGTGGCGTCACTGGGGCACTGTCAACATCAGAAAAGATATCGTCAATTTCTTTTGCTCCCCCTTGGGAAGAGTTATTCTGGTCGTTAAACATAAAGAATCTTGTTATTTTTATTATTTTATTTTTTTATCTTAAAATTATCTTGGCAAGCGGTTTTAAATTCTTCATTGCTAATTTGATCACAAATTTTTCCATCCCGCAAATCAGTCGCGAGACTCAGAAGACAAATAGAAGCACCATCTAGGTTCTGCATTTCTTGGCAACGACTGCTTTCTTTACTAGCTAATATTTCTTGGTACAAGGCTTTGTCATGCTTGGCTTTTTCAAGGCGAGCAGCTTCTTTTTGTCGCCATTTAGTAATTCCTTCATTCACTGGATAAAATTTTTGCGCATTCTCCGGCTGTTTTGTTCCCAGTTGTTTTAGTTCTTCTTTCGGTTTATTTAACAAGCTAAAAAATAACCACGAGACTAAAGCGAAAAGCAGTAGCGCTCCGGAAATAATAATGATAAAACGATGCTGACGATTTTGCCAATTAATCATAGGATTAAAAATTATCACCGGAAATTTGGGTTGATAAATGATAGATGAGATTACCAAAAATTTTATACTCTTCGGGCTTTAAAGCGGCGCCATTGTTATGCCCCAATTGAATTGAAGCGACGCGATTGCAAACACTTGCCCAGGAATAAGTTGGCGAAGTCGGAATATGGAAAATATTTGTTAATAAGGAGCTAGCTGCCGAACAAGCCGAACCGCCGCATTGCGGGCCACAAGCACTATTAGCCGCTTTCAATAAATAAGATGGCTGCCAAGTATTGACCGTAATGTTACCAGTAGAAAGCGAGAATATCTCTCTGGAATTATTGGCGTGAACAATCATGGTGGCATTTACTGGAGAAAAAGTATTGGGAACTGTCCCCGAATAGTCGCTGAAGATTGTTCCATTTAGAGTTTTCCCGCCAAAAACCACCATCCCACCATTTTTAATAAAGTTTTCTACTAAAACACGGGCCAAGGGATCAGGATAACTCAAATTATTTCCCATTCCGAAAACAATGAGGTTGTATTTTTCCAAAATATTTCCTACTGGTAAATATGAAGTTGGACTGGAATTAAACACATTCATCGACACTGTATCAACAGAATAATCTACCTGACCGGAAGTATCGTTATCAACAATAGCGACATTGTCCCGGAAAGAAGAATCGGTTGGATTATTTCCCAGAGTATTTAAAATGGCCTTAACGGAAATTGTATTTGCGGCTCCAGAACTATTTCCAGCATAAACCTGAAGAATTTTTAATTGGCGAGCAATTTTACAACGATTATTGCAGTATTCTCCGAGATAGGCCTGGACTGAATATGGGTCGCCGGGATCGCATTGTTCTCCCTGATTATTCTGGACTATTCCATCACCGCAATATGAACAATCCGTATGACAATATTGATTTGTATTAAAACCAGGATCATAAACTTCGTGATCATCAGTGGTAAAAGTGCTATCTATGGAACCACAAATTCCATCGCCGCAATAGCCGCCGGTCGCTCGGCAATAATTGTTAGAAGTAATTGGATTTGGAGTAGTAGAACCAACGCCGGTGGTGCAAGAATACTGGCGAGAAGCCGAACTATCAGCCACATTGAGAGCGACTCCGCCGACACCGTCACACTCTTCCATTCCGTCATTATAAATTCCCCCTCTTTTTTCTTGATTCGGCGCCTGTTTAATTCCATCGCCGCAATAGCTATTAATCTTCAAAACGAAACTCTTGGTGGCAGAAGCACCGTATTCATTGGTCGCAGTAATGGTGATAGGAAATTCGCTTTGAGGCGCTGGGGTTGACGTACCCGTTGAAGTGTTTCTAGTTTCATCATATTCATCAAACCTGCTAGCATAATTAGCCTCTTCTTCAGAAGTAACGACTGAGAGATTGCCGCTCGTGTTATTTGTATCAAGTGCGGGGTTAGTTCTCTGAAAACAGACTTGTTGTTTGGTTGCTTGCTGGTTAGCGGCTGGTGCGCCCAGAGATTCGGCGAAAGCCTCTTTGATTTGCAAAACATTCTTCGCCCAAGTAACAACTCTAAGGACTGGAGATAAAAGAGCGGAAGGAAGAATATTATTTTCCTCCTGCATTTCTTGTTGTTGGCTTTCTAATTGTGATTCTGCTTTCAAGATAACACTTTTCAAAACATCATCATATTTCTTAAAAAATGATTCTTGAAGAGTGGCTGCATTTTCCTGGTCATTTTCTGAAACAAATTTTTGATAGGATTGAGTGCTACAAGGAAAATTACGGTTGATTGTCGGTGGAGTAGGAGGAACACCTAAGGCATTGCCGCTAATTCTCACCGTTCCAACCTTGCTGGGGTCAGTAGAGGTTGATAAATTAGTTCCCGTCAAACCGGCAACTGAATAAGTAATATCGTGATCTTTGCTGTTTAAAAGTTTCACTACACAATCATAGGCCCCGAACTTTCGGACATTTTCTTCACATTGATAATCAAAAACTGGCTTATCTTGTTTTAAATTAATTATAAAATCTTTCACCGAGGAACCGCCTGATGAGTTGTTGAGAGTAACCCGATAATTTAAGACTTTATTTGAACCAGCAGGAACATCTATTCTTCCACTATTTTGAAAAATAGTGACCTTGAATCTGCCCCTTTCAATCTTTTCAATTTTTGACTCCAAGCCACTTGGTAAAATGCCGGATGAACCACCACTAAGAGACGGCCGTGTATAGCTTAAAGTGTAATTTGGAGTGCCGGAATCGGAAACTGAATCATCATTCAAATAGAATGAATAACTTAATCTATTATTGTTCAAAATAAAATCGGAGTTTTCTGCCTCAATTTTTGGCTTTGACTTGCTAATGGTAATTTTAAAAACTTTGGTTTGCTGTCCGAGCCGATTGTCAGAAACCTTGATGCTAATTTCTGCCGCGCCAACAGTCAAAGCCTTTCTTGAATAAACTTTTTTCTGATTTGGATTATTAGTGTCAACCAAAGTGACGCCGCCATCAAAAATGCTTGCGCCCGATATCACCGAAAGCTCCCAGGTCAATGGGTTGCCGCTTGGATTTGCTACCTTGATAAAACCGCTAAACTCCTGACCGAGCTCGCCTTGAAGATTCGCCGCTTCAAAAACTGGGTTAACCGGAGAGGTTGGGGCATCAATTTTCACACTACAAGCCCCCTGACTCAAAAGCCTGTCAACAGTATTATAATTATTCACCGAATCAGCACTACCGTGAGTCTCCATTGAGGCACACAAACTATATTTGGCGCCACTATTTTCTGATTGATAAGCCATGACTAAACTATTATTCGGAAACTCTAGTGGATTAGTTTTAGCGGCAAAAGTGCTTAGGTTTTTATTCCAACAGGTGACAGCATCAAAACCTGGGCATTGGCCTAGTTTGTTAACTGGATCAACTAATGATTTATCAAGACCTAATTGAGCACCAAAAGTACTCTGCCAGCTTGGCCAAGTAGAAATAGTTAGATGAGGGAGATAACTACCTGATGGTAAATCCGGAAAACGACCGTTTTTTTCTTGATAATTTTTTAAGGATTCTTTTATCTCAGCCAAAACTGACAAACGTTTTACATCGCGGGTAATTTTGGCTTTTAAGCTATCGCAAAATCCCTTGCCAAGACAATCGCCATCAACCAAACAAGTGGAGGTTGCCGCCACCGTAATCGCACACTTTCCAGGAGCCGCTAAATTATTATTGAATTTCCAATTAGCAATAATCTGGCCGAGCGCATCGGTGGTGCCAGGCTTTGAATCTTGGTTATAAGAGATTAGATAAATGTTGGTGTGAATGATATTTCCTAAAACATTGGTGGCATTAACATAAACTGTCCGGCCATCGCGGATTGCTTCATAGCCATCAACAATCAAAAATTGCGGCGATCCGGAAAAACCTTTTTCGCGATACCAGCGTTCAATTCCATAATGCTCATCGTTTGGCAGAATTCTAATTGCCACCGCATCCAAACTTTCACCTGATACGGCCTGAAAATGATCACTAGCATCAACGGCGGAATCTATCTCAGCTGCAGTCTGGTCGGCAGCCTGGCAAGGATTATTTACCAAGAAGAAACAACTGACAACCAACAAAAATAACCCAGCTGACAACAAAAAAGGCTGGTAATTTTTACCTCTATTAAACCGCTGGAACATTATTGGTTTCATATTTTCAAGAAAAAATTAAGTTAAGATAATTATACCACAAATTATTTATTACTGAAAAAATAATATTCTTTTAAAATATCCCAGATGCATAAACCGCCGGAACAATTGGCGTCCGAAGAACAAGACTGAGCATTGTTATTACTACAAACCTTACTTGGACTTTTTGGAATAGCACTCTCGGAAATTTCCGGCAAATCATCACTTGTACCTGGCTTCCCCGCATCGCGACAATAATAAAAATCGTAATTAAAAGGATTGTTCGCGAAATTATTTTTATCACGCCACGGTGCCCAAGTGCCATCGGATTTTATTCTTGGCCAAGGATTCGCGCAAATAAAGACAAACAGCTCAGAACTGGATTTTTCTCCATTACCGCCGAAATATTGATTACCGGTGGACATTTCCACGGTGGAATAAAGCAAAGTCTTGCCATCGTTAATTTTGTCAGCCGCAGTCGCAATAATTTTATTAGCCATTAATGAAACAGTAGTTGTAGAAATTAAGGAAGGATTTTCTGATTTGAATACCCAGGTCCAATTATAGCCAGTAACAGGATTTAATAGTTGATCATCAATACTATAAGCATTGGCTTCAAAAACTTTGTCACGATCACGCCTGGAATCAAACGAGGCATTTCCAGGGGTGTCATCAGCTGAATCATTGGCGGCCGTGGAAAACAAGTATTGATTAGGGACTAAGGTTGTATAATCAATTTCACAAATATCAGCTCTGGTGGTAAAAGTACTGACAAAAGCCTTGTATAGGTTATTGTTTATTTTTGCTTTAATTGCTCCTTGGTAAAACCCGCTATCTTGAGGCTGGCTAGCATATTTTTTGATATTCTGATCTATAACTTCGCCTATCTCTTCCCTTCTGATATTTAAATCACCTAGCTCCATAGAAAAATCTTGGACGTCAAGTTCCAGGCTAGACTTTAACATTTTAGAGCGAATTTCTCTTATCTTTTTCTTTAATTCTTCTAGCTCTTCAATTTGTGTTCCTAAATCCTTCCAGTTTGCGCCATTGACAGCTTTGGCAATCATCAAACCTGTATTATTTCTCCGTTTTTCTGCTTCATCCAACAGATCATTAGTTGCTAAGATTTCGTTAAAATTTTTATTGATTTCGGCATCAGAAACTTTTTTCTGATAATTTTTAATCTGATTCTCGTACTCTTTTAAGTCACTATGGAGAACCTGAAAATCTGCTGTTGAAAAACCGGAATCATCCACAACACTCATCCCAACACCATCGCCACTCAAAACACCGTCCGCCGGAGAATTTTCCTGGTTATTTCCCCTGACAAAAATTAAATATTTTTGACCACTCTTGAGCACAGCTTTTGGCTTAATAAGCGCAACTGTGGTCGTGGCAAAGTTTTTCACCCGATCCACAGCTTCAACATTGATGGGGACTTGGCAATAAGTATGATTAGCGGTATTGTCAGCCAAGGCTTTGTCTTTCTTGAAAATATTAAAAAATGAAATAATTATTTTTTCAACACCCTGATAGGCTTTGACAAAAATATTTTCTTTTAAATTATCGGCTGCCAAAGGGGTGCTAGTCGGACACTTGAAGCCGGCCACATGCTCTTCCAAAAGTTTTACATTATTACTATTAAGACTGGTGCCAATCATGATGCGATCAAAATTGATTTGAAGAGCAGCGTTTCGGCAAACTCCAGTGCTGTCAGCAGCCGGGGAAACGCCGCTGATTGTTGGCTTGGGATAGCAACAAGAATCCACACCACAACCACTTAGACCAACCCCGCCGGGATTACATTCACCATCATTAGAGCAACCACAACAAAGACCGCGTGAAGCACCACTGCAGTCTCCTTTGTTGGAAAGGCAGGATAATTTTGAATTGATTGCTTTGCAAGCGGTATCCGTTTTTGGATTACAACAGCAAACCCCACATTCACCGCCTGCTGAAGGCGCTGCGGAAGTTATTGTTCCGCCAGTGGAAGTTAGGCAAGAAAGATTTGACGTGGCGCCAAAAACCCCGGAACAAATTGAAGTATCGCATGTATAATTATTAGTGGTTTTCCCGGCAGTGCCACAACTTAGACCCAGGCCAGTGTTGCCGCCCGATGGTTTACAATTAGCTTCGCAAGCTGTGATGGAAGAATAGGTGCCATTTCTTCCAGGAGTACTGGAAGCACATTTATTATTTTCTGTAATTGCATTATTTGGATCAGAGCAATTGTAATAAGCGCAATATCCTGGATCACTAGGAATTAAATTTCCAACACCACCGCGACAGACTGGCCCACCAGTCGCCTTGGCATCCAAACAGCAAACGGAAGAATGCGCCATGCATTCATCAGTGTCCAAAGTAGCACAATCGACGCAAGCACCGGTCGGGAAAGCCCCAGAAGTCGCACAGAACTGACCATTGTGACCTGAACAGTTGCAGGCAGCATCTCTGGAGTCAGTGTCGGCTCCGGCCGCAAAGCAACCAGAACATTTGCCAAATCCCGAATTGTCAGTTGGATTGGTATCAGAACCGCAAGTTCCACCACAAGTTAATGGCGCACAGCAATCTTGGTTACCATTGCTAATTTGGCAACAACATTCGCAAGAAGGTGCTTCGTCAATAACACACTCCCCCGAGGAATTACAAGTCTCTCCGCCTTTACATTGCAAATCAATTTTACATTTTCCCTCTAAGCATTTTTCTGTATTCTCACACAATGAACAATTATTACTAGTTTTTAGATCTACAGTGGAGGCACCTTTAGCGCAAAGGCCGCCATTTATTTTTATCCAACCATTGATACAAGTGGTGTTTGAGCTATAAACTAGACGTTGGCGATTTTCATATTCTGGTAAAACTTTACAGAAAGAGCCTATTTTTTCTGTGTCGCTACAAATTTTTTCTGGATTTTTAATGCAACTGCCGTTAACGACAGAATAACCACTCGGACAACAAGGTCCTTTTGGCGCCGCGACTACTGTTGAACCGGAAGAACATTTACCAGGCACATTTGGACAAGTGCTACTAGTTTGGCAGGAGCCAACTTCTTTGGAAACACCGAGGCAGCTATCAAAAGTGCTAGGTGGAGGAGTAGTGGGATTTGTGATATCTATTGTCCCGAGTTTAGTGCTAAAAGCCCATTCAAAAACTGAATTTTTAACATCACCCACACAATCAGCAAGATCGCTCACACACTGGCCTTTCAAAGAAGTGGTTACTGGACAACAAAATTTTCCCGACGAGCAATCGGAATTTTTTCCGCAAGCACCAACTTGAAAATTAACTGGGTTACTATCCTCTAATCTTACTAACCCGGAAACCGCGGCGGCAGGAACAAGCACTTCTGCTTTATTAGTTTTATTGCTAATTGAAATTGTAGAAGCAGCAGCAATTGAATTAAAATAAACCTTCACGGCAGAACCACTTGATCCAAAATTTTCTCCAAAAAGTGTTGTCGTGGAATTTGCCGGACCGCGGCTAGGATCAATTTTACAAATTCCTGGTTTCAATTTTTCATTAGAATCAAAATAAAAAGATAGGTTGTTTGAGGAAGAATGCATTTCCCAGGAATCAGTTTTGATCATTACATCGCTTTTTTGCGGATTAATTCCGTCAGGAGCTTTAACAAGAATCTGCTTATCCGACCAGAGATCGGCCGCACATTCGCTTGGAAAAGTATAAACCGCTTCTTTACTACCGAAAAACACTTTGCCATTTCCACGGTTATCACCAAAATTACTGCCGCTGATTGTAACATATTGTCCTACTGGACCTCTATCGGGAGAAATCGCCGAAATATTTGGAGCCGCGGGAAGATCGTTCAGCTTTTCAAAAAATAAAAAATTACTTTTTGGTTTTCCATTGCTGACAAAAATACTATTATTACCAACTGCCAAAACAGGAACGGCGGCACTAGCCTTGGTGTCACTAGCAAATTTTCCCTGACCATTAAGATTTTTTTGATAATCACCAAAAAATACCGAACCATTGCCAAAGTTATTTCCAAAAAGAGAAATAACTTCGTTGGTCTGCGCAGCGCTTGGCGACAACCTGCAAAGACCAGGACGAGAAATCCCATTCTTTAAAAAATCTTTAATTTTTGGTCCATTGTCGTCATCTGTCGTTTCTATTTCATTGAACCGCGACCGGATTTCAATTTTGCCGTTTTGGACATCATCAGGAACGACGACAATAATTTGATTAGCACTGAAACTTGAACATTGGGAATATATTTCCGAGGCAGTTTTAACTGTTACTCCGCCGATAGTAATTGAGCGTCCAGCGGTTTCATCAACAATTTTCAGATCATCAATAAACAAGGAAGTCCCGTTGCCAGTCGGCCCACCAACCAAAACAAAACGCATTTTTGGGCTCCCAATTTTTGGCGAATTACCAAGTGAAAAAAATATTGTTCTTTGGTTGCTATATTGTCCTGGGATAATCTCAGTGATTTTTTTGTCATCAAAATAAATTTCTAAACGATTAGTTAGTTCCCCTTCAAAAGTAATTTGCCCACCGTACTGACGACCATCTTGAAAACCAACTTTTTCCAGATCATAAAAAACTTCGGCATTGGCATCAGTGCCATCAACATTCCCTGGTTTCTGCCAGAAAAGTAACGACATAGACTCTTTAATCGGCGTTTTTGCAAAAGAAATTTTAGCCGCATCGCCGGCTTTCAAATCGCCAAAATTGGGACTGCCAATGCTTCCGCCCTCAGGATAGCTATCAAATTTTTCCTCAAAAATTTCCTTACCTGATGGCTTATTAAAATTTTTACCAAGAATCGTTAAAAGATTTCCTGGCTTGCCATTTGGCGTAATGGTGTTACAAGTGGAACTTGGGCAGTCAGCATTTGTGTCACAAGGCCTGTTATAATTATTTTCACAAAAACCGCCCGCCGGGCTAACACTCAAAATAGTAATTGGCCCCTCACAAACACAAGAACCAGTATTACAGGTTAAACCATCAGCGCAATTATTTCCATTAACATCGCAGGAGCCGTCTTCTTTAAAACCGCAAGAATCACCCGATTGGCTTTTGTCTTCACATAAGCAATTATTATTACAAATCTTATCCGGTGAACCGCAAAGATTGTCGTTTGGTGTGCAAGAACCCAAATTAGAACCACCATTGCAGCTTATTGGGGTAGACGTTGAGTTTGTACAATCATAACCTGAACAAGTCGGATTACCACCGTCGCAGACAATATGCCCACCGCAGAAACAAGGGGTGCCGGCCACGCAAGCTCCTCCCGGATAAATGGAATTACCACCATTATTGCCATCGCCTAATAACCTATTAATTACAAAATAAGCGATTCCCCAGGCGGATAAAATAATAATTAAACCAATTAAACCAGATCTTAGAATTTTTTTTGCTTTGGTGATTTGTTCTTCACTACCATTACTCTTCATCCAAACAAACCCTCCCCAAAGAATAATACTAACGGCAATAATTCCCAAAAACATCAATGAGAGGTTGATAATTCGGACCGCCATATCACGCGGGTCACTCGCTGATAAGTTTATGTCGGCTCCTACTTGGTCCACCCCAGTATCAACCGTGGTTGCAGCCAAAGCCAAACGAGCGCCAAAAAGCACAGTAAAACAAAAAATCGCGCTTAATAAAATTTTACTAGATTTTTTCATAAAATAATTTCTGGAAATTTATTTACAATTACCATCCGCATCCAAGCCCGTTGCATTGCTAACCGGAACATCAAAACAACAGGAAGGGCTAACCGCAGAAGCAGGGCAAGAATCACTGCCACTCGGTTTGAAACAATTTTGATAAATATCACGAATACCCGATCCAGCCTGAGCATTAAAAGCGCTAGATTCGGAAAATACAGAATGATTAATTTTAATAGTCGTTTGGTCTAATACTCCATTATCGCCAGCGGACTTGTTAAACGAAGAAACCCAATAACCAGCCGGATTACCAAAACTGCGGATATTTAAAAACTTGTGCTCTACATCGCCTTTGCCATTGTTTATTATTTTTGAACCAGTGACCAAGCTAGCATTCAACATTAACCGAGAAAATTCAATCGTAATCGGAACATTGAGATCGGCACCACTCACATTATTTTCCGGAGAAATTGTCCTGATAATCGGGGCAGTGGTTTCCATTTGATCGCTAATGAAGAATGACCACTGGAAATTATCTTTTTTGTTTTTGTCGCCCACATTTTCATTAAAAATATCTACTGGCCCATCAGAAAAAGTATCGCGATTTCCATCAAATGAATTACTGGAAGCATCAAAAATTCCTTTCAAAGAAAGAACATTGGCGGCTGGATAAAACTTTCCGGCAGAATTTGCGCAAGATTTGTGGGATAAGGCTGAGAGATTATTACAGTTGCTAAAAGGCGCCTTCGTTCCACAAGCCGTGTTATCGCTACAATTTTCTAAATCAGCGGCAATTAATTCAACTTTCAAATTAGAATTAGCGGGCAAGCAATAAATTTTTTCACCACAACCATTCACGCCACATTGATTATCTGATAAAAATTCTAGAGTCTTATAATCGCTAGAAAGTGTGAAATTTCCCGTAACTGGCTGACCATCATTAATATTAATTACCCGGATTGTGCTGCTCACAAAATTTGATGGCCCAGCAATTGTGAGGGGATTTATTTCTTTGCTAAAATTGATTTGAATTGCTGAATTCATTGGCTGATCAGGCTTGCCACCACCAGGATTCAAGGTTTTGCCACCATCCGCTCCACCAGAAAACGGTGTTATTTTGAAAGTGCCTGAGCGAGCAGATGAAAGAGAAATATCATTCCCCTGAGCACCAGGCTTGGCAATAATGGTTAGGACATTGCCGCTAATAGCGACGTCTTTGAATTCATTAAAAACAGCAGGGTTCTCCAAAAATGCTTTCACCTTGCTGACAGTTTCTGCTAAAGTGCCTGCCTGGTTGATACTTAAATTTCGACCGCCAACAGTTAAAATATCGGCTGGATAAGGTTTATTTAATTTTATCTTCCAAGAATTTCCAGCAACTACTTTATCTATTTTAAAGCTGAAAAAATTTGGAAAGCTGACCAGATATTCATTTCCTTGCTTCACGGGTTGCGCCGCACCACGCGATTTTCCGCCGGCAGAAATCACAAAAACATTTCCCGAATCAACACTCACTTCAAAAACATCTCCTGGGTCGTTGGAAATCTCTTGGTAGTTATTACTCATTACGAAAGAGCTGGAATCGAGACTTGAGGAATTTCCTCCTGGCGTTGAGGTGAAGGAAGCTTCTTTTTCTGGGCCCATTGCTCTTACGATTTCAATTTTGGCAATTGCTGAAGAGCCGACCCTCTGAGCGAAAGAATCCTGTTGATTATCAACGGGAGGAAAAACGCCTTGAGAAACAACTATTGGCGGCACCAAATCAATCAGGCCATTAACTGAAAAATTCCATTCCAGATAATTGGGCTGGCATTTACTAAAAATATTTTCTCCTCTTAGATTTTTGATTTGATTGGTGAAGCGGACCCCATAAGGAACCGCTACATTGGCCTCGCCAAGATATTCCTGAGGAAGAATGACAATAGTTTTTTTGTCATAAGACAGGCCGACTGTTGCCTTGGTCAAATTGGTGTTGTTGGTGTTGCAACCGCTGGCGCCACAGGCATTGCCGGCTTCTTTTTTGAAAATTTGAATCGCTTCCGGGTTGAGTTTGTTGCAAGCCGTTGAACAAGCACAAGCATTACCGCTATCGTTTTTGCAAATGGATTCTGGGGCAACCTCTTCCTTGAAGGTCACCATGATTGAGGAATTTCGCGGCACATTGGATTTTTCAGCACTTGGAAAAAAATTTTCCACCACGCAAGCACCAACGGCACCAAGGCCGACTTGATAATTCTGGCCGCCAGTCGTGTCTACGCCTGAACCAGAGCCAGAACCACTGCCAGTCAATCTTCTCAAAATAAAAGCAGCAATTCCCCAAGCGGACAAAATAATAATTAAACCAATCAAAGCATTTTTCAGAATTTTCTTTGCGGTCGCAATCCGGTCTTCATTGCCATTACTAGTCATCCACACAAAACCGCCATAGATAACGAGCGACACCGCAATAATCCCCAAAAACATCAGGGCAAAATTGATAATCTTCACGGCCATCACTATCGGACTCGTGTCGCTCAAGGCAATAGTAGCACCGACTTGGTCTACCCCCGTATCAACTGCCGCAAAAACAAAAACCGCTGGCAAGAAAAAAGCCATCCCGAATAAAAAACCGACTAGCAATTTAAAACTTTTTTTCATGTGAAGTTAGAGTTTCGGAAAAAATGAATCCGAGTTAATAAATACGGGGCCTTCCTTTTTGACGGTCGCCCTTTTTTGAGCTATAATCTGAGAGCAAAAAGAAGAAAAAAATCGCGAAAATAAAAGGCCGATAACTTAGTTTATTTTAACATAAAAAACTAAATTCGTGAAATAAAAATGACGATTGATCGGATAATAAAAAAATTTAACGACAACAACCCTGGGCTTGACGCTAGCATCCTGCAAACGGCATATGATTTTGCCGAAGAAGCACACCAGGGACAAGTCCGAAAAAGCGGTGAACCATACATCAACCACCCAGTTTATGTTGCATATTTACTAGCGGAAATGAAAGCCGACCTCGCAACCGTGACCGCCGGGATTCTCCATGATGTTCCAGAAGACACTGAAAAAACTTTAGAAGATTTAAAAAACAAATTCGGCCCAGAAGTTGCCAATCTCGTCAAAGGAATCACAAAATTAGGAAAAATAAAATACCGAGGACTAGAAAGATACCGAGAAAACTTAAAAAAAATGTTCTTGGCAATGGCCGTAGATATTCGGGTAATTTTTATCAAATTTTGCGACCGACTCCACAATTTGAGAACCTTGGAGTATCTCCCGGAAGAAAAACAAAAAAGAATCGCCAAGGAAACTTTGGAAATTTATGCGCCGATTGCCGGAATTTTGGGAATCTGGCGATTAAAATGGCAATTAGAAGATTTATGTTTCAAGTATCTATATCCAGAAGAATTTCATAAATTGGAATATAAATACGAAGTTGAAAAAAGAACCGAAAGAAATAATTTTTTTAATCGGGTAAAAAAAGAAATTTCGCCACTACTGAAAGAAGCGGAAATTCCTCATGAGATTGAAGCGAGATTCAAACACTTATATAGCATTTATCAAAAAATGAAAATCAAAGATCGTAATTTTGATGAAATTTATGACGTTTTCGCTTTAAGAATTATTGTTGAAGACGTGAATGATTGCTATAAAGTCTTGGGAATAATCCATACTATTTGGAAACCGAAACCCAATCGTTTCAAAGATTTTATTGCCGTTCCCAAACCAAATGGCTATCGCAGTCTTCACACCACTGTTTTCGGCCCCGAAGGAAAGCTGGTGGAATTTCAGATTAGGACCAAAGAAATGCACGAAGAATCAATTTATGGCTTGGCTGCTCATTGGCACTATAAGGCCCAAAGACAAGAAAAGACAAAAAAACAGCCGACCTGGATTAAAGAAATTATTGATATCCAAAAAGAATTCAGCGATACCAATGATTTTGTCCACAAAATACAATTAGACGTTTTTCATAACCGAATATTTGTTCTTTCTCCGAAAGGCGATGCAATTGAATTACCAGAAGGCTCAACGCCAATTGATTATGCCTATGCAATTCACACCAAGGTCGGAAACAGCGCGGTCCGGGCAATTATTAACGAAAAAAATTCCCGCCTGGACCAAGAATTAAAAAACAGCGATGTTGTGGAAATTATCACCGAAAAAAATAAAATTTATTCAAACAAAGACTGGCTGAAATTTGCCAAAACCAAAAAAGCCCGCGACGCCATCAAACAATACGCCAAACAGTCACCGTTTGAAAATATCAAAAAATTTATTCCCGGGATTGGAAGAAAATAATTTTGTATTAAAAATGAAAAAAAGAGCCACATTACTGTAACTCTTTTGAAATATTTTCTTCGTTTTTGTCTTGGTACGAGAACCTGGAGGCTCTGCTTCCTCTTGGCATCCCCATTTTAATATCAACGGGAGACAAATTACTCGATATTTATTTTATTTGTGTTGATCGAGAACTATTTCTTTCGAAAAAATAATACCTAATGCTTTACAGGCAGACTCGCATAACTTCAAATTTTTTTGTTAATAATACTTTTGTTTTTATTTCAAAGCAATTGCTCAGAAATATAAATATACTATATCACACAAACAAACACTTGTCAATAGCAAAATGGGCAAATCTGTTGAAAACTAGACAATATATCTAATAATAGCTAAATAAGGGCACAAAAAACACCCCTTTCGAGGTGTTTTTTAAAATTTTTGTACTTCAATACTAACGATTGTTGTTCATCTGGTCTTCTGGCAACTTGCCGGTCTTGCGCAAAAATTCCTTTTCTTTACTAAGCTTCATGCTTGTTAAAGCAGAAATTTTCAATTGGCGTTTGTTTTTCTTCGGTTTTAAGTGTTGAATGGAACGAGCTTTCTCAAGCCTTTTGCTGTTCTTCAAGCCTTTTTTGAATTTTCTCAAAAAACTTTCAAAACTTTCACCGGGTTTTCGTTTAAAATCAGCCATAAAATCCACCTCCCTTTCTAAATGTGTTTAATAATATTTATTAACTTGCTTTCATTATTGCTTAAATCTATTTTTTTTGCAAGTTTTTCCTTTATTTTTTTAATTGGCACGATTTCTTGAACGGTTGAATCCATGTCCCGCATCAAAATAGTTTCATCCATTACTTCTTTTTTGCCCATAATTAAAGAAATTTTTGCCTTCACGCGCACTGCCTCTTCCATTTGGGTTTTTAGACTGTCTGTGGAAAAAGACTGGCGAATTTTGAAACCAGCTTGACGCAATTCATCAAATAATTGCAAAGATTTCAATTTTGCCGGATCACTTAATTGGGCGATAAAAACCAAGTTATCTTCCGCGTTTGGCAGAGGATAATGCCTATCACGCATTTTCAAGGCTGTTCTTTCAAGCCCAATAGCTAGCCCGACTGCAGGAGATGGCTTTCCTCCCATATTTTCCACTAAAGAATCACAACGGCCACCGCCCGCCAAAGCATATTTACCTTGAGCAACGCCAGCATCATTGATTGGCCAGAATTCAAAAACAGCGTCATTGTAATAATTCAAACCACGTACCAAGAAAGGATTAAAGTTATAAGGAATATCTAATTCATCCAAATATTCACAGATTTTTTTGAAATGGTCGCGGCTTTCATCGGACCAAAAATCAGCAATTTGCGGGGCTTCTTCTCTTAATTTTACACAACCCTCTTCTTTGCAGTCCAAGAGGCTCAAGACATTTTTCAGGAGGTTTTGTTTGCAATGATGGCAAACTTTGGACTTCCGACCGCGCTCCCGATAAAAAGCCGAGAGTTTGTGACTATATTCTTTCCGGCAATCGGCGCCGCCCAAGCTGTTAATTTGCACCTGGATATCAATTCCTAAATCCTTAAAATAATGAAAGGCCAAACTAATAATCATTGCTTCGGCAATCGGCTTTTTGTCTTTGATAATTTCTAAATCAAATTGCGTAAATTGCCGCTGAGAATTATTCTGCAATTTTTCGTTGCGAAAAACCGAGCCGATAGAAAAAACGCGCAATGGTGATTCTATTTCATCTAATTTCTGTTCAATATAGTGCCGAACGATTCCCTGAGTTAATTCTGGGCGCAGGCACATTCTTTCATTTTTTTCACCAATTAAAGCGTAGAGTTCTTTTTCACTGGATTTTCTGGTGCTTTTTTTGTATAAATCAATATTTTCCAAAATTGGCGTTTCCAAATGATCAAAACCATAACAAGCACAAAGCTCCTCCGCCTTGCGGCGAGCAATGTCAAAATATTGGC
>CAYSIJ010000001.1:61709-62602 GCA_964431155.1 uncultured Gammaproteobacteria bacterium
GATTGAACAGTCCTTCATCCCAAACATGCGAACATAACTTTTCAAATTTCGACGTTCCGGCTTTTTAACCAACTCCGGTTTGTTGCCAGAATGATGCGAAGAAGCGGTTTTTCCTTTTTCCTTCATTTTTTGCATATTTTTAGTATTTAGGCGTGTCTTTAAATAAAGTAATTTTATTTAAAGGCAGACCGCGCAATAAAACTTTACCAACGACAAAACTTTTATCAATCGGACCAAAAGCCCGAGAATCCTTGGAGAACATTCTATTATCTCCAAGAACAAAATATTGCTTGTTATTAATGTTTATTTTTTCCTCAGAAGAATAATTATTTGGCAAAGTTTCTACTTCAGTCGACAAATAACTCTCATTGAGCTTGAAACCGTCGGGATTTTCTTGATTATAGATAAAAACTGAATTATCTTTGATTTTTACACTTTCCCCGGGCAAACCGATTACTCTTTTAATAAAAAACTCCTGGGGATTTTGAGGATAGCGGAAAACAATAATTTCTCCTCGTTGCGGCTCACGGAAGCGATAGGAAATTTCATCAACAATTAAATACTCCCGATCATGGAAATTTGGGACCATTGATTCTCCTTTGACATAAAAAGGAATAATTAAAAAATAACGAATCGGCACAATAATGGCGATGGTAATAATCGCGACCTTCAGCAGTTCCCAGATGTATAAAATGGCTCGCTTAAACATAAACAAAGAATAAAAAAGTAATTTTTCACCTAACTTTTCCAGTGTATCACGGAAGAAGCTTTGGGGCAATAATCATTGCGTCGCCATAACTAAAGAAACGATAATGCGCTTTGATTGCCTCCTGGTAAGCCAAATCAACCCGGTCTTTGCCAGCAAAAGCGGAGATTAACATTAAAAGCGTGGA
>CAYSIJ010000001.1:62712-74207 GCA_964431155.1 uncultured Gammaproteobacteria bacterium
GTGCGGCAAGAAGTGGTCCCAACGGCAAAAATCCGATGGCCTGCTAATTTTGCAACAATAATTTTTTTTGCCGTATCCTGAGAAATTTCTGCGTATTCGCTGTGCATTTTGTGGGCATCGAGGTTTTCGGTCTTAACAGGCAAAAATGTTCCCAGCCCGACATGCAAAGTAACACTCACTATTTCTACTCCTAACGTTTTGATTTCTTTTAATAACTTCTCGGTGAAATGAAGTCCGGCAGTCGGCGCTGCCACTGAACCAAGTTTATTTTCAGCAGCATAGATTGTCTGATAGCGCTCTCTTTCATACTTCTCGCCGTGGTTACTTTTAATATAAGGGGGGAGAGGGGTCAAGCCAAAACGAAAAATTTCTTTCATCAGAGCTTCTCCACAAAAATTAAATCTGACTTGCCAGATATTTTCTTGATTACTAATAATAGTTGCAAAAAAATTTTCTGAAAATTCAATTTCCATTTCTGGTTTTACTTTACCGCCGATTAAGCATTCCCAGGTGTCATCTGAAATTTTTTGGTGAAGAAATACTTCCACTCCACCGCCCGTTATCTTTTTCTTGCCGAGCAACCGAGCCGGAAAAACTTTTGAATCATTAATAACCAACAAATCCCCGGGACGCAAAAATTTTGGCAAATCAAAAAAATGCTGATGGGAAATTTTCCCATTAGCAGAATCTAAAACCAACAACCGAGAATGATCACGAGGAAAAATTGCTTCTTGAGCAATTAGTTCTTCGGGTAAATAGTAATCAAAATCACTTAGCTGATAATTCTTCATAAACCCAAATGCTTCCTCGCCAACTCAGTTGCCACCCGACCGCGGGAAGTGCGATCTAAAAATCCCAATTGCAGTAAATACGGCTCATAAACATTTTCAATGGTATCAATTTCCTCCCCCGTGCTAGCAGCGAGCGTATTCAACCCGACAGGACCACCAGAAAATTTTTCTAAAATTGTAGTTAATAGTTTCCGATCAACGGCATCAAGACCAAGCGAGTCAACTTCCATTAAAGCAAAGGCTTCAAGACATCTTTCTTGATCAATCTCCCCGCCACCGTGAAAATCACAAAAGTCCCTTACTCTTCTAAGCAGTCTATTGGCAATTCTCGGCGTGCGACGAGAACGAGTAGAAATTTCCCTTATTGCTTCTGGCAAAATATCAACTTTTAACAAGCCGGCGCTTCTCTTAATAATCCGAGCCAAATCATCATTTTCATAAAAATCCAAATGATGAATCAAACCAAAACGATCGCGAAGCGGGGCTGACAACAAACTTGCCAAGGTAGTCGCGCCGATAATTGTGAAGCGCGGCAAATCAAGACGCAGGGTGCGGGCACTTGGACCTTTGCCCATTACGATATCCAAAGCAAAATCTTCCATCGCTGGATAAAGAACTTCTTCAATATTTTTATTCAAACGATGAATCTCATCAATAAATAAAAAATCTCCTTCTTCAAGGTTACTGAGAATTGCCGCCAAGTCGCCACTTTTTTCAATCGCCGGCCCGGAAGTAATCCGCAAATTTGCGCCTGCTTCTTTGGCAATTACATGAGCCAAAGTGGTTTTGCCCAAACCAGGAGCGCCATAAAATAAAATATGCTCAATTGATTCACCCCTATTTTTGGCGGCGCCAAGGGTAATTTTGAGACTGGATTTTATTTTTTCTTGCCCGACATAATCGTCAAAAGTCTTCGGCCGAAGTGAACGGTCAAAGGCTTCCTCTTCCTTTTTGACGGCTGGGGAAATAACTCTCTCTTCATCATCCAGCGCGTTTACTAATTCTTCAGTAATAGACATAAATTAAATCTTAGCAAATTCGCAGATTCCTTTGAAATCGCAGAACTTGCACATTTCACTAGGGCGGGACGGAAATTTTCCTTTTTTAATTGCTTCAATCTCTTCTTCAATTTCCCGGCGCAACTTTTCCTTTTCTTTGTCGGTCGCTTCAAAGCTCATGATGCTACCATTTTCTAAATAATAATAGGAGAGCAAAGCGACTGGCTTGCCAAGAAATTCTTCTAAAAATAACTGATAAAGAATTAGCTGCCGGCGTGCTTCATAATCAAGTTTTTCTTTTGGGTTGCCCGTCTTGTAGTCAACAATTTCCAAGCGACCATCAGCCAAAATATCAACCCGATCAATTGCTCCTTTCATTATTTCTCCAGCGATTTTAAAACAAAAGCGCTTTTCCAAAAACAAAATTTCTCGGCCGCCAAGTTCTTGCCAGTATTTCCAAAAAGAACGAAGGGCAACTTCTCCTTTAATCAAATACGCCTCTCTTTCCTCTTTGGTGTTATAACCGTCTGACTGCCAACGTTCTTTAAAAATCTCCATTAGTCTTTTTTCCGTAAGGAGGGCTGGGCTTTCTGCCCCAAATAAACTATTTTGCATCGCCAACTTGCCGGAAGTAAGTGGTGACAAAAAATCAAAAAGAACCGAGTGCATCACGCGACCAAAAATCAAACTTGGTTTATCTTCTGGCGCTGGGATTTTTAAAATAAAAGCGAACTTATACTGCAAGGGACAGCTAGAAAAAGCAGCCAGCTGAGAGAAAGAAAACTGCTCTGGCAAAACCAAGGGTTCGGAAGTGATATCTTCTGGTTTTCCCAAAACTTCAAGGTCACGAAGTAATTCTAATTTTTTTGAAAAAGAATCATCAAAATTTACTTCCGTTACTGGCAAGTTCATTTCTGAAATAAAACGTGATGGTTTTTTTTCACGCACCCCGCCATAATCTTTGGCACCAGTAATAAACAGATTTTCTTTGGCGCGTGTCAAAGCGACATAGAACAAACGGCGTTCTTCTTCGGTGTGAGCATCTTTACTAATAACTGCCTTTTCTTTGACTAGTGCGTCGGGAACAGAAATTTTTTCGCTGCGGCTAATAGTCGGGAATTTTTTATCTACTGCGTTAACGATAAAAACATTTTTAAACTCCAGTCCTTTCGCCGCATGGACCGTCATGATTTTCACCGAATCATCATCGGCGAAATCTAGCTTCAAAGAACCAGTTTCCCCGGCTGCTAACTCTAATTCTAAAATCTCTAAAAAATCTTTTAACCTGGCATCCGGCAAATTTTCTTCAAAAGTTTTAATCTTCCGATAAATCTGGTTTAAATAAGAAAAAGATTCTTGGTCTCTGTCATGATCAAGATCTTTCAGTAAGCCAGAGTCATAAACAAATTGCACAAATACTCGGCTTGGTTTTTTGTTTGCCGCCAATTCAGAATGTTCGTTTAATAAAGAAAGAAGTTTGCCGATATTCTCCCGAGACGCTTCCGCTAATCCCGGAATATCACTGGAAGACCCTAGCGCTTCAAAAAGCGAATAAACTTTTTTGTGAGCGAACTTATTAATTGTTATTAAATCAGACTGACAAACTCGGAAAATATCCATACTAAGAACCCGGAAAAGAGCGGTGGACTCATGATAGTTGTCCAATAATTTTAGATAGGAAAGACAATCAATAATCAACGGCTTATAATACAAGCCCCGCAACGAAACAAATTGATTAGGAATACCGCGACGGTTTAATTCTTTAACAAAAATATCGGCCGTATCATTCGCGCGAACTAAAATCGCAAAATCTTTCCAAGAGTCAACATAGCGACTAGAAATTTCTTCGGCCACAAAAGACAACTCTTCCTCTTGTCTTTGAAATTGCAGAAAACGAACAGCCGTTTCGTCGGGATTACTAGCAATCATTGATTTCAAACTTTTGTCTATTTTTAATTTTTCTTCCAAGCGATTCGGATTATTATTTTGGATGAAGCGATAGGCATAATCCAAAATTTCTTGGCGGGAACGATAATTTTCCGTCAAGACAACTTCTTTGGCTTGCTTAAAATCATCTTTAAATTGAAGAATGTTACTAATACTGGCACCACGGAATTTGTAGACTGACTGATCGTCATCGCCCACCACTACTAGATTATTTTTCGGAGCGGCAAGTAATTTAATTAATTCATATTGCGCCCAATTGGTGTCTTGAAATTCATCAACCATCAAATATTTGAATTGCTGGCGATAAAATTCTAAAATTTTTGGTCGCTCCTTCAAAAGTTTCAAGCAATAAACAATCAAGTCGCCAAAATCTAAAGCGCTTTCTTGGAGTAATAAATTGTTATAAATTACATAGGCATTTGCGAGCTCTTTCAGACGCTTCAACTCTATTTCATCAATAACTTCATTCGAATCAATTTTTTCTAAACGCTTAACATAGGCTAAATATTCCTCAGGGCTGACATTTTCATCTTTTAAGCGAGAAAAGTGACGCAATAACTCTGAAATAAACTTGGTCGGATTACCCAGTGGGCGATAATAATCAAGCTTAAAGGCATTAAGATTTTTTTTCACGAGAATCCATTGTTCAGTTGAAGACATCAACTTGAAATCAGCCGGCAAACCAATATCCAGGGCGTGCTCGCGCAACAATCTTTCGGCAAAGCCGTGAAAAGTGTGAATCCACAAATCAACATAGCCATAAGGCAAAATCTGATCAGCCCTTTCTTCTAGTTCAGTTGCGGCTTTCTCGGTAAAAGTAATGAGTAAAATATTTTCAGTGGAAACTTTTTTCTCCATGATTAAATAAGCCAAACGATTAATTAAAACCGTGGTTTTGCCCGTTCCAGCACCGGCAACAATCAAAAGCGGGCCAGCATCATGAACAACCGATTTTTTTTGAGCATTATTTAATTTTTCCAAAGAAAAATCCATGTAACTTTTATTTAAACTTCTTTAAGATTGTTTTTAATTTATTTTCGTTTTTAACGGGACCGATAATCGCCAAATTAAGGCGTTCCGGCTGAAAAATCTGCTTAGCAACTTTGAGCAAGTCAGAGGCGGTCACCGCGCGGATTTTTTTCATGGCTTCTTCAGGACTAAAAACTTGATGTCGCAAAACTGCCTGGAAGCCATACCAATTCGCCACATCATCGCTTGCCTCCAATTGGATTGCGAGGCGACCGGCAATCAAATCTTTCGCTTTTTTTATTTCTACCGTCGGAATAATTTCGGTTTTTATTTTTCTAAATTCTTCCAAGACTGCAAGTAACGCTTCTTCTAATTTTTCATTTTTCACACCAGCAACCGCGGTTAAATAACCGCTGTCGGAATAAAGTTCAACATTAGCCCGCACTGCGTAGGCCAGACCTCTTTTTTCTCGCACTTCAGAAAACAGACGGGAACTCATGGAGCCGCCGAGAATTACTCCTAACAATTTAACTGCTGCCTCTTCTTTTGATCCGGACTTAAAAGCACGAACCCCAAGTGAAAAAATGGTTTGCTCAATTTTTTTATTTACTATCGCCAACCGAGGGACACTCTGTTTTTCTTTGACGGCTAACTTGTTTTGCCATTTATTTTTACTCAAAGCGGCAAAAAACTTTTCCGCCAATTTTCTGGCATCTTTTGGTAAATTACCAGCAAAAATCAAAGTTGCCGAATTAACGCCATATTGAGAGTTAAAATACTTTTTAAAATCATTACTATCCCAACGGCGAATATTTTCTTTGAAACCAACCGTATCCCAGCCAGCTGGGGTGTCGCCATATAAAACTTGCTCAAAAACATCCTCAATTTTCATCATCGGATTAGCATCATACATGTTTGCCTCCTCAATAATTACACCACGTTCTTTGTTGATTTCAACGTCCTCAAATTTTGAATTAAAAACTATGTCGCTCACGATATCTAAGGCGCGAGAAAACTTGGTCGCATCAGCTTTAATGTAGTAGCCGGTAAATTCCTTGGAGGTGAAGGCGTTATATTCTCCACCAATACCATCTAATTCATTGGCGATAGCGGCTGCATCCGGACGCCTATTAGTTCCCTTGAACATCATATGCTCCAAAAAGTGCGAAAGACCGCTAGTGGTTCTGTTCTCGTACTTTGACCCGGTTTTATAGATGATTAAAACCGTCGCTGTTCTAGTTCCCAGGATTGGTGCCTGAATGAATCGCAAGCCGTTGGATAATTTTTGATCTTTTATTTTCATATATCGTAAAAAGTTAATTAATCTCTTCTAAATTTACCACATCCCTGCTATAATTGAAACAAAGCAATTAATTTACTTACATATGTCAAATTATACCCTTAAGGACCATGATTTTGTCCTCAATTCCGACAAAAAATACGTTCTCAAAGTTAAAGAACTAGAAATAAAAGATCGGCCCAGAGAAAAAATGATGACAGCTGGCCCAGAAGAGCTCTCGGTGCCAGAATTATTGTCTATAGTCCTTAGTGTTGGTACCAAAAAAGAGGAGGTTTCGGTGATGAGCGCTAGACTATTAAAGGAGTATGGCGAAAAAACTCTAGTCAACCAACGCGACCCGAAAGTAATTAGCAAAGAATTGGACATTCCAATTGTAAAGGCTTGCCAAATAGTTGCCTGCTTTGAACTTGGCCGCCGTTTTTATGAAAAAAAGGGTAATGGATCAATAGTTGTTAAAAGCGCGAAGCAAGCTTTTGAATATTTAAAAGACATGAGTGCTTTGCCAAAAGAACATTTCCGAGGGCTATACCTAAATAGCCAATACAAAATTGTTCATGACGAAGTAATTTCTATTGGCAGTTTGACCGCCAGTATTGTTCATCCGCGCGAAGTTTTTAAGCCAGCCCTGGAATATTCGGCGGTCGCAATCATTGTTGCCCACAATCACCCATCGGGTGCCCTGAAAATCACGGAAGCTGACTTGGAAGTCACTCAAAAATTGGCGGAAGCGGGACAGATATTAGGGATTGATTTTCTGGATCACCTAGTAATTGGCAAAAATAAATTTGTTAGTATTCCGTTCAAGGTATAGATCTAGACAAAAAATAGAAAAAACCGGTGGATGCCGGTTTTTTGTTTTTGTTTAACAATAGATTAAGTATATTTTATTAACATTATGCAATACTTTAATTTATGGGCCCGGCGCGGCCGCAATTTCAAACTTGACACTTGAGTCTTCGGGGTTCGACTCCCCGCGGGTCCACAAGTGAAAAAGTAAATTAACTACTTTGACTTTTTTGATCAAAGTGCTAAAATTTAGTAGTCAAGTTTGAGCTCACAGTTGTAACCACGCAAGACAAGAAAATACTCTCAAAAATCTCCCTCTTCGGGGAGATTTTTGTTTTATGGCTTCCGACAACTATTGCTTAAATAGCCAAAAAGTGTTATAATCCTAAGTTAAGCCAAACGAACTTTTTCCTCTAATTTATGCGCATGCCCATGTTTTAATAGCCCCAGATAAGAATTGCGTGTGAGCGCAGTTTTATTTTTATCTAAGCGCCTAAACATTCGCTTTTTTGTGACCGTCCGCAAGATCAGATGCTCGGGAAAATGGACCCAGCCGAGAAAATCCACGCCACTTGCTAAGGTGGTTAAAAAAACTTTCTTGGGATGCATCGACAATTTTAAGCGCTGCTCCAAAAAATCATCCAGCTTGGGCCGCAAATTTTCTAGATATTTTTTGTCACCACTTAAAAACAAAAAATCATCGGCATAACGAAGATAACGAGCAACTTTTAAATCGCGTTTCACAAATTGATCAAATTCGTTCATATAAATATTAACAAGAAGTTGAGAAGTGAGATTTCCCAGCGGCAGGCCGACGCCAGTTTTTCCAGAAGTATGAAAACTATCAATAACCTGGCTAAACAGCCACAACAAATCCTGGTCTTCAAGATATTTTGCCAAGATACTTTTCAAAATCAAGTGGTTGATACTGGCAAAAAATTTTCTGATATCACATTTCAAAACCCAAACTGTTTGATGATTATTAGTAGAGACTTCATCGGAAAATTCCCTCAAGCGACGGAGGGCGCGATGAGTACCCTTTTCTAAGCGGCAGGAATAGGAATCATAAATAAATTTTTGATCAAAATAGGTATAAGTCTCGGAATACAATAGGTGATGAAGGATTCTGTCCGAAACGGTAGCTTTGTGAATGTCTCGAGGCTTTGGATCGGAAACTCTAAAAGCCTCGTAGCCACCGTGCTGATAAATTTTGTCTTTCAAGGAATGATAAAGTTTAAAAATATTATTCATTAATTGCCCCTGAAAAATAATCACATCCTGCCGCTTTCTTTTGCCAACTAAAAATTCTTCCCAAGCATTAAGTAACTTGGGGATAGTAATAATTTCATCATAATTTTTTACAAATTTTTCCATTAAACTAATTTATGAGCAATTTCCTTCAGGCGCCTGCTGTTCTCGGAAAAGCAAAAAGTTCATATAGCCTTTGGTTTCAATCCTTGGCGGATTTTCCGAAAATTTACCGCAACAACTTGGGTGGGAAAATTGAGGGTTATTTTTTATCCGTCCTAGAAAATATTTTTGTAAGCGCTTATCTTTCTGGAGAGAAAAAAGCTGCTCAGCTATCAATAGCAATATTAAAACTAGATAATCTAAAATTTTTTCTCCAACTGGCCTGGGAAAACAAATGTCTTTCCAATGAAAAATACATTGAGATTTCAACTAGCCTGGACGAAATCGGTCGGATGCTTGGCGGTTGGAAAAAAGGCTTAGAAAATAAAACTCCCGCTTCAAGAACGAGAGAAATATAAATAGTTGCGGGGAGACAACACGATGACGATACTCGCCATTCCAAACATTATCATTCTCAAAGCGGTTAACATTAACGTTCAGGCCATCGGAATTCACGTTCACGTTAACCACGAAAAATGTGCAAAGTGCCTTCCGAAACACCACTGCCCTGATTTTTGCAAAAAGAAGCAGTTGAATATTATTCGGGACCTAGAAAGTCCACCAGCACCAAGCACCAACTTAATATATTTTTTAATTAAAAATACTTCCACTCTTCCACAAGCCGTAACCGACGGAAATCTCAAAAATATTTTCAAAGCACCTTGGCTCGCAAGCCTTAACCGACGAACTAAACAAAGTGATAACCATATTATAATAAAAAAAGCCCCTCAAGTCCAAAGAATTTTAGTTCTAAGGACCCAAGGGGCAAAGTTTCAAGGAGAAAACTGAGAGTTAAGCAGCCTGAGAAGCAAGTTGCGGGGAGACAACACGACGACGAGACACGCCAAGCCAAACACTATCATCCTCAAAGCGGTCAACATAAACGCGCAGGCCATCGGAATACACGTACACGCGAACCACGAAGTACTCATCATTTTCTTTTATCAAGAAAAATGTGGCGTAACCTTCTTGACGAAGTAGGGTGGGGTGTTTTTCGCAGAATCGAATGATTTGCGATTGTGTCATCACCAACTTGTCTAAGTCAGGATTGATTGAAGAAAAAATTTGGCTGAACCTGGCATCTTCCACGATTTCATGGATGTCTAACAAAGTTTCTTCGGTGGCATTGCCTTTTTGGTCTAATTTCCAATTTTTTAAATTGCTACCAATGCCTGATTTAAAAGTATTTTTGGCATTGCTAATGTAGGCTTTGCCATCAAGAGCTTCAATCATTATGCCACTTTCAATGAGGCGGGTGATTGAGGTTCCGCCTACTGATGTATTTTTTGATCTTTCAGTAATTGCTTTTACGATTAGCGCTACCGCATCTTTACCATTTTGAATGGCCCACTGAGAGTCTTCACTTGAAAGTTTTAAAAAACCGTCTTGAAATTCAACTAACGTACCAGCTAGTTTGTTTCCCTGTTGTTTGGATGTTGTTCCCATTTTTACAGATTTTTTGATTGTTAAATAATATGTTTACTATAACAGGATTATAGCATAAGAGCTAAGTTTTGTCAAACTAGAAACCAGAAATATTGATATTTTATTTAACATTGGCAAAAATATTTTGTTTACCCCAAATTTATCCTATTTTTATCCCCTCTCTTCTATAATTGAGTTATGTCTAAACAATATCAAATCGCCTGGCCCAATTGGCTGGTGCGTGATCAAAAAAGTGTTCAATTTCATGTGGATGCCAATGATTACTTTGGCACCCTGGCGGCAATTATTAATTTACTAGAACAAAAACCAGAGCTAATTGGTCATCCAGCTCTGGCGGAAGCAAAGAAAGATTTAATGATTCTCCAGCAAGATTATGTTATTGTTTCTTCGCCAGAAAGCGACAAAACAAAAAAACAGAAGATAACCCCGAAAGGTAAGCTCACGAGCCAATGATCAAAAAGTGAAAGGACAAACAAAGCAGAAACCAGAGAGGCGGCGACCGCACGCTTCTTTTTGTTTTTAAGAATAATTAGCAGCCAAATAACTAGAAACAAAGTGGCAGCCCAAAGACCAGTCTCAACAGTCAAAAGTAGCCAAACATTATGAACTGGCTGATATAGCCAAGCGGAAAGATTTGGAAATTTGTTACTCAAAAAATTTGAATAATCACCCAGCCCCACTTGTTTAAATGGATAATGGACAAACTCACTCGCAGCAGTTTTCATTCCAAACAACCTTTCTTGAACAGAAACATTTTCCAAGCGGCCAGAAGCGGAAACCCGCGCCAGAAGCCAATCGGTGTGAGAACTAAAAAATATTGAAGCGACTGCTAGGCTAAGAACAAAAACCATTACTATCTTGAACAACTCGTGACGATAGTTGAAAACAAGACGAACTAGCATTGCTAGAATAAAAGCGAGCCAAGCGGCGCGCGAAAATGAAACCAAAAGAGCCCAAATAAACAGAAGGGTTAGGAAAATTAAACCCTGCCATTCTTTTTTGTTTTTTGTTTTAAAAAGTAAATCCGTCGCTAGTAGTAAAGCAAAAACTATTACACCGCCAAAAATATTTGGATGATCAAAGCTACCATAAGCTCGCAACAAACGGCCAGAGCTAGTTTCCAAAACTGATTCCCCGGCAAATTGCGAAACCTGATGAGAAGAAACAAAATATTTTATCTCCGGTACTCGCTGGATTGTGAATTGAAAAATACCAAGGATCGCAGAGATAGCGCAAGAAAACAAAAAGGCTTTCTTCACTAACAACCAATTAATTTTATCTTTGAGTAAGCGAGAGAAAAATAATAAAGCAACTCCACAGAAAAAATATAAAAAATGACTTAATGACAGAAGAAGGTTTGAACTAAAAAAAATGGATACAAACAAAGACAAAGAGAATGCAAGAAGAACAACATTAAAAAGAGAAAAATATTTTGGCCATTTTTTTTCAACAGTTGTTTGATAAATTGCTAAACCAACAAAAACTAATAAAGCTAAAACAAAACCATAAAGCGCAATTTCCAAAAAATTATTTTGGCCGCCATTTATTTCACCGCTACACAAAATTAATTTTACTTGCCAAGGTAAAGTAAAAGCAAAAAAAGCGAAGCTAATTGAAAGCCAGTTTTTTCTCATAAATATTTCTTTAAATTTTCTTCAGAGCGCTGACGAAACTCCCGTCGCCGGTCATATTCATGGAATTTTAATACCGTGTCGGAAACAAAAACTCCCGTCGGTTCGTTGTTTGGGTTTATCCTTTTTTTCTCAATCCGTTTTTTTTGAAAAAAGCGAGCGAGATTATTTAGAAAAATTGGTGCGAGCCAATGTGCTTGATTGGATAAAACGCGGA
>CAYSIJ010000001.1:74217-81362 GCA_964431155.1 uncultured Gammaproteobacteria bacterium
CAGGAATTGGAATACCTAAAGAAAAATATGGCGTAATTTTTGAAAAATTCCGTCGTCATATAGGGGATCTAGAAAAGCAAACCAATAGACAAAGTAGGGGTCGCTTTCTGGAAGCATCAATGAACTCAGAGATAGGCCATTTTCCGAAACAAAAAAACTCAAACAGACTTGGTTGGCAATTCTCTTCCGATCCATTCGCATTCCGAGAAAATGAGTAACAAGAGTCACGACTGCCCTGGTCAGCCATAAAGAATTTTTTGAGGTGATAACAAACAAATCAATGTCGCTTTCTGGACGGTAGTAGAAATTATTGCAAATTGCCACCCCCTTCAAGCCAGGAACAAATTTCCAAAAACGAATCGCCAAACGAGCGCGACGCATTTTTTCTTCTGAAAGAATCGCAAACTGACGGCGGTAATCAATAAGAATTTCTCGTCCTTTAAAAAAATAAAAACCGTTTTTTTGGACCAAACGGGCCGACAAAAAATCTTCTTTTAAAATATCTAAAATTTCAAAAAACTCAACTTTTAATTCACACAGACGCCAAACCTCAAAAGGAGTTAGAGGGTAATCAAAAGTATCAAAAAAGGCGAAAGTCTTGAGGATTGCTTCCGCCAAATTTTTGGTTGATAAATCGCTATTCATAAATCAAGTTTATTTTACTGGTCCGTCTATCTGCAAAATCTCCAGCCCACTTTCGCCGCCGGTGATTTTTATCACGTCCTTATCAACTTTTTTAAACTCTTTATAGGCACTATTGTAATGATTGACCGAAGCCGCCATACTCAAACCAAGTTTGCGCATAAAATCATCATAACTCAGCAAATGCTTACCTAATTTTTCTACATTAATTTTAATATCTTTGGCGCTTTCTTCAATCTGCATCGCCCTCAATCCTTGTAAGACGGTCTGGAGATAGGCCAAAAAAGAAGTCGGCGAAACAATAATTACTTTTTTATCTCGGAAAGCATATTCAATCAAATCTCGGGTGTTCACCTGTACCGCACCGACTTTATTAACTAATAAATCATAGTAAATCGCCTCCGAAGGAATAAACATAAAAGCAAATTCCATTGTTCCCAGCTCTGGGCGAACATATTTTGAAGTTTCATCAATCCGATTTTTTAAATCTTGCTTGAATTGTGCTTCTAGCTTTTTGCGGGCTTCTGGTTCGCTGGTGTTCAAAAGCCGCTCATAATTTTCAAGTGAAAATTTGGCATCCACCGGAATAATTTTTTCTTTCACAAAAACTACTGCATCAACAATCAAATCCTTATCTTTATTTTTCCCAAGCTGGTACTGCATCTGATAAGAATTGGGTGGCAAAACATTTTTTAAAGTTTCTTCCAAAAAATATTCTCCCAAAATTCCTCGCTGTTTCGGATTTTTCAAAATATCCTGCAAACTTTGAAGCTGACTGGAAAAATTCACCACCTGGCGATTAGTTTCATCCAGCTTTGCTAATTTTTCCGTGACATCAGCGATTAATTTTGAAGATTGAGAATTAATATTTTGCATAATTCTCGTGGTATGGCCAAATTGCTCTTGGTTGCTGCGATGGGTTTCTGAGAGCTTACGATCCAATTCTTGGCGTAATTCGCTGTTTTGAGTAGAAAGTTGGGCAAGTTTTTCTGATTGTCGCGACAAACTTTCCAACAAAGCCAAGGCCTGAGAATCGGCGGCGGGATTTTTCTTCTTCAATAAAAGCGAAATAACCACAATGATGCCCACCAAAATTGCTAAAAAAAAGTAAATTAAAATATTATTTTCCATATAATTATGATTTACTAAATTATACGATACTTTGAGTTTTTATTGTAGGGATTGACTATTTAAAACAAAGATGTTAAAACGAGAATGACAAAAAATTGTTTCATTAAAAACTTAATACACTATGGTACACCCAAAAAAAGAAAGAACTCTGGTAATCTTGAAGCCAGACGCTGTTCAGCGCGGCTTAATTGGCGACTTATTAAAACGTCTTGAAAGCACCGGGTCAAAACTAGTAGCAATGAAGATGTTTATTCCCAGCCCGGAGTTAATTTGGCAACACTACAATAAAGACGATGCTTGGTTCCAAGAAAAAGGAGAAAAAACGATTAAAGATTTGGAAGCGGCTGGTCGCGTGATTGAAAAAACCGCTATTGAGTATGGTCGGGATATTATTGAGGCCCTGGTCAAATTTATGACCTCCGGTCCAGTAATTGCAATGGTTTGGGAAGGCAACCAACCAACAGCAATTATCAAAAAATTAGTTGGTAGCACCGAGCCCGCCACCTCTCCCGTTGGCACGATTCGCGGCGATTACTCTAATGATTCTTATGCTTTGGCCGGTTTTGATAACCGGGCAGTGAGGAATTTGATTCATTGCACCGATAATCCCTTAGAATCCAATCGGGAAATTCCTTTATGGTTTGCTCCAGAAGAGATTATAAGTTATCGTTTAATTAACGAACAAATTCTTTACGACTAAAAAATAGTCGTTAAAAATCAAAACGACCTTCAAATAAGGTCGTTTTTTAAAACTAATTTTTTAAGCCCAGGTAACGCTGGCTACTTTGTCGTTTGGATCCTTAAATCTCATGATGCGCACCCCTTGAGTGTCGCGGCCCAGAACATTGACGGAATTAAAAGGCACGCGAATTACCTGACCGTGTTCAGAGATGATAATCAAATCCCGCTCCTCCATAGAAATTGAATTCAACAAGAAAGCGTTGGTTAATTCTCCGGTCTTGTCGGTAATTTTGGCAGTCTTGATGCCGCTACCGCCTCGACCCTGTAATTTATAGAGGCCAAAATCCGTTCTCTTGCCATAACCGCTCGCCATGATAGTCACAATTTGATATTTCCGAACTTTCTCTTTGTCGGTCTTGGCGATTCCCATGCCAATCACACGGTCACTGCTTTTCAAACGAATACCAGCAACCCCGGCGGCATTTCGCCCCATATCGCGAACATCGGTTTCTTTGAAGCGAATTGCCTGACCGTTAGCAGACACAAGTTGAATGTGATCGGAGCCGGAAGTCGGCTTCACCCAGATTAAACGATCGTCTTCTTTGATTTTGATAGCAATCAAACCAGAGCGGCGAACGTTTGAAAAATCACTAAGCTCAACTTTTTTCACTAAGCCTCTTTCGGTGGCAAAAAATAGATATTTACTGCCAAACATTTTATCAAGTGGCAAGATTGAGCTCACTTTTTCTTCGCCAGTAAGCTGTAAGAAATTAACGATTGGCGTTCCTTTGGCGATTCGGGAAGTCTGAGGAATTTCATAGGCCTTCAATTGGAAAACCCGGCCCTTGGTGGTGAAGAATAAAACATCACTATGAGTGAAAGTGGTGAACATAAATTCAACCATGTCTTCTTCTTTGGTGGTCAAACCGATTACGCCCTTTCCGCCTCGCGCTTGAACTTTGAAAGTATCTGGTTCAATGCGTTTGATGTAGCCGTCTCTGGTCATTAAAATTACTGTTTCTTCATTCGGCACCAAATCTTCCATATTAAAATCTTTCACACCACTAGCCACAACCTTGGTTCTTCTTTCGTCACCAAATTTTTCACCAAGTGCTGAAACCTCTTCTTTGACAACTTTCAAAATATTTTCGGTAGAGCTCAAAATGTTTTCTAATTCTTTGATGATTCTCGTTTTTTCTTTGAGTTCATCTTCAATTTTCTTTTGTTCTAGATTGGCCAAACTCTGCAAACGCATTTCTAAAATCGCAATCGCTTGTCTTTCAGAAAGTTTGAATTTTTTGATTAAGCTAATTTTTGCCGCTTCTTTGTCTTTTGAAGCCTTGATAGTGGCAATAACATCATCAATATTTTTCAGAGCAATCATCAAGCCCTCCAAAATATGAGCACGGTCCTTGGCTTTGTTCAAGTCAAATTGGGTGCGGCGACGAACTACTTCCTTGCGATGTTTGATATATTCTTCCAGAATCATCTTGAGGGTCAAGATTTTTGGCTGAATCCCATCAACCAAAGCTAACATGTTCACATGAAAAGTATCTTGGAGCTGGGTGTGTTTATATAGAGCATTCAAAACTTTTTTTGGATATGCCTCTTTTTTTAATTCAATTACTACGCGAATACCATCTTTGTCGGATTCATCACGCAGATTTCTAATTCCATCAATCTTTTTTTCTTTTACTAAATCAGCAATTTTTTCCACAAGAGTTGCCTTGTTCACCTGATAAGGAATTTCGGAAATGATAATTTGAAAACCGCTTTTTGTTTCTTCAATGTCAGCTAGGCCACGCATCACAATCCCGCCCTTGCCAGTGGCATAAGCCTGCAAAATATCTTTTTGATTATAAATAACGCCGCCAGTTGGGAAATCTGGACCCTTAACAAATTGCATCAAATCTTCAACTGTCGCTTCCGGGTTGTCAATTAAATGAGAAATGGCTCCAAGTAATTCGGTGAGATTGTGGGGTGGAATATTGGTGGCCATTCCGACAGCGATTCCCATCGTTCCATTCATCAAAAGATTCGGCAGTTTGGAAGGCAAAACTCTCGGCTCTTTGTGTGAACCGTCAAAGTTTGGGATAAAATCAATCGTGTCTTTTTCAATATCAAAAAGCATCTCTTCGGCAATCGCGGAAAGTTTTGCTTCGGTATAACGCATCGCCGCCTGTCTGTCGCCATCAACGGAACCGAAGTTACCCTGGCCTTTGACTAGCATGTAACGCAAAGAAAAATCCTGCGCCATGCGAGCCATGGAATCATAAACGGCAGTATCACCATGAGGATGATATTTACCAAGCACTTCACCGACGACTGTTGCCGATTTTCTGAATCTGGCGCTTGCTCGCAAGCCGATGCTCCACATCGCATAAAGAATACGGCGATGAACTGGCTTCATACCATCACGAACATCCGGCAAAGCACGAGAAACAATGACGCTCATCGCGTAATCAAGATATGACCGGCTCATTTCATCAACTAGGGGCTGATTTTCAATCCAACCGAACTCTGTCTTGGTTCGTTCATTGCCGTTAGTTGAAGGACGCATCTCATCGGTTTCCTCCAAATTATCTTCAATTTTTTCTTCGTTGTTTTCTTCCAACATACAAATCAATAAGCTATTTCTTTAAAATATTTACACTAGTTGTGACATTGCTTGAAGTTGAACTAGTAGCGGTGAGCAAGGAGGAGGAAGCGCTGGAATTAATTTTCTCCAACAAAACTTCGGCCTCGCCGATTTCTGCTTTCTGGTCTTTTATTTTTTCAAATTTCTCGCCGACATTGGTCATGACTTTGTTTAAATCGTTTCTAACCTGGTCAAAGTCAACCTGTTCTTTCTTCGGCTGTTCATTAATCGTTTGAAAATCTTTTTGAAAAAGATGAAATAAATTTATCAACCATAAACTACCAATCAAAATTCCTAAAAAAATCACGCCGGCGTTTGCAAGAAAACGACGATTATTTTTTTTGATTTCTTCTGAAATTTGCGGCTGATTTTTTTCCATTTTTTTTATTCCAATAGACCGTCAAGGTTCACATCATAGAGCATCTGCTCGGCAATCAGACGATAATTGATAACTTCTTCTATGGAGAACCACAAAGAAATTTCTCGGTCCGACTCCGAAGGATTATCGGTGCAATGCACGAGGTTTCGAACAGCCCGATTATCTAAATTGGAAATCTCATAAGAATCCAGGGTGAAATCACCACGAATGGTGCCAACATCAGAAGTCGCCGGTTCAGTACCACCAACTAATTTTTTAATAATTGCTACTGATTGATTGCCCTCCCAAATCATCGGCACAACTGGGCTAGCGGTCATGAATTTGACCAAGGCCCCAATAATATCTCGGCCATACTCAATTGCCTCTTTTTCAATCGGCCGACCAGCGGCCTTCAAATTTTCTACCAACTTTTCGCCTTTGGCCTGAAACCAAACATCATCTTTGTTGTAGTGTTGCCAAACGATTTCTTCTTTTGGCACAATCATTTTCATTGCCACCAGCTTCAAGCCGGTGCTTTCAAAGCGTTTTAATAAATCGCCGACCAAACCGCGTTGAACGGCATCCGGCTTCAAAATCACGAGAGTTCTTTCTTTTTTTGGATGTGTCATAAATATATTCAATTAAATTTAAAAGCTCAAAACTACCAATTCCATTTCTTCAGAAGGCAAGTCTTTTTTTGAAATCTTTAATTTTTCTTCATAAGTCGGCTTGAGACCAAGCTCTTTGATAAATTTATCAAGATCATCTAATTCAAATTTCAAATCGGGGTGGCGATAGTGCATCGGGATAACAATGCGTGGTTCAATCTGGGAAATCACCTCTACCGCTCTTTTGGCGTCTAAAGTGTGATGCCCGCCGACCGGGATTAACAAGATGTCAGTGCCAACCAATTTTTCTAGTTCAGCGTCATCAAGAGAATGAGCCAAATCTCCCAAGTGAGCAATACTGATATCCTCAATCTCCATTCGATAAATCACATTACCGCCTCGTTCTTTGCCCTTGGACTGATCATGGAAAGAGTCAACCCCCTCCACAAAGATTCCCTTGACGTCATATTCACCAGCGCAGTCAATCACAAAAGGATTGCCTTTCACGGCAGCAATATTATTGTGATCTTCATGGTCGTGGCTAATTGTCACCAAATCCGCCTCCAAGGATGGCAACTTTAAGCCAGTTTCTTTTGAGTAAGGGTCGGTGATTAAGGTGACGCCATCAGCGCCAGTCTTGTCTTGTAATTTGAAGCAGGAGTGCCCAAGCCAGGTAATAATCATAGAAAACAATAAATAATTTACAATAAAAACGGGCTAAAACCCTAAATTTAGTATAGCAAAGGAAAATCCCTCGGTCAATTAAGCAAAAATGAAAAATAAAAAAGGCTCATACTATCATTGATAATATGAGCCCAAATTTTCTTGTAACACCTATCGACGACGACGGGTGTTTTTAATTTGCGGTTGTGTTTTTGAATTTGCAGTTGAAATTCCTAAATCAGAATCAAAAACTTCAAAATATTTATCACTTGGAGTTAAATGTTTGTAAATATTAATACGTTTACGAACATTATTGTTATCCAAGAATTCTACCGTTGCTGGTATAAATCCCGATGACAATACTTTGCGATATTTTCTCCTGGCTTTTTCGCCAGGAGCAAGTGTTGCCCCTTTAAATAATTCG
>CAYSIJ010000001.1:81372-83413 GCA_964431155.1 uncultured Gammaproteobacteria bacterium
GAAATTTTCTTTGACGAACTATTAAGTGGTGTTCTTTTGGCTGGCGCTGATAAATCTTCAACGGTGGTCATTTCTGATTCTTTGATAATTATTTCAAAGATACAAGTCAAAGTATCTTTGACGATGAATCGAGTAATAACCGACTGCAACTGAACTTTTTTGTCTTCCACGTTTTTAAACGTTCTAACGGTTAGGTTCAAATCACCCAAAGCCACTTTTTGTTTCGGACTTTTTTGGCCAATCGCAGAAGTTAGTCCAAAGAATGGACCAGTGCTAATAATTTGTAACTCGCTATTAGTCGAGTCAATAATCACCGCCCAAGTACTATCTTGAGCGCACCTACATTCTTTTGGAATAATTCTTCCGGGTTCCGTTTCAGAAACACACGGACCACGAAGGTCGGAAATTTCTACGGTTTTTGATAAAAGAATTTTAGAAGACTGAGTGTATCCTCCGCATTCGGAGAAAAAAATGTCTGCTAAATACTCTTTACCGGAAATAATTTTTGAATTGTCCACCCTAACAAGAGTGGCACCAGACTGAATTATTGTCCATTCCCCGTCAAAAAGATCGGGAATTTTTATTCTTACCGTTTCGCTGCGCGAAGTATTTTTAAAGGTAAGCATCGTGGTTTGGGCTCTAAGAGCACAAAAAACCAACATTAGACTTGTAATAAGAACGATTTTTTTCATTTCTTGCTATTTTTGATTGTTACTAAATTTCTTTTTATTCTGCCAACAGCGACAGAAAAATACCGTCTTTAAAAACTAAAAACACTATTTTTCTGCCACCATTTAACAGCCAAAAAAAATCTAATTCTTTGTTCAATTTTTAAATAACAATTTGACCCTTTATGGTATCACAGTTGCATATTTTTGTCAAGGTATAAATGGGGTAATATTTGAAAAACAAAAAATAGGCTAATAATAGCCTATTTTTATCAATATTTTTCGGTTATTCTCACTTTCCTTTCGGCGGGGCATTATACAAAATTTGCTTTTCCAAGAGGCCAAGTTTTTGCTTGATAATCCGCTGGTAGACCGAAGAACCGTCTTTTACTGTCTGCCATTCCTCCCAAATTCTTTGCGCCGCTTTCTTGTGGGCATCAGATAACTCAACGTCTTTATTTAATTCTTGAAACTTCTTCATAAAAGATTCTGCGGTGGCAAATTCTTTGCTATTAGCAAAAAGTCCATCAGCGACTTGCTCTTTTATGTTATCCGCCGTCACATTTTTGGCATAATCATTAAAATTAGATATTTCAACGACTCTCTGAATATTTTCTCCGCCCTCAACAACATTCTCTACCGTACTGATACTGCCACTTTCCGGTAATTGCACGCTTTGATTACCTGTGGCCTCAAGCACTTCAGACGAAGGTTTCGGTTCGTCAATTACTTCCAGGGAGCCATTTTCTGGCAAAATAATCTCTGTTTGGAGGTTGCTACTCACTGCTACTTCTGGATTATCAGAAATCGCATCAATTGAACCGCTCTCTGGTAAATCAACAGTTTTTGGGATATCGCTGACTACTGTTTCAGCTTTAATGTCAGAAAGATTCTGGCTTTCATTAATCGCTGTAATCTCTCCACCGTTACTTGGAATGTTTATTTCTTGGTTTTCAATGATTGGGCGATCAGGAATCGCCTCCACATCCCCGCTTTCTGACAAAGACATCTCCGTTGGATTATCAAAACCAGAAACACCGGTTGCCAATTTTACTTCCGTAGCACTGTCGGGAATCGCTTCAACTGAACCAGTCTCCGGTAATTCAACTTCTTCCACGTCGCCACTAATGGCTTCCTTGGTAATTAGGCGGCCATCAGCCAAAATTTTGTTGCCTTCTTCGTCAAAGGTTTCCGGCAATTCAATTTTTTCTTGATGAGAAATTTCTATTTTTGGAATAACCCGCGGACGCCTGACTACGTTTTGTGCAACCTCCTCGCTTTGACTATCACCGGCAACAACTTCCTCACCACTAACAACTTTGACCACCGGAATCGTTTCTTGATTAACTGGATTGACCGATGAAATATTTGCT
>CAYSIJ010000001.1:83423-86733 GCA_964431155.1 uncultured Gammaproteobacteria bacterium
CAAATGGATTTTGAGACCATAGAAGAAGCGTTTTTTGCTGGCTTGATAGCCGCGAGGCTGGACAAACCAGATTCTTCGGTTAATTCATGCAGACCTTCTCTCAGGGCGGCACCAGCGCCAAAAGCGGCCGCGCCCATAAGAGCACCGTAAATCATCTGTTTATTTTTATAAGCTCGCCGCTTATTAGAAATTTCTCCTGCCAAACGATTCATCAAACTAGCTATTCTCTCATCAATTTTTTGAGAATTTTCTGAATAGTAATCATAAACTTTTGCTTTTTCTAGAGCCTGAACAAAGGTTAAATACTTTGCGCTTCTTTCGGGGCCAGAACCAAAACTAACCAAACCGTCTTCTAATTTGTCTTGTGAAAAATTAACACGAGCAGTTAAAGAGGCGCGCAGTTCTTGAATTTTGTCAGGATTTTTTCCGTTAATCATTTCTTCTTCAAAACGGTTAACGAGATAATTTAATTTTTCTGCCAAATCTTCAGACTGGGAAATATTGGACTCCAAGCCCTTCCCTAAATTTTTCAAACTGCCGACGCCTTTCTCTTGATGCCGAGCTTCAATATCTCCTTCTTTAATTTTTTTATCCGCCCTTGCTCGACCCCGCCAAGCACCAAGAGCGGCGGCAATTGCCGGCAAAGCAACAATTGAAACTGACGCTCCTACTACGCCAAAATAGCTAGCCGCCTTCACTCCGGATCGGGCCATAAAACCAGCGCCCGTCATTGCGCCACGCTCAGCAATAATCGATCCAAATAATCTGCCATAAGGAGAATCATTTTTGATACGGTCAAATTCTTCCTGCACTTCTGGATGATTGGTAATGAATTGGCGCAGCGCAACTTGAGTATCAATATTATTTATCCCCTGCAAAGCCGCCTCTTCGCCCTTTTCAGCAATAATTTTATTTAAAATATCTAATTTTAATTCTTCATAATCTCTTTTTGCTTCTTCAAACTTTGATCTATCTCCTGATTTTGCAGAATCAAAAGCCCATTCCTGAGGCAGGGTGCTGAAAGAGTTGGCAGTTTTATTGAAGTTTTCAAAAGACTTAGCAGTATTTTCGCTGAGTCCTTCAAAAGTATTAAAATCAACTACCAATTTTCCATCTTCATCCTTAATTTCTTTACCCATTCCTTTGGCGATATCAATTAATCTTTCAACATAGGCTTGTTCGGCCTCGGGAGAGAGTCCAGTCTTCTGAATATTCTCTTTCTCTAATTTCGCGACTTGAAAACCCTTGGTTACATTTTTCCAAAGACGGCCACCCCAGGTGGTTTCTTGATTATTGCGATTTGTTGCTTCACTAAATTGTTCGCGAGCCTTGGTTCTCGCCTCCTCAAGATAAAGCTGAGTAATTCCTTCTTTCACAAATTTTTGTTGACCGAGAGAAAGAGTTTCAAATTTTGACGGTAAAACATCTTGGCTAATGTTTGGTTTTTCGGACTGGACTTGTGACTCAAGGGCAAACTCTTTGGTTTCTGTTTCCATGTTTTCCGCGGCTACCGCTAATTTGATTTCTGCTAAAGTCTTATCTCTGGTAGCTAAAATCTGATTATGCAAATCTACGCCATCATCTTCCGACGAAAAACCAGTTGTTTTATTTATTTTTTCAATCGCTTGGTTGATACTGGCGCTCCCCTCCTCAACTACTGCTTCTCTTTCTTTATTTATACTATCAGCTTCAATTTCGGCTTCAGCAGTCAAAACACCGGCACTATTTTCTAATTCCAAGTCTTTATTGGCCTGAATTTCAATTTCCTGTTTTTTTGCTTCGGCAGTATTTTTAACAGAATCCAAGGACTCCACTAAAACTTCTTGATTAGTTAAATTTTTTTCTTTTTCTTTTTTCTTCCCGACATTACGAGGCTTTTCTGGGAATTGTTTTTCTTTAATAGGCATATAAATAGAAAGGCCACCCTTTTTGAGGCAACCTTATTTTAATTCGTTCCTGATTTTTAATAACTCTTCAGCTCCTTGAGATTTTTTATAAGCGATAATCAGGTCAATTTTTTTCTGATGAAGCACCTGCAACTTCTTCATTGTTTTATTAAAAGACTCATCAATTTCTAATAAGGCCTGCTCAAAATCCGCGGGCAAACCCAAAGACGGCGAAACATTGGCAGATTGTTGGTCTCCTAGTAACATAAAAAATAAAAAAGTTACTTTTATTATAACCTTCCCCCACAAAAACAGCAAGGACCAAAAATACCAAGAAACCCAATAAAAACGGTACTAAAAAACTAGCCAAAAAACTCTTGACACAGAATTTAAAATCGTCTATATTAGTAACATCGCATTACAACAAGATAAAGAAAACAGGATATGAGTCATATCTCTGTTTTTTTCACTGCTTAATGCGGTTCCTTGAAAATTGAAATTGGTGAAGTTATAACGATCATAATCGTTTATTTCTTATTTTGGTGCGAACAGGCACCAATTCGGATAACAAAAATTTTTTTCCGTTTTTCAAAACGGACTTTCATATCGAGAGCTATCAGCTTTCTTTTTACAAGAGAGTTTGATCCTGGCTCAGGATGAACGCTGGCGGCGTGTCTAAGGCATGCAAGTCGAATGTCTAGTTTACTAGGCATGGCAAACGGGAGCGTAACACATTGATAACCTACCCCGAAGACGTGAATAACCTTGCGAAAGCGAGAATAATACACGATGGTATTAACAAACATAAGTTTGTTAATTAAAGCTACGACGCTTCGGGAGGGGTCTATGGCCTATCAGCTTGTTGGTGAGGTAAAAGCTCACCAAGGCTACGACGGGTATGGGGCGCGAGAGCGTGACCCCACTCACTGGGACTGAGACACTGCCCAGACTCCTACGGGAGGCTGCAGTCAAGAATCTTCCTCAATGGGCGAAAGCCTGAAGGAGCGACGCCGCGTGTATGAAGAAGCCCCTCGGGGTGTAAAATACTTTTAACTGTGACGAAACAATGACGGTAGCAGTTGAATAAGGGGCTGCTAACCTCGTGCCAGCAGCAGCGGTAATACGAGGGCCCCAAGCGTTATCCGGATTTATTGGGCGTAAAGCGTCCGCAGGTGGTTTACCACATCTTCTGTTAAATCTTCGGGCTCAACCCGGAGGCCGCGGAAGAGATGGGTAGACTAGAGATCGGAAGAGGCAAACGGAATTGCTGGTGTAGGGGTTAAATCCATTAATATCAGCAAGAACACCAAATGCGAAGGCAGTTTGCTAGGACGAATCTGACACTCATGGACGAAAGCGTGGGGAGCGAATGGGATTAGATACCCCAGTAGTCCACGCCGTAAACGATGGATACTAAGCATTGG
>CAYSIJ010000002.1:0-13172 GCA_964431155.1 uncultured Gammaproteobacteria bacterium
ATGAGATGGTTTTAATGAATAATTAAAACCGCCATATGTGTGTACCTAAAACATAAAGATTTTTTTTAATTTTAAACCAAAAACCTCCCTTATTGGGGAGGATTTGGAAATATGCGATTGTCTCACATGGATGCGATTGAGCTCGAATTTAACGATTAAAGTGTAGCACAAAATTTTTGAATGTCAAAATAAATTATATATATGGCATTTGTTGTTAACGCGCCCGTGGACCCGCGGGGAATTGAACCCCGGAGACTCAAGTGTTAAATTCGAGCTCGCAACCATGCCGGGCCCAGGAACTTATTATTTCATAGCAGTGATAAAATTTTGGCGATTAACTAATAAATATTTAATAAATATAGAACTCGGTCACGGTCGCTTTAGTCTCGCTCGTTCGCTAAAATCGCGAACTTCGCTCACTAAGCGCCCTGGCTTGGCCTCAGCAGTCCGCCTTTGGCGGATACTGCCTCTGGCTTTCTCGTCCTTGGATTCTCCCTTTCTAACTAAAACAACTCCACGTTTGTGGAGTTGTTTTAGTTAGTGTGGACCCTACAGGACTCGGCTCCGGTTGCTAAGCTTTTTGCTCTCGCTTTGCTCGGCAAAAAGCAAGCACCCTAGCCCGGCCTCCCCGCCCAGGGCGGGTCCGGCTTTCGAGTCCTTGGTTATTTTCTGCAAACAAAAAATTCCACATTGAGTGGAATTTTATGTTTGTGGACCCTACAGGACTCGAACCTGCCACCCCCTGCTTGCAAAGCAGGTGCTCTACCAGATGAGCTAAGGGCCCGCGTTAGCGGCAATCTTTTTTTGTTTGACCGTCGCTTTATTTTATTATTTAATTTATTTTTTGTCTAGTCCCCAGAGTTTAGCCACCAATTCCAGCGTTGATTAGTGGGCTTAAAGCCCAATTAGTAAAAGATCCTGATAGACCAGTCATCATTAAAATTCCGATAAAAACAATGATTAAGCCGATTAGTTTATAACCAAGACGTGAGCCGCCCTCGGTTCCGAGTTTCTCTTCAAACCAGGACATTCGTCCGAAATTTTCTAGAAGCCATTCCGTTTTTAAAACCATCATCGTACCGCCGAAGGCAACTAAAATTCCGAGAATAATTTTCATATTTTTTATTTTATATAATTCAATGGGTTATATTTTACACCATTAACCATTACTTCAAAGTGAATATGCGGGCCAGTTGACCAGCCAGTTGAACCCATCGCTGCAATATTTTCACCGCGCTCAACCTTGTCCCCTGCTGAAACAAATAATTTTGAAGCATGGGCATAGCGAGTTTTCTTTCCGCCACCATGATTGATAACAACGTTGTTTCCATAGCCATTACTCCAACCAGCAAATTCCACGGTACCGGCAGCAGCGGCATAAAGAGGTGTGCCTACTTTGTTGCCAATATCTAGCCCAGTGTGGCGCCAAGAATAATATTGAGTAATTCGATGGCCGACAGTTGGCCAGGCCATACTTCCACCCGTCACTTTGGTGGTTGGTGATTTTACCAAATCTTTAATTACGGAAATACCAGTGTAGCTGTTTGTTTTTGTTGTTTTGGTGACAGCAGTGGTTTCTGATAATAGTCGTCCTCCAGGAACAATAATTTTTTGGCCAACAGCAATACTTGTTCCCAGGTTATTGCCGTTGATTAAAGTACTCTCGCTAACGCCGTATTTTCTGGCAATTTTTCCGATTGTATCGCCTTTTACCACAGTATAAAGCACTCCATTTTGAGGCAAGATTGTTAGCTGACTTCCAGGCTGAATTAAGCTGCGTGGACCGAGGTTGTTTGCCCAAAGGATAGTATTAACGCTTAAACCGAAAGCTCGGGCAATCGCGCTGACTGTTTCGCCATTTTTTATTGTGTAATAAATAACACTATTTCTTTTTGGCACTTCGCCATTTCCGGTGTTGCCACTACTAGCGCCGGAGTTCCACAAATAAGGTTTGCTCAGATAATCAACATTTCGCTCCAAGACGAATTGATCTTCTTCGTAATCAATCGTTTCATTAGTTATTGGTACTTCGTTGGTTAAAACGCCTGGGTCCTGGGAATATTTGTCGTTGGTGTAACCATGGATGCTTTCTGGGTTCAGAGTTTCTTCAATCATTTCTTCTTGTTCAAGATTACTAAATTCGCCAGCGACCAATTGGGCCATGGTAGTCTTGGACATATTTTCAGTGACGGCAGAAATTTTGTTCGGTTGTCCGAGATTAGCAAGGAAACTAATAAAAACCAAAGAAGCAATCAAAAAGTGAGGTAATTTTTTGCGGACGATATCAAAGACCGATTTTTCAATCAATCCTTCTTTTTTAAAACGAAAAATCCAATAATAAATTTTAATTAATGGACGTTTCAAAACCAAGCGAAAAATCCAAGCAATGAATTTGGAAATCAAATTTATCAAAAGCGCGACAATTTTTTTGATAAATAACAAAAATTTTACCGCGCTCAACAAGAAGTTGATTGCGGCTTTTGCGAGTTTCGGATTTTTTGGTTGTTCGTTTTCTGGTTCCATGACTTTTCTGCTTTTAATACTATCATTGCGGGCCCTAACGCGTCAATTTTCTTTTTCTAAAAAATCTGTTAAAATATCCTAAGATTACTTATTTTTATCTAAATTCTATGTATAAAATTGTTTTAATTCGCCATGGCGAAAGTGAGTGGAATCAGAAAGGCTTGTTCACTGGCTGGACGGACGTTAATTTAAGTGAAAAGGGGCTTCAAGAAGCTCAAGAAGCGGGAGCCTATTTAAAGAAAAAGGGTTTTTCTTTTGATTTTTCTTATTCTTCACTTTTGACCCGAGCAATTAAGACTTTAAATGTGGTTTTGGAAGAAACAAATTCTTTGTGGGTGCCAGTTGTTCGTGATTGGCGAATGAATGAAAGGCATTACGGCAATCTCCAAGGTTTAAATAAACAAGAAATGGCCAAAAAATTTGGCGAAGAGCAAGTTTTAATTTGGCGTCGAAGCTATGACATCCGTCCACCAAAAATTGATGACAAAAATAAATACAATCAAAAAGGTGATTCTCGTTATCAGGGAATAAAAGTGCCTTTAGCCGAAAGTCTGAAAGATGTGGTGGCTCGGGTGATTCCGTTTTGGGAAAAGGAAGTGAAGCCGAATTTAAAAAAAGGTAAAAAAATAATTATTGCCGCTTCAGGAAATAGTTTGCGCGCTTTAGTAAAATATTTGGATAATCTTTCCGAGGAAGAAGTTTTAAATCTAAATATTCCCACGGCGATTCCTCTGGTTTATGAATTTGATAAGAATTTAAAACCTATCAGGCATTATTATTTGGCAAGCCCGAAGAAATTGAAAGAAGCAATTGAGAAGGTGAAGAATCAAGGGAAGAAAAAATAAATAAAGTTTATTCTCCGTTATAACAAAATTTATTAAAAAAGGAGCGATTTGATTCGTTCCTTTTTTATGGTTTCGCTTTATTTCACTATCACTTCAAAAGGTTTATTTCCGCCATAAGGTTTCCAGCCGTAATCATTGCAGAAATTATAGATATTTTTTTCAAACCAAGCTGGTTTGTTTTTTTGAATTTGGCCAACCAAAAAATAAGTAATTGCCATCATCAAGCCGTAATCCGCATTTTTTGGTAATTTAATTTCCCAGCGGTGTTTTGGGTGTCCGAAATAAAGATTTTTTCCAAAACTAATTACTAATTCTTTTTCATCACGAATCACAAACTTGGCATGTCGTGCCTCGCCTTCTGTGAAGGCTCGCAAAGAAAGTTTTGGGCCGAACAACTCATTTCTTTTTATTTCCAACATCGGGGTGAGTGCCGCGAATTTATTTGGCAAAACAAAGGCAAAAGAATGGTGTTCGCTAAAGTTTTTTGGCAATCTCAAGGCTTTTAGATGCTTTAAAATTATTTTTGGGTCTTCAAGAGTGGAGCTCAAAATCATTCCCAGGTAAGTATAGGTGTTGTAAGTATAGGGTTCGGCTAATTTATGATATTCAAATACCCTATCTGCTAGTTTGGCCGCGGAAGATTCTGGTGAGCAGGTAAAAAGAGAAGTCTTTAATCCCAGTTTTTTTGCCAATTTTACTTCCCAAACGGAATCTTTTTCGCCAGAAGCCGAAATAATCACCGCGTCAGTAATGATTTTTTGGGAAATAAAATCTTTATAATTTTTTATTAAATCATTTAAAGTGCTTTCGTTGGCGAACAAAGCCTTCTGTCCGCTAAAAATTATCTGCCCAGCGTTAAAAGCATTCCCACTGCCGATAACTAAAGGGAATTTGAAACTTTTTGCTACTAATTTTGGCGGGTGAGTTTTTGCTAAATATCCAACGGCAGCTAGAACAACGTCGCTTAATGATGGGAGAGTTTCTTTTTTCATAAATGATTTTTTACCCAATTTTATTGATAATTTAATTATAGTTGATATTGATTTTTATTTCAATTTGGGTTAAGATGAGGGCGTATTATATTTAGAATTCACTATTTATATTTTTATGTCTGGACACTCCAAATGGGCGACAACACATCGCCAAAAAGAATTAGTTGATGCTAAAAGAGGGGCAATTTTCACTAAATTAGCCAACAACATTTCGCTTGCCGCTAAAAAGGGCGGTGACCCAGAAGCCAACCCAGCACTTCGGACGGCCATTGAAAAGGCGCGGGCCGCAAACATGCCAAAAGACAACGTTGAGCGGGCAATCAAAAAAGGCACCGGCGAATTAGGTGGGGTGGCCTTAGAAGAATTATATTATGAAGGTCTTGGTTCTTTGGGTGCGCAATTTATTGTAAAATGTGTGACCGACAACAAAAATCGCAGTGCCAGCACCGTTCGTCATCTTTTTAGCAAAAATGGCGGGTCTTTTGGTGCAGTGATGTGGAATTTTGATCAATTGGGTGTTTTTCTAATTTCCGAAGAAGAACTCAAGGAAAAAAAGATAAATTTTGAGGACTTTGAGCTTGAATTGATTGACCAGGGGGTATATGACATTAAAAAAGAGGAGGAAGGATTGACGATTTTGACGGAATTGAAAGATTTTCAAAAAATGATTGATTTTCTGGCGACTAAAAATTTAAAAACTGAATCTGCAGAAATTGAATATGTCGCCAAAGAAAAATTGGCGGTTACTAGCACAGATGATATTCAAAAATTAGAAAAATTTATCAGTGAGTTGGAGGACAATGAAGATGTCAGCGATTTTTACACCAACGCCGATTTCTAAATCACTTTATGTCAAAAATAATTTTGGGGATTGATCCGGGCATTGCTGACACTGGGTTTGGCGTAATAAAAGTGGAGCGGGGGAAAATTACTTGTTTGGCCTATGGTTCAATTAAAACTCCAAAAAAAATTGGTTTAGGGGAGCGCTTAGAAATGCTCTATCAAGATTTGAACTCTTTGCTGGAGCGCTACCAACCGGACTTGGCGGCCGTTGAGCAATTATTTTTTAATACAAATGTTACCACCGCTTTGATTGTCGGCCAGGCCCGCGGCGTTTCATTATTGGCCCTTAAACAAAAAAAAGTGCCGATTGTGAATTTTACGCCATCTCAAGTCAAAGCCGCCGTTTGTTCCTATGGTGCCGCTCCGAAACTACAAGTTCAAAAAATGGTGAAAGCCATTTTAAGTTTAGAAAAATTGCCGCAACCAGATGATGCCGCCGATGCACTAGCTCTCGCTATTTGCGCCAGTGGAGCTCGTCTCGAGGCTTGTTAAATTATTTTTATGGCCAAGAAACTAAAAATTGTTCACATCGCTTCTGAGGTCGCTCCTTTTTCAAAAACTGGCGGTCTAGGTGATGTGGCGCGTAGTTTGCCAAAAGCCTTGAAACGGCTTGGCCATGATGTTTTTATCATTACTCCTCTCTATGGGAAAGTTATTAGCAAGGAAGAAGAAGGATTAAAACTGCTTTTTAAGGATGTAAAAATTTATTTGAATTCTTCCGAAACGGTCACTGTTAATTATTGGCAAGGTTATTTAATGGAAGGCCTGCCAGTTTATTTTGTTGAGCAGGCCGCTTTTTTTTCTCGTTCCAAACAAATTTATGGTTCAGAAAAAGAAAACGCGCGTTTCTTGGTTTTTAGCGTTGCCGCATTAAAATTAATTTCTTTATTAAAGTTTGAGGCCGATATTGTCCATTGTCACGATTGGCAAACTGGCTTGATTCCTTATTACTTAAAAACCGATTTTCGCTATTCAAAAACTTTAAAAAAATCAAAAACGGTTTTTACGATTCATAATTTAATTTTCCAGCTCGGTCATAATTGGTGGGAAATTCCAACCGAAGAAAGAGATTTTGGGCGCAAGAGATTGCCGCATATTTCCAATCCAGCAATTGAAAAAATAAATTTTGCCAAGCGCGGCATTATGTCGGCTGATACCGTGAACACGGTCAGTGAACAATATCGCAACGAAATCATGACCAAGAAATTTGGTCAAGATTTGAATCGGATTTTAAAAAAGCGAGAAGATCGACTTTTTGGAATCATTAACGGCATTGATTATAATGCCTACAATCCAGAAAAAGACGAAGCAATTTTTAAAAAATATTCTTACACCAGCCCTGAAATAAAAAAAGAGAACAAGCTTTTTTTGCAAAAACAATTTGGTTTACCAGAAGATGAGAGTGTGCCGATTTTTTGCACGACTTCTCGGGTGACTTTTCAAAAAGGTTTTGAATTAATTATTGAGCTCATGCCAACTCTTTTGAAATTGGATGTGCAATTTATTATTATTGGTTCTGGCGATAAAAATTATTTGAAAGAGCTGGCGAAAATTGCCAAAAAGCATCCGCGGAAAATGGTGCTAATTCCTTCTCATGAAGCCAATCAAAAATATGAGACGCTAGTTTATGCTGGGTCGGATTTCTTTTTGTTGCCATCCAATCATGAACCATGCGGCATTAATCAATTAATCGCCATGCGCTATGGCTGTATTCCGATTGTGCGGGAAATTGGTGGGCTTTATGACACAGTAGAAAATTATTCTCCGACCACCAAAAGAGGTAGTGGTTTCACTTTTAAATCTGAAGATGTTTGGCAATTTTTTGGAGCGATTATTCGTGCTTTGGAAAATTATAAAAACAAAAAAGATTGGCGTGAATTTTTAAAACGAGTAATGAGGCAGTCTAATAGCTGGAATATCCAGGCCCGAAAGTATGTTGAGCTTTATCGCAAGACTTTACGCTTTTAATTTATGAAATGGTTTAATTTTCTACATTTTTATCAGCCAGCTAATATTGAAGCGGAGATAATCAAGGAAGCGGCGGATAAAAGTTATTTTCGTCTCTTGCGTCTTTTTGAAGAGAACCAGAATTTAAGGATGACTATTAATGTTTCCGGTTGTTTATTGGAAAGAATAGAGGAGGGTGGCTTGGGAGATTTTTCTGTTCGTTTGGCACCGTTAGTAAAATCTGGACGGATTGAAATTGTTGGCACGGCTGCTTACCACGCTTTTTTACCTTTATTGCCGGAAAAAGAGATTATTTTTCAAATCAAAGAGCAGGAAAAAATCTTAAAAAAATATTTGGGAATTTCTCGCCCCCGCGGCTTTTTCTTGCCAGAAATGGCTTATTCAGCAAGCGTGGCAAAAATTATTAAAAGTCTTGGCTACGAATATCTCATTCTTGATCCGATTGCGTTCAGTCATCGCAACCTTTATGATTTTGAAGCTCTAAAAACTTATCGTGACAAGGCAAGCGGGCTCAAAGTAGTTTTTCGTAATCGGGCTTGGTCAACAAAATATGCCCCCGATCACCTGCTCCGATCATTAGAGATTGGCCGGTCGGAAACAATTGTCACAGCCAGTGATGCTGAATTATATGGTTTGCGCCATGAAGATCCAACCGCTGAACTTGAAAAGATTTCTAAAGATTTACGTTTGGCAACTGGGACGCTTAGCGATTTCGTTGCTTTGACCACTAATCCAGAAACGGTTATTTTGCGTGCTTGTTCCTGGGAGAGTAGCGAAAGGGAAATTTCAGCAAAAAATCCCTATGCTCTTTGGGATGGCAAAAAAAATGAGATTCATAAGGTTCTTTGGAATCTGGCGGAGCTGGCGACAAAAATTGTCCATGAAAATCCCAAAGATTCTGGTTTTTCTTGGGCTCGCTGGCATTTATCTCGTGGGCTAGCAAGTTGCGCTTGGTGGTGGACCAGCGGGCATGATTTTTCTCGTCATTTTGGACCGTTGGCCTGGAGTCCCGATGAACTGGAACGCGGCGTCAACGATTTGCTTCGTGCAGTGCGGTCGCTGGAAAACAAAAAAACTCGTCGTCAAAAAATTACTGCCGAAAAACTTGCTTCTCGCCTGCGCTCTTTAGTTTGGACGAAACATTGGAAAAAATATTTTTAGTTTTTATGAATAAGATTTACTCTTTACTAGATAACGAATTTGTCAAAGAATTGTTTACTGAAAAAGTTTTGCCGCATTATCCGCAAATCAAAAAAATTGAGAAAGTTGAAATTACTCCCTACAAAAAAATGATTTGGGAAACCACCTATCACGTGGTTTTCAGTTATGATTTATTTTGGAAAAATTTCCGAGGAGAAGAAAAAAAGATTCAAATCGTTTGTTCGGCACATAGTGAAGAACCCCGGGAAAATGTTTTGAGTACTTTGCGCTATCTTTGGGACAAGAATTTTCCTGGTGAGGAAATAAAATTGCCTCGTCCGTTATTTTTTTCCCCGGAATTTTCCGCTACGTTTTATCGGGCTTTGTCTGGCAAGACCTTGCTCCATTACATTAAGAAAGGAGATAAAGAAGCAATTACTTCTTTGGTTCTTGGCGCCGCTAGAATGTTTGCCAGACTACACCAACTGCCGATTGACTCCAATTTCAAATTTAATCCGAATAACCAGCGAATTTCCACGGTTGTGCCAGGAGAAAAATTTATTTATTTTGAATTAGCCGAGCGTTACAAAAATGGTGAATGTGAAGATTTGGCCGATTTTTATCAGGAATGTGTTCGTCGTGAAGAGAAAACTTTTCCCAGTGCTAGCCAGAGAACTTTAATCCATGGCGATGCTCATCCAGAAAATATTATCAAAGTCAGCTCTGATAAGATTGGTTTAGTTGATTTCACTGATTTTTCGCCAGCGGATTTTGCTCGCGATTTGGGTGCTTTTATCCAACAGATAGAATATAAGATTGTTCGCAAAGTTGAAGATTTGGAGTTTGCTAATAAAATTAAGAAACTTTTTTTGGCAGAATATTTGCGTGCTTCCGGTCGTGAATTGGATGAAAATTTACAAAAACGGATTAATCTCTATTATGATTGGACGGCTTTGAGAACCGCAGTTTATTGGTTTTTGAACCATCGTCCTTCACCGGTGAATGGCTGTGAGTTGTTGTCGGCTATCCGTGAACGGCAGAAAACTGGCCGCAATGCCCAGAATCTGATGGTTAATTATAAAAATTAAGGAAGGGAATATGAAAAAGATAAAAATTGCCCACATCCATGTCTGGGACCAAGACAACAAGGGTGATTTAGCGATTGTGATCGCGGTTCAGGATCTTTTGCGCCAGAGCTTTCCTGGTGTCTTGATTTCCGATTTTCCGGTGGAAGTTTTAAAAGATTTTGATGGCCAAAAATTAGATCAACTTAACCAAGCCGATTTTATTATTTTTGGTGGTGGCGGTGTTTTTTATCGTTATTTTTTACCATTCAATCCAAAGATGATTAGTGGGCTGAAAAAACCGCTTGTTGTTTTTGGTGTCGGCTATATCAGAGAGGTGGGAGCCAGGGCTTTGTCAAAAATAGAGCGTGCTAGTATTGCCGCACTGGTTAAAAAAGCTAGATTAATTGGTGTGCGGGAAAATTACACAAAAAGATTTTTAGTTAGCCAGGGAGTTAAAAGCGAAAAAATTTCGGTAATCGGTGATCCGGCAGTATTACTGGAAGAAGAATTTCCAAGGAAATTAAAATTAGCACCTGGGATGAGGATTGGTTTAAATTTAAATTATTCTGGTTGGTTGGGATTTGGTCTGTGGCATGATGATATTTTACGTGCCTATCGGGAAACTGCAGAATATTTTCAAAAAGAATTTGGTGCAACTGTTTATTATTTAAAACATCATCCCGGCGAAGATAAAATTTATCCCGATTTAAAAATCAAAGGTTTAAAAATAATAGATTTATCACCCAAAGAACAAAAATATGTTTATGGTAAGTTGGACCTGGTAGTTGGAATGATGCTCCACTCTTGCGTTCTTGCTTTTGGAGCTTTAACGCCAGAAATAAATGTCGCCTATGATTTGCGGAATCGCAACTTCGCTCGTTTTATCGGTTGCCCAGAATTAGTCGTAGAATTAGCAGACTTAAAAAATGGAAAATTGTTAAAGCGGGCCAAAGAAGTGATGGCCAGAAAAGATTTTTATTTCTCAAAATTTACTAAAAAGAAATTATTAATAAAAACACGACAAGAGAAATTTATTGGTCAATTATTAAAATTAAAATAATTTAGATATTTATGAAAAGTACTCACCACACTGGTCGCTTGCCGGTCATCGCCGCTTTTACTGGAAATTTTGTTGTTACCCTGGCAAAATTTGCTGGTTTTTTAATGACGGGCTCTGGCTCAATGTTTTCGGAAGCAATCCATAGTTTTGCGGATACAGCCAATCAATTTCTTTTGTTTGTTGGGTTACAACGATCGCAAAAGAAAGCGAGTGAAGAGCATCCTTATGGACATGGACGAGAGCGCTATATGTGGGCCTTAATTTCTGCTTGCGGTATTTTTTTTCTGGGTTGCGGGGTGACTGTTTACCATGGAATTGATGTTTTGGTTAACGGTCATACTTTTACTTATAGCAACTGGGTAATCGTAATTTTAGCAGTTTCTTTTTTAATTGAATCTTTTACTCTTTGGTTGGCAGTCCGAGAAATCAAAAAAAACTTTCCCCGAGCCAAATGGAAAACAATTAATCGTGATGCTGACCCGACCACCTTGGCAGTGGTGATGGAAGATGGATTGGCTGTGTTGGGCGTCTTAATTGCGGCGGTTGGTATTATCTTGACCCGCTACACAGGCCATCATTATTGGGATGCTATTTGTTCTATTCTGATTGGTATTTTACTTGGCGTAGTGGCTATCGTGTTGATTAACAAAAACCGGCATTTTTTAATTACCAAGTCTATTCCCCAAAAGATGGCAGAAGAAGTGAAAGAAATACTTTTGTCAGATCCTTCCATTGAAAAAATTTATGATTTCAAATCGGCAGTTTTTGATGCCGATAAATATTTAGTCAAATGCGATGTAGAATTTAATGCCTCGGCGATGATTAAAGATTTGGATCGCCATCACTTTATCGCTAATGAGTATGAAGAGGTCCAGGGCGATCCGGAAGAATTTAAGAAGTTTTGCGTTGAATATATGGACCGAGTGCCACGCCTAGTTGGCAAAAAAATTGACGAAATTGAGAAGAAAATCAAAGATCGTTTCCCGGAGATTGTTTTTATTGACATTGAGATAAACTAAGCTAACTGCTATAATTTTGATATGAGTAAGAAAAATTCAAAAAAATCTGCCGCCAAGAACCCATTAGAATATATTTCTACCCCTCGCTTGGAGTTGGGTGACCGAGCCAAAAAGAGTATTGCTATCTTGGCTATTTTCGCTTTTGGGCTTTTGAGCTTGCTTGGTTTGTTTGATTTGTCGGGCAAATTTGGCCAATTTATTTCTCATTGGCTTGGCCTCGCTTTTGGCTTTGGTAAATGGTTGATTCCTTTTTTCTTTTTAGCTTGGGGCGGGCTTCTTTCCTTGGCAAAAAAATATCAAATAAAATTTAATGATTATCTCGGGCTTTTTCTTCTATTTATTTCCGTGCAAACTCTTTTTCATTTTTGGTTTGATCCAATGACTTGGGAAGCGAGAGCGGCGCTTGGTTCTGGCGGCGGCTACTTTGGCTGGGGTTTGTCTCGCTTATTTTTTTATCTCTTTGGTTTTTGGGGCGGAGTTTTAGTTTTGGGCTGTTTATTGTTACTCTCAATCGTCATTGTTTTTAATACTTCTCTTGCCAAAATCATCGGCCGCGAAAGTATCTGGGCAAAAATTCTGAGAGCTTTTTCTGGTGGGAAAAATAAGGAGGAAGAAGCTGAAGATGAAGAGGATGAGGACGAGGAAACACCAAAAAATACTGCAAAAGAAACCGCCAGTGCTTTGAGCAAAAAAATATTAGCAGTTTGGCAGCAAAAACCAGTTTCAGCTCATGCGGAAGATTTTGAAGGTTTAGAAAACCAAGAAGTAGTACCGGCAAAATTCAAGGATGCCGAGAAGAAAACTCAAGAGAAGATTGTTTGGCCTAAAAAGACCGTAAAAATTGATATCCCGCTGGAGTTATTAAACAACAAGGTAACCAAAGCCATCGGTGGCGACACAACTGCCGGCGCTTTAAAAATTAAACATACTTTAGAAAATTTCGGCATTATGGTGGAAATGGGAGAAACAAAAGTCGGGCCGACAGTCACCCAATATACTTTTAAACCAGCCGAAGGGGTAAAGGTGGCAAGAATTACCACTCTCAATAACGATTTATCGCTCGCCTTAGCCGCTCATCCGATTAGAATTGAAGCGCCGATTCCTGGGCAATCCTTGGTTGGTGTTGAAGTGCCAAATAAAGCCAAGGCACTTGTTGGCTTGAGGGAAATTTTAGATGATGACGTTTTCCGCAATCGCAAAAATAATTTAATGATTGCTCTTGGGAAAGATGTTTCCGGGACTTCTTGGAGTTATGACATTACTCGCATGCCGCATTTACTAGTGGCTGGGGCGACTAATTCTGGGAAATCAGTTTGTTTAAACACTATTATTGTTTCTTTGCTTTATCAAAACAATCCAGAGGACTTGCGCTTTATTATGGTTGATCCGAAGCGGGTGGAGTTGCCGATCTATAATGGCATTCCTCATCTCTTGGTGCCGGTTATTACCGAAGTGAGCAAAACAATTAATGCCTTGAAGTGGTGTCTCAACGAAATGAATCGCCGTTATGACACTTTGAATGCTACCGGTAAAAAAAATATTGCTAGTTATAACGCGGAGGCCAAAGAAAAAAAGCCCTATATTGTTTTTGCGCAGGCCCTGACGGATTCTTTACTGCTCCATGTTTCAAAAGCCGCGGTATTCGAGGAGTTGCAACGCGACCACAATCTCTGCCGCAAAATGCTGGCCGGCATGGCCATGCGCTTGCACCAGTT
>CAYSIJ010000002.1:13182-31747 GCA_964431155.1 uncultured Gammaproteobacteria bacterium
AAACCATTAATGCTTTAAAATGGTGCTTAAATGAAATGGACCGCCGCTTTGAGTCTTTGGCCAAATCAGGTAAAAGAAATATCAGCAGCTATAATGAAAGCGGTAAAGAAAAAATGCCCTATATTGTTTTTGTGATTGATGAGTTGGCTGACTTTATGATGACGGCCGGCAAAGAAATGGAAGCGGCAATTATTCGTTTGGCCCAAATGTCTCGCGCGGTTGGTATTCATTTAATCTTGGCTACTCAAAGACCGAGCGTTGATGTTATTACTGGTTTAATCAAAGCAAACATTCCGGCTCGCATCGCTTTTGCCGTCACCTCGCTAGTGGACTCAAAAACTATTTTGGATATTTCTGGTGCGGAAAAATTATTGGGACAAGGGGACATGCTTCTAACCACCCCAGAACTTTCCAAGCCAAAACGCATTCAGGGTGCTTATGTGAGTGATGAGGAAATCAAAGACGTTATTAATTATATAAAGGAAAAGAGCGGGCAGGTGGACTACCTTGAAGGAGTGACCGAAAGGCAAAAAGTTAGCGGCGTGGCCGGAGTTGGTATGGACGGCAGTTATGGAGATGAGGATGATTTAATGGAAGAGGCAAAAGAAATTGTGATTAAAGCTGGAAAAGCATCCACCTCTTTATTACAGCGTCGTTTAAGTATCGGCTATGGAAGGGCGGCAAAAATTTTGGATATGATGGAAGAAGCCGGAATGATTGGTCCTTCCAACGGCTCAAAGCCACGTGAAATTTTAATTAGCAAAGACGATTACGAAGCAGGGATTCCGGTTTCGCCAGTACATAGTCGAGTTAACTCTGTGGCTCCTGATCACTATCTCGGTGGCGAGGAAGGTGATGATGGCGTTTTAGACTTTGGAAATAACGAGCAGGAAGAAACTTCAGAGACCGAAGATTCAGACGAAGAACTAGTTGATGAAATTTTTTCGCCGGAAGCCGAAGAGGAAATTATTGAAGATGAGCCAGAGACTGCCGAAGAGTATGAAGAAGAAATTTTAGAAGATATTCACCTTGCGGAAGAAGAACATGCGAAAGAAGTGGTGGAAGAAAAAAAAGAGAAGAAGCCAGTGCTAGATGACGAGGAAGACTATTTTTCACATTAAAAAATAATAAATCAATATGAATTATTACTTAGAACCATTTAATAAATTCGCTACTTTCAAGGGGCGCGCTTCCGTTAGCGAATATTGGATATTCTTTTTTGTCAATTTTATACTCAGCTATATTGTTGGCCGGATCAATTCTCTGCCAGTCTTAATAATTTGGTTTCTGTTTATAATAACACCAACAATAGCAGTAACAATAAGAAGATTACATGACACTAATCGTAGTGGTTGGTGGTTTTTATTTAGCTTTATTCCCGTGATCGGATGGGTAACGTTATTTATTTTTTTAGCAAGCAGTGGGTCTTCCTGCGAGAATAAATATGATATATCAGCAAACAAATTAAGAAGAAAGGCTGAAGGAAAAAACATATTTCAGAAAATTACTTATGAATTTAAAAAGTTTTTTGTTAAAAAAAAATTGATGATCGTGCTGGGTGTGTTATTGTTGTCGATTAGTATTTTTTATCTTGCAAATAAGAGTAGTAGATATAATATAATAGAAAATAAAAAAAGGTTAGTAGAAGTGTCCATATCAAGGGAAAATATTTTTTGGGATTGTTTTAGCAAAAAAGTTTATGATGAACAACAGAAATGGGAAAATTCAGCGGAATATTTAGAGCAAAAGATAAAATATGATAGCTGTTTAGGGAAAGAAGTTATAATAAATTCAAGTAAGAGGTACAATTTTGGCATAAGATGTTCTGATTCTTTTCCTAATCGACCATGGCAGCTGCATAATGAAATAGCTGGGAAATATTGTTCGGAAATTGCCGATAATACGCAAGATGGTCTGTTGGCAAAAAGTTTAAGAAAAAAGGTTCCAATTACAGCTTTAACCGATTATGAATTAAGCCAGATAGTAAAAGAAAAACGTCACAAATAAAAAAAGCTCCAGTAGCTGACGAAGAAGATTATTTTTCACACTAAACATAAAAAGTTTTTTTAAAAAGAGCTCTCTTGATGGGAGATTTTTCGTTTTATCCAAAAAATATATCCTTACACTAAACCATGTCCAAGTGTTTTTTGCTTTTTTCAGTCTTTCGCGCTAAAATTATTCAGTATGTTAAGCAAAATAAAAAAATTAATTCCTCGCCGTCTCTTTCGCGCGCTTCAACCGGTTTATCATTTCATCCTCAGTTTTGTGGCGGTTTTTTTCCACGGCTTTCCCTCCGATCGCTTGATTGTTATTGGGGTAACTGGAACAACCGGGAAAACTTCCACCGTTTATCTTCTGGCTCGTGCTTTGCGAGCAATGGGATATAAAGTCGGTTACACTTCCACTGCAATGTTTTCTGATGGCGAAAAAGAATGGCTTAATGACAAAAAAATGACCATGGTCGGTCGCTTTTTTACCCAGAGGATGATTCGCACAATGGCCAAAAACGGTTGCGAATTTGCAATTATTGAAAGTACTTCCGAAGGAATCCGCCAATTCCGTCATCGTTTTATTAATTTTGACCTCCTTTTGTTCACCGGTCTTTATCCTGAACACTTAGAGTCGCATGGTAGTTTTGAAGCCTATAAAATTGCCAAAGGAAGACTTTTTGGACATTTGTCATTTTGCCGCACAAAATATATTAATGATCAGAAAAAAGTTGTTCGGCCAAAAAGTGAGTTGCAGAAATTAAGTTTAAATCGCGTTAAAAAAACTATTATTGTTAATGGTGATGACGAAAATTCTCCATATTTTTCGTCATTTTGGAGTGAACGGAAAATCGCCTTTTTAAACGGTCATCCAGGCGAGGTTGATTTGGGAAAATTTTCTGAAGCAATAGCCAAAGATTTGGAGTTATTTTTTTATAATAATGCCGAAACTTCTGCCACGGGCACTTCTTTCTCTTTTTTTCCTTTGATGCGGTCAGCTAACCAAAAAGATTTTGATGCTGAAAAAATATTGGAGCAGAAAGTCAATCTGAAGTTACTGGGAGTATTTAATGCTCAGAATGCTACTGCTGTTTTGGCTATTTGCGCTGGACTGGATTTGTCTCTTAAAAAAGCGCAGATTGGCTTGGAGGAAGTATCGGGCTTGGTCGGCAAAATGGAGCGGATTGATGCCGGCCAGAATTTTATGGTGGTCGTTGATTATGCTTTTGAGCCACGTGCTCTTGAGAAGCTTTATGAAACCATGGAACTTATCCCCCACCAAAGGACAATTCATGTTCTTGGTTCAACTGGTGGTGGGCGAGATTCTGCCAGACGACCAATCCTTGGCAGACTTGCTGGCGAAAAAGCCGACTTAGTGATAGTAACTAATGAAGACCCTTATGATGATGATCCTCAAGAGATTATTGATGCTGTTGCCACTGGAGCAGAAGAAGCTGGAAAAATTATTGGCGAAGATTTAATAAAAATACTAGATAGGCGAGAAGCAATTCGTCGAGCATTTGAAGAGGCACGCGAAGAAGACTTGGTTTTAATCACCGGAAAAGGTGGCGAACAGTTTATTTGTTTAAAAAATGGCGAAAAAATTCCTTGGGATGACCGCTTGGTGGCACGCGAGGAACTGGGTTCTTTGCTCGGTTGATATTTTGTGGATAAACTGTGTATTGACAAAACATAAATAATTTTATATTATAAGAATCAAGACAATTTAGGACAGAAAATATTCCCACCCTGTAAAAATAAAAGCCATGTGCGCACAGGTTTTTTATCTTTTTTGGGCGGCCTTCGCTCCGTGATTACTCAAAAAAAATCATAATTTGCGATATCGTTAACTCAAACCGATCGGCTTTGAGATTTTTTTGTTGATAAGGGTTTATCGCATTCTCTCCAATAGTTTTTAAATAGTTTATAAATTTTTTTACATAAATTTATGTCTCAGGCTAATACACAACCAGCAAAAAAAAGTGGCGGTCGAAAGTTTTTTTCCGACCACCAAGAAGTGATGGCAATGCCTGACCTGATTGAAATTCAAAAAGATTCTTACCGTTGGTTTCTGGAAGAGGGACTCGCCGAACTTTTTGATGAAATTAATCCAATTGCTGATTTTATTGGTCGCGACTTGGAGTTATATTTAGAAGACTATTATCTTGATGAACCAAAATTCAATGAGATTGAAAGTCGCGAAAAAAATATTACCTATGAAGCGCCTCTGCGCGTCAAAACTCGTTTATTAAACAAAAAAACCAATCAGGCCGTTGCTCAGGAAGTATTCTTGGGAGATTTCCCAATCATGACCGACAAGGGAACTTTCATTATTAATGGTATTGAGCGGGTTATCGTTTCTCAATTAATTCGTAGTGCCGGGGTGATGTTTACCGCCGAATTTGTAAAAGGGAAAAAATGCTATGGCGCAAAAATTATTCCAAACCGTGGTGCTTGGCTAGAAATTGAATCTGACCAAAACAAAGTTCTTTGGGTGCGCATTGACCGCAAAAGAAAAGTGGCGGTTACTTCTTTGTTGCGTGCTTTTGGTTATGTGACTGATGAAGAATTAATTAATCTTTTTAAGGATGTTGATTTGAAAAAAACTTCTGATGAAATCGGATTTTTGGAGGCAACAATTGAAAAAGATGCCGCCAAGACTGAAGAAGAAGGTTTGCAAGAAGTATACAAAAGAATCCGTCCAGGAGATCTTGCTTCCACTGAAAATGCTCGTCAATTAATCCAATCAATGTTCTGCCGTTTTGATCGTTATGACTTTGGCCGCGTCGGTCGCTACAAATTAAACCGTCGTTTTGATTTGGATTTACCGAACAAAAAAGAAAATCGGGTTTTACGAAAAGAAGACTTGGTTTTGATTATCAAAGAAGTTATTCGTTTGAATATCACTAAAGAACCAGAAGATGATATTGACCATTTGGGTAATCGCCGCGTGCGCGCAATTGGCGGTTTAATTCAGAATCGTTTTCGCGTTGGCTTGGCCAGAATGGAACGCATCGTCAAAGATCGCATGTCCACTTCCGATATCGCTGGTATCACCCCAACCAAACTCATCAATGCTCGTCCGGTAATTGGTGTCGTGAAAGAATTTTTCATGTCTTCTCAGCTTTCTCAATTCATGGATCAAACCAATCCGCTTGCTGAACTTGAACACAAACGTCGTTTGAGTGCGATGGGTCCTGGCGGTTTGACTCGTGAAAGAGCCGGCTTTGATGTTCGTGATGTGCACACTACTCACTATGGAAGAATTTGTCCGATTGCCACTCCGGAAGGTCCAAACATTGGTTTGGTTGGACATTTAGCCAGCTTTGCTCGTTTAAATAGCTATGGATTTTTAGAAACTCCATACCGCAAAGTTGTTCACGAGAAAACCGGTAGCCGAGTGACTAATGAAATTTTATATATTGATGCTTTTGAAGAAGAAAAGTTTATTACCGCTGATGCCACCATTCCAATGGATGATACTGGCAAGATTCTGGTAAACAAATTTCAAGTTAGAAAATTTGGCCAACCAGCGACTGAAGAAACGGCCAAAATTGATTTTGTCGGCGTCGCTGCTAATCAAATTATTTCTATCGCCACCAGCTTGATTCCTTTCATGGAACACAATGATGGACAGAGATCTTTGATGGGCACAAACATGCAACGTCAGGCTGTGCCTTTGGTGAAAGCCGAAGCGCCAGTAGTTGGTACGGGCGTGGAAGCACGTGCGGCTCGCGACAGTGGTCACGTAGTTATTGCCACTGAAGATGGCGATGTCACCCGAGTGGACTCTGCTTGCATTGAAACAGTAAACAAAAAAGGACAAGTCACTAGATATAATCTCAATAAATTCCTCCGTTCCAATTCTTCTACTTGCATCAACCAGCATCCAACTGTGGAAATGGGAGAAAAAGTAAAAAAAGGCGATGTCTTATCTGATGGCCCTTCTATTGATAATGGTGAATTATCTTTGGGTCGCAACGTGCTGGTCGCTTTCATGACTTGGGAAGGATACAACTACGAAGATGCGGTAATTATTTCAGAAAATTTAGTTCGCAAAGACACTTACTCCTCGATTCATATTGAAAATTATACAATTGATGTTCGTGACACCAAGCTCGGTCCCGAGGTTATCACCAACGACATTCCAAATATCAGTGAAGAAAAATTGAAAAATTTGGACGAAGAAGGGATTATCCGCGTTGGTGCTGAAGTTTCTTCTGGCGACATTTTAGTTGGAAAAATTACTCCAAAAGGTGAAACTACTTTGTCAGCTGAAGAAAAATTACTACGCGCTATTTTTGGCGACAAGGCCAAAGATGTTCGTGATTCCTCTCTTTATCTTGAACACGGAGAACATGGAAAAGTGGTTGATATCAAATTATTCTCCCGTGAAGATGGCGACAAATTATCGGCGGGCGTTTTGAAGTCTATTCAGATTTCGGTCGCTAATCTCCGAAAAATTCAAGTTGGTGACAAAATGTCCGGTCGCCATGGTAATAAGGGGGTTATTTCCAAGATTGTTCCAGTAGAAGATATGCCTTATTTGGAAGATGGTACGCCGATTGATATTATTCTTTCTCCTCTTGGTATTATTTCTCGTATGAACCTTGGTCAGTTGCTTGAAACTCATCTTGGTTTTGCTGCGAAGAAATTAGGTTATCGCATTGCTACCCCCGCTCTTAATGGAGTTTCCGAAGATCAAATTAGAGAAGAACTGAAAAAAGCTGGTTTGCCGGAAGATGGAAAAGTGATGTTGTATGATGGTAAAACTGGCGATCCTTATGATCACAAAATTACTGTTGGTTACAAATATGTTTTGAAACTCAACCATATGGTTGAAGACAAAATTCATCAAAGATCCATTGGCCCTTACTCGCTTATTACCCAACAGCCTTTGGGTGGTAAAGCGCAGTTTGGTGGACAGAGATTTGGTGAAATGGAAGTTTGGGCTTTGGAAGGGTATGGCGCAGCGCATACTTTGCAAGAAATTTTGACCATCAAATCCGATGATGTTCCTGGTCGCAGTAAAGCATATGAGGCCATCATTAAGGGTGAAGAAATTGAAAAACTGAATGTCCCAGAATCCTTTAACGTTTTGATTCGTGAGTTAAAAGGCTTGTGTTTGGACGTTGAGCTCCTCGGCAATAATGAAGTTTTGGAGGTGCCACGAGAAACACCAGCTGAAGTTTTTGCTGCCGAAGAAAAAGGAAGGCCAAGAGGCGACAAATTTGTGGTTGATGCTCCAGAAATTATTGTTGATGCTGAAAGTTTGGAAAAATTGGGAGAATTGGAAAATATAGAAGAACCAGAACCGCTTGAAGAGGCTTAATCTTCTCATCTTACTAATTTAGTGCTTCATAAAAATATGTTAAATCCAATTAAAACCAGCGATTTCGATGCCATCCGCCTGAAGTTGGCCAGCCCGGAAAATATTCTTTCCTGGTCATTCGGTGAAGTTATTCGTCCGGAAACGATTAACTATCGCACTCAGAAACCGGAGAAAGACGGGTTATTCTGCGAAAAGATTTTTGGTCCGACCAAGGACTGGGAATGTGCTTGTGGTAAATACAAAAAAATTCGCTACAAAGGAATTGTCTGCGACAAGTGCGGCGTGGAAGTAACTCGCAGCGTTGTTCGTCGCGAAAGAATGGGTCATATCACTCTTCAGGTGCCGGCTACTCATATATGGTTTTTGCGCGGTGTTTCTTCTAAAATCGGTTTGTTGTTGAATTTAGGAATTCAATCTTTGGAAAAGGTTATTTATTATGCCAGTTTTATTGTCACCGAAGTTGATGAAGATTTGAAAGAAGCAACCATTGAGCAAATCAAAAACGAATACAAGTCTAAGAAGAAAAACATTGAAAAAGAGGGTGGAGAATTAAAAGAAGAAAAGTCTAAACAATTAGACGAAGAATTTAATACTACTCTGAAAGAATTAAAAGACCTCAAACCGCTTCTAGTTATTTCTGAACAGAACTATCAAACTTTAAGTTTGAAATTTGGTCATGTTTTTGAAGCCGGTATTGGCGCAGGAGCAATTCGCAAACTATTAGAAAAAATTGATCTCGTAAAAAGCGTTGCCAAACTGGAGGAAAAACTGAAAGATGCTGTTGAATCTAAAAAAGATAAACTAATTAAGCGCTTAAAACTCTTGAAGAGTTTTCGCAACAACAATATTCGTCCGGAATGGATGATTCTTGATGTTTTGCCAGTTGTTCCACCAGATTTGCGGCCGATGGTTGCTCTTGATGGTGGTCGTTTTGCTGCTTCTGATTTGAATGATTTATATCGCCGAGTCATCAACCGCAATAATCGCCTCAAGCAATTAGTTGATTTGAATGCCCCGGAAGTTATTTGCCGAAATGAAAAACGTATGCTTCAGGAAGCAGTTGATGCTTTAATTGATAATTCTGCCAGACACAGCAAAACTGTTACCGCTTCCACTGGCCAAAAACGTCAATTAAAATCTTTGGCCGATTCCCTAAAAGGAAAACAGGGCCGTTTCCGTCAGAACTTACTTGGTAAGCGTGTTGATTATTCTGGTCGCTCGGTAATTGTGGTTAATCCAAAATTAAATTTGGATCAATGCGGTTTGCCAAAAATTATGGCAATTGAATTATTCAAGCCATTTATTATCAGCCAATTAATCAAAAGAGAGATTGTTCACAATGTCCGTAGCGCTTCTCGTTATATTGAAGCCGGACATGACGAAGTGTTTGATATCTTGGAAGAAACTGTCCGCGAGGCTTTCGTTCTTTTGAATCGTGCTCCAACTCTTCATCGTCTTGGTATCCAGGCATTTAGACCAATTTTAATTGAAGGTAAGGCAATTCAGATTCATCCGCTGGTTTGTACTGCTTTTAATGCCGACTTTGATGGTGACCAAATGGCCGTTCATGTTCCTTTGACCAAAGAAGCTCGTCAAGAAGCCAAGGACTTGATGCTTTCCACCCACAATCTTTTGAAACCAGCGACTGGCGATCCAATCGTTGCTCCATCTCAAGATATCGTTTGGGGTGCCTACTACATGACCTTGGAGGATTCGGAAACAAAAGATTTGGAAGAAAAAGATTTGAAGTTTTTTTCCAACGAAGATGAAGCTGACTTGGCTTATCAAAATAATTTTATTACTCTCCATCAACCGATTATTGTTCGTTTGCCTGATGGGAAAAGAATCAGAACTACTGTCGGCCGAGTAATTTTCAATCAAGTATTACCCGATAAATTACGTTTCATCAACGATGTTATCGGCAAAGGAAAGCTGAAAGATTTGATTCGTGAAGCTCTTCGTCTTTATGGTGAAGATGAAACTGTTCACTTTATTGATGATTTAAAAAATCGCAGTTTTGCCTTTATCACAAAATCTGGTTTGTCTTGGGGATTCGGTGATTTGCCGACTTTGCCAGAAAAGGATCAGTTAATTGATGCCGCGAATATTCAAGTTGAATTAATTCAGGAACAATATGAAGAAGGTTTGCTGACCGAAAGTGAAAGATACGCCAAGGTAGTTGAAGAATGGACTAAGACCAAAGATAAAATTGCTGATATTTGTAAAAAAGGTTTAACCAAAATTTTACCAGTGTTCTCAATGATTGAATCTGGTGCCAGAGGTTCTTGGGCTCAGCCAGTTCAGATTCTCGGGATGAAAGGTTTGGTTACTTCTCCTTCTGGTGCAATTATTGAATTGCCAGTGAAGGGAAACTTCAAAAAAGGCTTTGGTGTTTTGGAATATTTTATTTCCACCCACGGTGTGCGTAAAGGTTTGTCCGATACTGCACTTCGTACCGCTAATGCTGGTTATTTGACTCGTCGTTTAGTTGATGTTTCACAGGATATTATTGTTTCCCAAGATGATTGCGGCGACAGTGAAGGATTGATAATTACCAAAGTAGAAAGTGAAAAAGTCGGTGAGGATTTTTTCAAGAGAATGCTCGGCCGTTATCTCGCCAAAGATTTGAAAGGCACTGATGGCAAAAAACTTTTGCCAGCCGGAGAATTGTTGACCGAAGAAGTGGTGCGTGATTTGCGCTCCAAAGAAATTTCTGAAGTTTGTGTTCGCTCCGTTTTGACTTGCAAAATGCACAAAGGAATTTGTGCAAAATGTTATGGCTATGATTTGGCTTATAACAAACCAGTCAAACTTGGCGCTACTGTCGGGGTAATCGCGGCACAATCAATCGGTGAACCGGGTACCCAGTTAACAATGAGAACCTTCCATACTGGTGGTGTTGCTGGTCAAGATGATATTACTCAGGGTTTGCCTCGGGTTGAAGAAATTTTTGAAGCCCGTTCTCCAAAGAAAAAAGCCTTGATTACCGATGTTTCTGGAAATGTAAAAATTGAATTCGCTCAAAAAATAATTAGAGATAAAGATGGCAAGGAAATTTCGGTTGCCAATCCTCAGTCAAAGATTCTCAGCATTGCTTATCAAGGGAAAGATCAGGACAAATATTATTTCTCGGAAAAGCAGAATGAAATTAAACTTTCTTCCGGCGCAACTTCTAAGGACAAGAAAAAATTAGTGGTTAAAGTTTTAGTTGAAGATGGCAAGCATGTTTCCAAGGGTACTGGTCTGTTCTCGGTGGGCGAAGAAATCGTCAAAGCCAAAACTGCTGGTACGGTTGAGGTGAAGGATAAATATGTTGCTATTTCTAAGGAAATTGAAAAAATTAAAGAATTTTCAATCCCGCGTGGCACAATGATTATGGTAAAAGACGGTGATGTGATTGAACGAGGTGTCCAATTAACCGAAGGCAGTCTTGATTTACGCGAGTTGTATAAATTAAAAGGGCAGTTGGAAACTCAGAAGTATATTATTAGAGAAATTCAATACGTTTATTCATCCCAAGGCCAGCCTTTGAATGACAAACATATTGAAATCATCGCTCGTCAGATGTTCTCCCGTTATTTAGTTAAGGATGCTGGTGACACAATTCTTCTGCCCGGTGAAACTATTGAAGAAGAAGTTTTGGATAAAGCAAACCGAGAAACTAATGACAAGGCGACCGCCGAAAGATTATTGCTTGGTATCACCAAAGCCTCTCTTACTACCGATAGTTTCCTTTCAGCAGCTTCTTTCCAGGAGACTCCTCGCGTTTTAATTGAAGCCGCGGTTAATGGTAAGATTGATTATCTGGAAGGCTTGAAGGAAAATGTTATTATTGGTTGTTTGATTCCTGCTGGAACCGGCTACAAAGGAAAGCAAACCCGCGAAGAATACAAATAGTTACCGATTTTTCAAAAAATCCGTCCTTGAATTAGGGGCGGATTTTTTTTGGAGGTTTGTGCTATAATTTATTTATGAATAAAAGAAAGCGACGAGGACAAATAAATAGCATTACCTTGGCCGCAGCTTTGGTGGCCCTGTCTTCACTTCTTTCCAGATTTTTAGGAGTAATCCGTGATCGCATCTTGGCTGGTCAATTTGGTGCTGGAGAATCGTTGGATATTTATTATGCCGCTTTTCGGGTACCGGATTTGATTTTTAATCTGGTAGTTCTTGGGGCTTTGTCTGCTGGGTTTATTCCAATCTTTACTACCCTTTTAAAGAAAGAAGGTGAAGAAAATAAGGATGCCTGGGAGTTGGCGAGCAATGTTTTAAATTTCTTGTCACTCGCCATTTTTGCTCTCTCAATTTTGGGAATAATTTTTGCTGAGCCGCTAGTAAAAATTATTGCTCCTGGTTTTCGGCCAGAAGCTCAACTCTTGACCGCAAAATTAACGCGAGTGATGTTTTTGTCGCCCTTGTTCTTGGGGATTTCTGGCGTCCTGGGGGGGATTTTGCAATCTACTAAAAGATTTTTAGTATATTCTTTGGCGCCGATGGCCTATAATTTGGGAATTATTTTCGGCGCGCTTTATCTTTCTCGCTGGTTTGGAATTTATGGCTTGGCCTGGGGAGTAGTTATCGGTGCTTTTTTACATGCGGCAATTCAGCTCCCGGCAGTTTTTCATCTCGGTTTCAAATGGTCAATGATTTTGCGTTGGCATGACCAAAACACCAGAAAAATTGGTCGGATGATGATTCCGCGCACGCTTAGCTTGGCGGTTTCTCAGGTTGGCTTGCTTTTCACGACTGTTATTGCCTCCACTCTGCCAGGGGGGTCTTTGACAATTTTTAATTTGGCCAACAATCTTCAATCTTTTCCGGTTGGTATTTTCGGGGTTTCTTTTGCGATTGCCGCTTTTCCATCTTTTTCTGAAAATGCTTTTAATCCCGAGATTTTGCTCAAAAAATTTAGCTCCACCATGCGCCAAATTATGTTTTTTGTTATTCCGGCGACCGTTTTTATTATTACCCTCCGAGCTCAAATTATTCGGGTTGTTTTGGGAACTGGGGCTTTTGATTGGAACGACACAGTTTTAACAATGAATGCCCTTGGTCTTTTTTCAACTTCACTAGTTGCTCAAGCGGCCGCCCCGCTTTTGGTGAGAGTTTTTTATGCCCGTCATAATTCAAAAACCCCTTTGTATATCGGTGGCTTGAGCGTTTTAGTCAACCTTGCTCTTTCTTGGTTACTCGGTCAAAGAATGGGGGTTTCGGGTTTGGCTTTGGCCGCTTCAGTTTCTAGCGCCTTGAATTTTATTCTTCTTTGGTTGTTTTTGTACGTGGAAATTCCGATTTTCAACGCCTTTCCAATTTTTATCAGTGCTTTGAAATATTCGGCTGCTGCGCTTTTGGCTGGCGTGGCAATCCAAATTTCCAAAATTGCCGTTTGGCCGTATATTGATATGGCAAGATTTTATGGCGTGTTTGTTCAATTGTCAGTGTCATTTTTAGTTGGCGCGTTAGTCTATGCCTTAATTTGCAAGATGCTTGGCAGTGAAGAAATGGATAGCTTTTTCTCGGCTTTGCGCGGCCGTTGGCGCTTCAAAAAAGTTTCCGTTGAAGACCAAAGTGAGGCGAGAGGGAATTAATTGCTCGAGAGTTTTTTATAAATTTATCAAATATTAGCAACATCCATTGACCGCTTTTGGCAAATCAAGTAAGATGAATTTATGAATAGAAGCGAAAAAATCAGAAATTTTTGTATTATTGCCCATATTGACCACGGGAAATCCACGCTTGCCGATCGCATGCTGGAACTTACTGGCACCGTTGATAAGCGCAAGATGAAAGACCAAATTCTTGACGGGATGGATATTGAGCGTGAGCGGGGCATTACCATTAAACTTCAGCCAGTAACCATGGATTTTGCTGGCCATCAATTGAATTTAATTGACACACCAGGTCACGTGGATTTTTCCTATGAGGTGTCCCGTTCTTTGGCGGCCGTTGAGACTGCCGTTTTGCTTGTGGACTGCACTCAAGGAATCCAGGCACAAACTTTGGCTAATTTATATTTGGCGCTTGAACAAGACTTGATGATTATTCCAGTTGTCAACAAAATTGATTTGCCAGCTGCCGATGTGCCAAAAACCAAAGCCGAGATCGTCAAACTAATTGGTTGCCAGGAGGAGGAGATTTTGTGTGCTTCCGGAAAAACTGGCGAAGGAGTGGAAGATATTTTGCATTCGGTGATCAAAAATGGCCCCAGCCCGAAAAGTCCGGCCACAAAAAATCCGAACTTATCTCGTGCTCTTATTTTTGATTCAAAATATGATGAATACAAAGGCGTGGTTGCCTATGTGCGGGTTTTTAACGGCAGTATCAAAAAGGGTGACAAGATTCGCTTGATTATTGCCGGTGCAGAAAGTGAGGTTTTGGAAATCGGGATTTTTAAGCCCGATTATTTTTCAACCGGTGAGTTGAAAGAAGGTGAAATCGGTTATATTATCACTGGTTTCAAACAAGTCGGTGATTGCCGCGTTGGCGATACGATTAGTACGGTTTTTAATCAAGCCGAACGGAAAGATTTGGAAGCACTCCATGGATATCAGGAAGTAAAGCCAATGGTTTTTGCTGGAGTTTTTCCTCGTGAAGGCAGTGATTTTAAAGAACTGAGAGAGGCAATGGAAAGATTAAAATTAAATGATGCGGCCCTGGCTTATGAGCCAGAAAGATCAGATGCTTTGGGTCTCGGTTTCCGCTGTGGTTTTTTGGGACTGCTTCACTTGGAAGTTTTTCAAGAAAGATTGCGCCGCGAGTATGATTTGGATCTTATTGTCACCGTGCCAAGCGTTGCTTATCAAGTTCAAAAAAGCGATGGTGAAGAAATTATCGTGCGAACGCCGCAGCGATTGCCAGACCCAACAAAAATATCAAAGATTCGTGAACCATGGGTGAAGCTAGATATTATTACCCCCAAAACTTATTTGGGTAATATTATGAAAGTTGCCCAAGAGAAAAGAGGGATATACAAAAATACCGAATATCTTTCCGCCGAAGGAGATGACGCTCGTGTCATGCTTCATTATGAAATTCCAATGTCGGCCATTTTAACAGACTTTTACGATAAAATTAAAAGTGTTTCCTCTGGTTACGCTTCCCTAAACTACGAATTTTTTGATTATCGCGAAGCGGATGTTGTGAAAATGGATATCCTCGTTGCTGAGGAAGTCGTGGAGTCGCTATCAACAATCGTTTATCGAGATGATGCTTTTCGTGAAGGAAAAGAAATTGTCAAAATCCTCAAGGATACCTTGCCGAAACAAATGTTTGTTCTCAAGCTCCAAGCCTCCGTCGGCGCGAAAGTGATTGCTTCGGAAAGAATTAGCGCAATGAGCAAAGATGTGACCGCCAAACTTTATGGCGGCGATGTTTCCCGAAAAAGAAAATTATTAGAAAAACAGAAAAAGGGGAAAAAGAAGATGATGGCCGCTGGCAAAGGAAGTGTTGAAATTCCCCCCGATACTTTTGTAAAAATTTTAAAAAGGCAATAAATATATGAAAATTAAAAGAAAAAAAATTTTTAAAGCGATTACTGTGGTTATCACTTTGCTGGTCCTGTTTTCCATGCTGGCCTGGACTTTTGGTTCTATTTTCTACTAATCTTCATTTTCTCTATGTCAAAAATTTGGCAGTCTTATCCCGTTGCTCCGGAAGATTTTTTTTCTGTTAACAGCGGATTTTCTCCGATATTATCCCAGCTACTTTTTAATCGCGGTCTGCTGACCGAAGATGAGATTGAAGCCTTTTTAAATCCTGAGTCTGGATTTAATGATCCTTTTCTTTTTAAAGATATGGATGCGGCTGTCAATTTGCTAATTAGCAAGATAAAAGCTGGAGAAAAAATTGTCGTCTATGGCGATTATGATGCCGATGGGATTACTGCCGCCGCGGTTCTTTCAGAAACTTTGAAAATTTTAAAAGCAAAAGTTGAGGTTTATCTTCCCGATCGGGTTAGCGAAGGGTATGGCCTTAATCGCCAGGCGATTGATCAATTAGTTGCTGTCGGGACCAAGCTGGCTGTGACAGTTGATACGGGGATTAGAAACAAGGAAGAAATCGCTTATGCCAAAGAATGTGGTTTGGAAATTATTGTCACCGATCACCACACCCTTCCGGAAAATGAAGATGATTTGCCGGAGTGTTTGATTATCAATTCTGCGGATCGCCGCAATCAATATCCTTTTAATTTTTTAGCAGGCGTTGGCGTTGCTTTCAAATTATCAAGCGCCATTGTTTCTCGTTCAAAATTAACCGACGAACAAAAGCATTATCTTTTGGAAAGCCTTTTAGATTTAGTAGCAATCGGTACTGTCGCCGACATGGTGACTTTAATGGGGGAAAATCGAGTGCTAGTCAGCCGTGGCTTGGAAGTTTTAAATAATACCAAAAGACTGGGTCTGCAGGAATTAATTAAAGTTTCAAAACTAGACACTTTGCGCCGCCTGGAGTCTTGGAATATCGGTTATCAAATTGGTCCGCGCTTGAATGCCGCCAGTCGAATGGATCATGCCAGTAATGCTTTTGCCTTACTCGTTTGTGATGACAAAGTTAAAGCAGGGATAATCGCTCAAGAATTAAATGCCAAAAATTGCGATCGTCAAAAAATTACCGAAGAGGCAGTCGGTGAAGCAAGAGCCCAAATTGACGAACAGTTTGCCGCTGGTCCAAAATATTTTCTGGCAGCCGTTTCTAATCAAGAGAAGATTTGGAGCGAGGGGATTATTGGTCTAGTTGCTGGAAAAATTTGTGAAAAGTATTATCGGCCGACCATTGTTGTTACTTCAACCGAAGATGGTTATAAAGGTTCCGGTCGCTCAATTGAAGAATTTAATTTAATTGAAGCAATTGAGGAAGCAGTTTCTCAGGACGAAGATCTAATAGGAAAATACGGCGGTCATCCGATGGCTTGTGGGTTCAGTATTGAGAGTCGGGAAAAGCTGGATCGTTTTGTAAAAAAACTTGAAGAAATTGCCGCCCGCAAATTGAGTGGCCTAAATTTATTACCAAAAATAAAAATTGAAGCCGAAATTCCTTTGGCGGCAGTCAATGAAGAATTGTTAGCAGAGATTTCTTTGCTTGCTCCCTTTGGCCAACACAATCCTCAGCCAAAATTTGCCAGTCGTGGTCTGAAAATATTAGAGGCTTTTTATATGGGGCTTGATGGCCAGCACGTAAAATTCCGAGTGGCTGATGAAAATGGTTTCAGTTTGTGGGCAATCAGTTTTGGTGGCACAGAAACTTACAAACATTGCGAAGTGGGAGATTTTATTGATTTAGCTTTTTTCCCGGAGTGGAATGAGTTTAATGGACGCCGGGAAATTCAATTAAAAATAATTGATTTGCAAAAAATATGAAATTAATTTCTTTCTCTGATGGTGGCGCTCGCGGCAATCCTGGCCCGGCCGGGATCGGCGTGGTTTTGTATAACGAAAAAAAAGAACTCATCAAAGAGTTCTCTCGTTATCTTGGCGAAACGACAAACAACCAAGCGGAATATCGGGCTTTGATTATGGCTTTAGAAAAAGCGCATGAATTGGAGGCCTCGGAGCTTGATTGTTTTTTGGACAGTGAGCTAGTGGTTAAACAATTGAATCGGGAGTATAAAGTAAAAAATCAGGAGCTAGCACCGCTGTTTTTAAAAATTCACAACCTATCCCTAGAATTCAAAAAAATTACTTTTACTCATATTCCACGCGAGAAAAATAAAGAGGCTGATGCTTTGGCTAACCAAGCGATGGACCGGGGCGGGGATTAAAATATTTTTTGGAATTAAAAAACTCCTACCAATCGGTAGGAGTTTTTTGCTAAATTTTTAGTAATGCCTCATATATAAATTCCCATCAGAATGACTTTTGGCATATTTTTTTACAAAATCAAAGCTCATTGAGTTGCTAACGCAGTTTGTTATTAACCCTTTTTTGCCGCTTCCATGGCAATCACCAAACTTTCCGTCTCCCATATAAATTATAACATGACCACTGTTGTTCGAATTATTTTTTGGTGCCCAACCTACTACATCGCCAGGCTCAAGACTTTCCAATTTTTGATTCCAGATTTGTTGGTTGCCAAAAACCGTGGCGCTGTATTGGGTACTATTTTTCCCAGTAGCGCACTTTAATACAAAACTCGCGAAACTCGAGCAATCTAGATACACGAAGCCGTTGGTGGCTGTTTTGTTTCTAAGAATTTGGTCGTAAGTTATTTTGCCTTTCGCTTTATTCACTATTTGGGCGACTGTGTCCTTGCCGCAGTTTGCGCCTATTGCGGAAGCTATTCCCGTTACATTCAAAGAAACATTTGGAGAGTCGTTGTCACCCTCTAATACCACTTTTTCTATATAGCCGATACTCAAGGGTTTAAAAAATAGCAAATCTGGGTTTACAATTGAAATTATCATATAAGAGGAAAACATGATAATCAAACCACTGACACTACCGATAATCATTTCTTTAGCGACCTTCATCCTGGAAGCGCTACTGCCGGAAATCAGCCACATAATTCCTCCGGCCATTACTGTCACTGCCGCTAAGGCACCAATAATAATCAGTGCATAATTATAAATCGCGACTATATATTGACCAATCCAAGGGACTTCGCAAACAGGAATTCCTTCGGAATTTTTTTCACAATTAACTTTTGGGCAAGTATATGACCCATCAGCGTTTTTTGTGCAGTTTAAGGATTGGTAAAGTCCGGGGATTGGGATGCTCAAATTGTCAAAAGGATTTTTGAGAACGGCGGCGGGTTTTGTTGCAACTAATGGATTTTCTGCTCGGCAACAACACTTGGCTTTTGGGTCCGGTTTATTTGTGCTAGCGCAAGAATTGTCTGCCGTTACCGTTGCGCTACTTGTAGCGAACATTCCACAGGGATTGCCGTTATATTCCATTTCCCAACGACAAAGAGTTGGATTTGCACTGGTTGGGATGGTTACATTATTTAAATCACAACAACACTTTGAAGTAGTCTTTGGTTTTGCGCCAGGAGCTGGGCAGGTTCCACCTCCTATTACTTCTCCGACGTATTCTCCACCGCAATTATCCGCCCAAATACAAGCTGCTTTGACTTCCAAGGCCAGGAATAAGGAGATAAGCAAAGTAAAAAATACACCGATTATTTTAAATTTTAATTTTGGTTTCATATTTTATATCGCTCAATATTAGTATTAGCAATTTCTTGGATAACTTTCAAATCTTGAGCGCCAAGATGCTTGAACCTTCCTTGAGTTTTTAGGTATTCAGCA
>CAYSIJ010000002.1:31757-32960 GCA_964431155.1 uncultured Gammaproteobacteria bacterium
TTGCCAAAAATCCACTGCCAATACTAGAAGCGCTTAATTCTCCGTCGCGATATTCTAAAAGCGGGTAAAGACCAGTCGCAACTGCTAATTTTCCCATCATTACCGCTTCGTCATTTTTTATTTTCCAGCCGGGAATACAGGGGGAGAGGATTTGGATATAAGTCGGTCCGTTGATTTCTAAGGCCGCTTTTATTTTTCTCGTGATATCATCGGGAAATCCAGCAGTGCTTTGAGCGATATATTTCAAACCATGCGCCAAAGCCACCCCAAGCATGTCTTTTTTATTTTGGGTTGAGCCGATGGACTTTTCGCCGTTTGGAGTGGTGGTAGTTGAAGCGCCATAGGGAGTGGCGCCGGAGGCTTGGATGCCAGTATTGGAATAGGCTTCAGTGTCATAACAAATATAAAGAATTTTTTCGTTTCTTTCCCACATACCGCTCACTTGTCCGAAACCGATATCAAAAGTTCCGCCATCGCCAGCTTGAACCACGATTGTTGGAGGATTTTTTTTGTTTTGTTTTTTTATCGCCGCCAAAATACCGGAAGCCACTGGCGCCGCACTTTCAAAAAGAGTGTGAATCCAGGGGATATTCCAAGCGCTTTGATTATGTGAAGAGGTTGTCACCTCAAGACAGCCAGTGGCATTGGAAATTATAATATTTTCATTCAGTCCTCGCATCACCGCTTGCACAGCGACTAATTGGCCGCAACCAGCGCAAGCATTGTGGCCAGGGAGGAGGAGTTTTTTGTTTGGTTTTTTCATTTTTTTTATTTTCTACCGACACAACTGTCGGGACTATTGGCTCCGCTGCCGCTACCACCTTTTTGTGGGCCAGCGATACATTTATCTCCAGTTGTGCAGCATAGTCCCGGACAGCATGGCTCACGCCAACAGCCGTCGCCTATTTGATTCTCGCAATTATTACCAGCGTTAACGAGACCGACACAATATCCTTGGCCATTCACATCTGTGCAAGTACCGAAATCCGTTCCAAATATGTATTCGTTGCTTAGAAATGTCTGATCAATATTATATTTTACACATTCTCCGTTAGTCTCACATTTTTCACCTGCTAATTTTTTTCGATTGCATTTGTTATTTTTACAGTATCCATCATCCGAATTACTGGTGAGAGATGATTTGCAACTAGTATAATCTGCAACCCCTGCGCACATAGAATCAATATTAGCCTGAGCACTTTT
>CAYSIJ010000002.1:32970-35894 GCA_964431155.1 uncultured Gammaproteobacteria bacterium
AGTGAGTCTGTTCCTGATAGGCGGCATTCAGAAATTAACTGGTTCCATTTATCTTGGCCATATTTTTTAATGCAATTTGTGTAGTCAATATTCATGGAAGGAGGGATTGTTTCGCTGCAGTTCAAATCCTTTCTGGGCATGCAAGCATAACCGATTTCAGTATCTTTGGGGATTTCAGCTCCATTGAGAATACCGTCGTTTCCTGGTAAAACTTTATTTATGTTCTTCACTAGTAGTGGTTTTAATTCAACTAGGGCGGGGTTAATAGTATTTAAAATAAGATATGAACCATACAACAAACCTACTCCAGCCAAACTACCAAAAATCATTTCTTTTGCTTGAGTCACTTTGCTTTCATTCCCAGCTGAGGTCAACCAAACCACTCCGCCGCCCATCAAAGTTACTGCCGCGATAATGCCGACGATTGTTAAAAGATATTTATAAACAGATCCGATATATCTTGGCAATAAGGAATTTTGAAAATATGATTCTCCTTTTATTATAATATTGTCTCCAGCGCCGGCGGGTTTATCTTTTTGAAATTCGGTGTCAGTAATAGATATCTGGGGAATAAATTCAATATTATCAACTGCTAGTACGTTACTAGTATTGAAGATTACTCCTGCCAACAAAAAATAGGTGGCAATAAAATAGGTAAAAATCTTCTTTAAACGCTTTCCTTTGTTGCTTCTCATACTTTTATAATTATTTTCCAAGAAATATTGGTTTGTTATTTTTAGAATTAATTGTCTTAATCATTTTTTGAATTATTGCGCGGCTAATATCTCGTCCGCCCAGACCAGCGACAAAATTATTAATGACTATTTTTTCGCCCTGCAAGGCCGCCGACACTTCCAAATATAATGGTGAGAAGCTGCCGTTACCGCTCGATTTTTCTAAAACCGCAATCTGTTTGGCGCCTTTCAAAATTTCGCGAATCTCTTGGTGGGGAAAAGGGCGGAAGCATTTTATTTTTAGAACGCCAACTTCTTGGTGGTTTTTATCTTTCAGGGTTTCTTTGATGGTTCCAATAATTGAGCCTAGAGCGACAACGATTGTTTTTGGTTTTTTTGGTCCACAGTATTCTAGTAAGCCATTGTCTATTTGCGCAGTATTATTTTTTCGACGAAAAATTTTTTGAAATTTTTTGTATTCATCATTAATATCTTTGGCGCTTGTCAGTAAATCTTGATGTAATTTTTCTCTTGCTTCAAAGTAATATTCCGGCCCATAAAAATCACCCAGGGTGCTCGGATTTTTTGGGTCAAGAATTTCTCCTTGGCGGATTGGCCTTTTTGGTAAGAATTTTTTGATTAAGGCCGGACTGGGAATGTTCACCGGTTCAAATAAATGGGTAAGAATAAAACCGTCAACACTAACCATCGCTGGCAAGCGGTGTTTCTCGGCAATTTTGTAAGCCAAAATATGTTGGTCCACTGCTTCCTGATGGTTTTCGGCAAAAAATTGCAGCCAGCCAGCATCGCGAATGGTCATGATATCGCTGTGATCATTCCAAATATTAATTGGCGCTGAAATTGCCCGATTGGCATCAGTCATCACGACTGGTAGTCTCAAGCCGGCAATACAATAAACCACCTCGTTCATCAGAAGCAATCCTTGACCACTAGTTGCGCTATAAGTTCTGGCACCCGCTGCGCTCGCCCCCATCACAATTGAAGCGGCTGAGAATTCGCTTTCGGCGCGGACATATTCAAAACTAGACTTTCCACTGGCATGCAAAGTAGCCAAATCTTCCACAATATGAGTTTGAGGGGTGATTGGATAGGCGCTCACCACCTCTGGCCGGATATTAGCGATGGTCATAGCGATTGCGTGTGAGCCTTCTAATAATTGTTTTTTTGTTTTTTCCATATTAAAAATCTTCTTTCATTTCAATCGCTTTTACTGGGCATTCGTGAGCGCAAAGTGCACAGCCTTTGCAATAATCAAAATCAATTACCGCCAGGCGGTTTTTCATTTCAATACACGCTTCGGGGCAAATTTTTGCGCACAATGAACAGCCAATACATTTTTTTGCATCTATTTCTGGCCGATGAGTGCGCCAATTGCCAGTTTTGTTGTTTAGAGAATTATTTTTGGTATTCATAAGCCTCTTTAACTGCTTTAATATTTTTGTTCACAATTTCTTTGCCCTTTTCTTGAAATTTTTTAGCAATCGCTTTTTCTAAATTACTCAAATTGATTAGACCGCTCGCCTTGGCGAAGGTTCCGAGGATAACAGTATTCATGATATTTTTTCCAATAATTCGGAGAGCAATTTCCGTCGCGGGAGCGGTGAAGATATTTTTTTCTTTTATTTTTAAACCAATTTCTTTTTTGATATTTTCTGCTAATTCTTTCGGGCTTTTATGGCTGTTGATTATTACCAAGGTTTTTTCAGACACGCCAAAAAAAATATTTTTTTGGTTTAGTAAGGTAGCGTCTTGGATGATTAAAAAATCAGGATGGTAGACTTGATCTTTGGTGATAATTTTTTTTTCTGATAAACGAACAAAAGCGGAAATCGGTGCGCCGCTTCTTTCAACGCCAAAAAGCGGAAAAGCCTGCGCTTCCAGTCCGGCCAAAAATCCAGCGCTGGCGATTAGCTCGGCGGCGGTCACTACTCCTTGTCCTCCTCGTCCATGAATTCTAATTTCCTTCATTTTATTTTTTGATTTCAGTTGAAGTGGCGGTGGGGTTAGCTCCTTCAACTCCGGTTCCGTTTTTTATTAATTCTTTGATCATGCTTTCCAGTTCTTCTTCGCTGATTACGCCGTCTACTTTGTAATTATTAACAAACCAAGTCGGTGAGCCGGTTATTTCCAGGGTGGTGGCGGTTTCCATATCGGAATTCAAAATGCCAAGATATTTTTTGTTGCCTAAGCAAGTGGAAAAAGTTTTTTCATCCGCCCCGAGTCCGACAG
>CAYSIJ010000002.1:35904-39677 GCA_964431155.1 uncultured Gammaproteobacteria bacterium
ATCTTTGATAAATCGGCATAAGTTATTTTCCCCTGTAAATCAAAGAGCCGATCATGCATCGGCCAAAACAAACTGCTGCCGTTTTTCTGCTGTTCACCAGCGCAAAGAGAGGCGAGAGAAAGAGCTTCGGAGTCCTGATGGAGAATCAAGTTCCGAAAGATTAATTTGGCTTGGCTGCCATATTTTTTCATGATTGATTTGATGGCTGCTTGGTTTTCTTTGCAGTAAGGGCAGGCGAAATCAGAATATTCCACAATCACAATTTCGGCATTCGGGTTGCCAAGATATGGCCGCCCCTGTCCTTCAACTAATAATTTAATCAAATCCGGCCTTTGCCCAGAATAAAGAGCGGCACGGTCGGCATTAATTTTTTTGGCGCTTTGGTAGACATAGATTGTCGCCATTGTTACCAAGGAAATAATAATTGTTCCAAGAATTAAAATAATTATTCCCCACCATTTTTTATACCAAGGTTTTAGCTGGTTTTTATGCCGTTCTTTCATCGCCGCGAAACGGATTCGTTCTAGTAAATCGTTGGCCATATTGATTGAAAAAAAGTCTATTTTTTAGTATCATTATTATATCACAAAACTATCTTGCTATGAAACTAATTTCTTGGAATGTTAACGGTATCCGTGCGGTACTGAAAAAAGGTTTTACGGATTTTATTCGGGCCAACTCGCCCGATATTTTATGTTTGCAGGAAATAAAGATTTCCCGAAGCACCCAAGAAGATTCGGTTTTTGATTTTGCAAATTATCATGAGTATTGGAATAGCGCTGTTCGCCCTGGTTATAGCGGCACGGCGGTTTTGGTTCGCGAAGGTTTTTCTCGGCCTTTGAGCGTCAAAAATGGTTTTGGCGAAGCAATTTTTGATAACGAGGGTCGGACGCAGATTTTGGAATTTGCTGGTTTTTTCTTGGTTAATTGTTATTTCCCAAACGCCAATCATGAACTCTCGCGCCTGGAATACAAAATGAATTATAACAACTACCTTTTAAAAAACTTGAAAATATTGGAAAAAACCAAGCCAGTTGTTATTTGCGGTGATTTTAATGTTGCTCACCAAGAAATTGATTTGGCGCGGCCCAAAGAAAACGTGGGAAATCCTGGGTTTACTGCCGAGGAACGGTCTTGGATGGATAATTTTATTAAGGCCGATTTTGTGGACTCTTTTCGAGCCTTAAATGGCGAGAAAGTTCAATATTCTTGGTGGAGTTTTCGGGCTTTGGCTCGGGTCAGAAATGTTGGTTGGCGGATTGACTATTTCTGCGTTTCAGCTAAAATTAAACAATATCTTAAGAAAGCCTTCATTCTTGATCAAATTTCCGGCTCGGATCATGCACCAGTTGGGATTGAAATGGAGGGAATTGAAGGATAAAAAACCAGGGTTGTTTTATCACATCATTTATGATACGATTTCTATATAAAAATGTTACGATTATATGGATAAACGGCTGAACAAAAGACAAGAAGTTATATTAAGTTTTTTGGAAAAAAAAGGCAGCGTTAGTATATCCGAAATCTTAAATCATTTGGAGTTGAATTTTGAAAAAGTCTCCAAAATGACAGTCAACAGAGATTTGAAAGAACTGGCAGATTTTTTTTACATCAGAGCTAGTGGCCAGGCCAGGGCGACGGTTTATCGTTTGACGGCCCATTATAATTTGATCCGGCCGATTGAAATAGAAAAATATTTTAAGGCAGAAGCCGACCAGCGAATTATAAAAGAAAAGTTTGATTTCAATATTTTTTCTCTTCTTGAAGATGTTTTTACCGAGCAAGAAAAACTGGGCCTTAGCCGTTTAAATGAGATATACAAAAAAAATCTTAAAAAAATTCCTTTAGGAATCCAGAAGCAGGAATTTGAAAGAATGGTTATTGAGTTGAGTTGGAAGTCTTCACAAATTGAAGGAAACACATATAGTCTTCTAGAAACCGAAGCGTTAATCAGGGAAAACAAAAGAGCTAAGGGCCGCAAAAAAGAGGAGGCCTTAATGATTTTGAATCACAAAGAAGCTCTGGATTATCTTAATAAAAACAAGAAATATTTTAGCAAAATCATAATTTCTAAAATTGAAGATATCCATTACCTTTTGACCAAGGGTTTGGGAATTCCAAGAAATTTAAGGAAAACCGCTGTGGGAATTATTGGCACCAAGTATCGGCCGCTCAGCAATAGCCATCAAATCACCGAGGCCTTGGAAAAAACTTGTGTCTGGATAAATAGAGAGAAAAATCCATTTGCCAAAGCCTTGATTTTGTCGCTACTCATTGCCTATATTCAACCATTTGAAGATGGAAATAAGAGAACTAGCCGTTTAATGGCCAACGCAGTTCTTTTGGCTAATGGTGTTTGCCCACTTTCCTATCGGAATGTTGATGAAATTGAATACAAAAAAGCGGTTATTCTTTTTTATGAGCAAAATAACCTTAGCTATTTCAAACAATTGTTTATTGAGCAATTTAAATTTGCGGTAGAAAATTATTTTAATTCTTGATTCTATATGTACGATCACCAGAAAATTGAAAAAAAATGGCAAGAAAAATGGTCGGCGGCTGGTCTTTACCAGACAGACGAAGATTTTTCCAAACCAAAAAAATATATCCTTGACATGTTTCCCTATCCATCCGGCGCCGGTCTCCATGCTGGGCATGTTGAGTCCTATACGGCAACCGATATTTATGCCCGTTTTTTGAGGGCCAAAGATTTTTCGGTTCTTCATCCGCAAGGGTTTGATGCTTTTGGTTTGCCGGCAGAAAATTATGCCATTAAAACTGGAATTCACCCAACTCAAACCACCGAAAAAGCAATCGCCAATTTTATTTCTCAGATGAATTCGCTCGGCCTTTCCTATGATTGGAATCTTTGTATTAATACCTCTTCACCAGAATATTACAAATTTACTCAATGGATTTTTCTTTTATTTTATAAAAATGGCTTGGCCTATAAAAAAGAGGCGAAAGTTAATTGGTGCGAAAGCTGTCAGACGGTTTTGGCAAACGAGCAATCAGATGGTGGCGTTTGTGAGCGCTGTGGCAATCCAGTTATTCAAAAAGATTTGGCTCAATGGTTTTTTCGTATTACGGATTTTGTGGAAGACCAAGAATTTTCTGGCCGAAAAATCTCTGGCCTTCTTGGTGGCTTGGAAAATCTTGATTGGCCACACTCCACCAAAGCCGCGCAAAAAAATTGGATTGGTCGCAGTGAGGGAGCGGAAATTGAATTTCCAGTTAAATTAGGGGGACAAAACCAAGACCAAAAAATAAAAGTGTTCACCACTCGTTTGGACACGATTTTCGGCTGTACTTATGTGGTTTTGGCTCCGGAGCATCCTTTAATCCAAAAATGGGGAGAGAAGATCAAAAATTTTTCTGAGGTCAAAGAATATCTTGTGGCTGTCAAGAAAAAAACCGACCTGGAACGAACTGATTTGAACAAAGACAAAAGCGGGATTGTTTTGGCGGACGTTGAAGCGATTAATCCATTTACTGGTGAAGCGGTTTCGGTGTTTATTGCCGATTATGTTTTGGGTTCTTACGGCACTGGCGCGGTGATGGCTGTCCCGGCACATGACGAACGTGATTTTGAATTTGCCAAAAAATATCAATTAAAAATCAAAAAAGTAGTTTGTCCACTAGACGATGAAGACAATGATTTTGAAGATGTTTTTGTAGATGATGGAGAATTGATAAAATCTGGTGAATTCACCGGTTCAAAATCCGTCGAAGCTCGTGAAAAAATGGCTGACTGGTTGGAAAAAAATAATTGT
>CAYSIJ010000002.1:39687-41744 GCA_964431155.1 uncultured Gammaproteobacteria bacterium
CGCTTGCGTGATTGGGGAGTTTCTCGCCAACGTTATTGGGGAGCACCGATTCCCATTATTTATTGTGACGATTGCGGTGAAGTGCCGGTGCCAGAAAGCGATTTACCGGTTATACTCCCAGACGATGTTGATTTCCGTCCGACCGGGGAATCTCCTTTGAAATATTCAAAGAAATTCAATCAGGTTGTTTGTCCAAAATGTGGTAAGAAAGCGCGTCGAGAGAGTGACACGATGGATACTTTTGTTTGTTCTTCTTGGTATTATCTTCGTTATGCTGATCCAAAAAATTCCGAACTTTTTGCCGCTCCAGAAAAACTTCAGCATTGGTTGCCGGTTGATTTGTATTTGGGCGGTGCCGAACACACGGTTTTGCATCTTTTGTATTCCCGATTTTTCACCAAAGTTTTGAAGAAGTACGGGTTTCTGGATTTTGATGAGCCGTTTTTGAAGCTGCGCCATCAGGGAATTATTCTTGGCGAAGATGGTAATAAAATGTCCAAGTCAAAAGGAAATGTGATTAATCCTGATGATTTTATTGCTAGCGATGGAGCAGATGCCCTGCGCCTTTTTGAAATGTTTATGGGCCCTCTAGAAGATATGAAACCCTGGAATAGCCAGGGGATTGTCGGGGTGCGCCGATTTTTGGAAAAAGTTTACTCTCTTTCAATAGATTTACCGCGCCACGATGAAGAAAAAGTCGTTTCGTTGCTTCATAAAACAATTAAAAAAGTCGGCGAAGATATTGAAGAATTCAAATTCAACACAGCAATCTCTGCGATGATGATTTTGGTTAATGAATTAGTTGATTATCGCCAGAAAAATCAATCCTGGCCTCTGTCGCTTGAAAATATTGGTAATTTTTTGAAAATTTTAGCTCCTTTTGCGCCGCACTTAGCTGAAGAAGTCTGGTTTCTTTTTGGAGAAAAGGAAAGTATTTTCCGAAAGTCCTGGCCAGAGTTTGCCAAACGCTTGTTGGAAGACGACGAAATTAATTTTGCCATTCAAATCAATGGAAAATTAAGAGCGACTATCGCTTTGAGTCCAAAAATTTCCGAAGCTGAAGTTTTGGAAATTGTTAAAAAAGAGGAGAATATAACAAAATGGCTAGCGGACAAAGAAATTATTAAAACCATTTTTGTTCCCGGGAGATTGGTGAATATTGTGATAAAAAATTAGACAAATTCTATGGACCTTTTGAAACAAATGAAAGAAATCTGCCGGATTTATGAAATCAGCCCTAAAAGATCAAAGGGACAGAATTTTTTGGTGACCGAAAGTATTTATGACAAGATTATTTCCAGCGCCGAAATTACTTCTGAGGATACCGTAGTGGAGGTTGGTCCTGGTCTCGGGTTTCTAACCGCCAAGCTCGCAAAAAAAGCCAAAAAAGTGATTGCCGTGGAGCTGGATGACCGCTTGGCAGAAGTTTTAAAAATCGCCATTGACTCTCAGGGGGTGGAGAATGTAGAGATTATTAATCAGGATATCTTGAAGTTCAATCCAGAAAATATCGGACCATACAAAATCGTTGCCAACATCCCCTATAATATCAGTTCAATTTTGCTTCGGACTTTTTTGGGAGCAAAAAACAAACCAGAAGTTTTGGTGCTGATGCTTCAAAAAGAAGTGGCTTATCGCATTGCGGCCCAAGCGCCAGACATGACGATGCTAGCCTTATCGGTCCAGTTCTATGGCCAGCCAGAAATTATCAAGGAAGTAAAAGCAGGAAATTTTTGGCCAGAACCAAAAGTAGATAGTGCGATTATCAAAATAAAAATCAAAAAATCAAAATATTCTAGGGAAGAAGAAAAGATATTTTTCCGTTTAGCCAAAATGGGCTTCGCCGCCAAGCGGAAAATGTTGAAAAATAATCTCTGTGGCGGCCTAAAATTAAAAGGAGAAGAGGCAAAAAAAATTGAAAATATTTTTGAAAAATTAGGATTTTCTCGCCTGGTTCGTGCTGAGGATTTGAGCCTGGAAAGTTGGGAAAAGTTATTTGCTGAACTAAAGAAAATTGTGGTATAATTTAGGCAAATATTTTTTCTTTATTTATTGCC
>CAYSIJ010000003.1:0-2613 GCA_964431155.1 uncultured Gammaproteobacteria bacterium
TAGAGCGCTACGTTGACATCGTAGAGGTCTGCAGTTCGAGTCTGCACGGGCCCACCATTTTTCCCCTTATTTATGATTAATATTTTTTCTTCAAAAAAAAATAATTCAACCGAAGATTCATTCGTTTCAGACGAACAGTCTTGGCCAAGAGCGATTGCCGCCGAAGGGCAGTTGGCCGTTGATATTTATCAAATTGAAGACCGCTTGATTATCAAATCAACCATTGCCGGCGCACGCGCTGAAGATTTGAATATCAACTTGAATCATGATCTTTTAACCATTAAGGGGTCCCGAGAACTAAAAGAAAATATTCCCGAAGAATACTATCTGTGCCGAGAATGTTATTGGGGGCCATTTTCCCGTTCAATCATTCTGCCAATAGAAGTTGATCCGCAAAAAATTGAGGCTGAGCTGGAAGAAGGCGTTTTGACTGTCTCTCTCACAATTTTAAGAAACCCATCAATTACGGTTCAAGAAAAATAATATGTTTTCCGTAAAAATCAAGGATTTTGAAAAAGACCAGGCCATCTTGCAAGACGACGATGGCCGTCTTTATATTTGGCCAAAAAAACTATTAGCGGCCGGCGCGAAAGTTGGCGAAGTTTTTGAAGTAGAAATCAACCCCAAAAACTCTGAGAAAAAAAACCAGGCCGGCGCAGAAAAATCAAATTTAGCGAAAGAACTTTTGAATGAAATTTTAAAAATCCAAGAAAAATGAAACGTCTCAACAACAACCGTTTAAAAATATTGCTCTATCTCTCTCTGCCGATTCTCCTACTGCTAGTATTTTTGCTTTTGCTGGGACACTTGGCCTGGGCAAAAAAATACGAAACGAGAATTTATCCCGGAATTAACATCGGCAATCTTTCCCTGGGAAAGATGACTAAAGCCGAAGCAAAAACAAAAATTGATGCCCAAGCAGACCAAATTGAAAAAGAAGGTTTGTCTTTTGAATTAAACGGTAAAAAAAGTAATATCCCAAGTGAAACAATCGCCACTTCAATTGAATTTACTCAAGAGGTTTACAAAATCAAGCGCGACCTTACCTTGGAAAAGGCATTCAACGCTGGGCGAAACAACGACTGGTTCACCAGATTTTCGCGCTGGATTTTTGGTAATTGGAATTCCACAAATTTAAAAGCGGAATATTCAATTGACCAAGAAGTTTTGACCAAAGCATTGCAGTCTAATTTTGGCGACCAGGAAATTGCCAGTCAAAATGCGGCCTTTAGTCTTAATAACCAGGGCCAATTGGAAATCACCACCGAAAAAGACGGGCTATCAATTGATTACAACGCCGCAAAATCAGAGATTGAGAATGCTCTAGAAAATCTCACTCCCCAAGAAATAAAACTCCAAACCACCATTGTCAAACCAGAAACCAAAACTAATGACTTAAAAAAACTAGAAGCAGAAGCACAAAAAATTAGTGAATTAACTCCAATAAAAATCAAAACGGGAGATTATTTTTCCACTATCACTAAAAATCAACTTATCTCCTGGGTAAAATCTAATGAAAATGGCAATCTTGATTTGGATAAAGAAAAAATCATGAGCTTTATCGCCAAAGATTTGTCGCCACGAGTTGACCAAGAAGTAGAATCTCCTCGCTTTGAAATGAAAAACGGCAAAATGTCTTATTGGCAAACCGGCAAAGAAGGCCGAAAAATAAATCTGGAAAAATCAGCTGGTCAAATTATTGCCGGAATCTTGCAGGATGGGAAAAAAGAAATCACCCTAGAAACCGAGATAGTCCCCTTTATTTTTGAAGAAGGAGGTGAAGTTGTAATCAAAGAATTACTGGGCACTGGACATTCAAATTTTTCTGGTTCACCCGTTAATCGCCGCAAAAATATTGCTGTCGGCTCAAACTCGGTTCATGGATTACTAATCAAGCCGGGCGAAGAATTTTCTCTAGTAAAAGCTCTCGGAGAAATCAGCGGTGCCAGCGGTTATTTGCAAGAATTAGTAATTAAAGACAACAAAACTATCCCCGAATATGGTGGTGGCCTTTGCCAAGTTGGCACCACAATGTTTCGAGCCGCTCTTGCCTCTGGACTACCGATAACTGCCAGAAGAAACCATTCCTATCGAGTTTCTTATTATGAACCAGCGGGGACCGATGCCGCAATTTATGACCCACAACCCGATGTCCGTTTTCTCAATGACACCGGAAGTTATATTCTAATTCAATCCCGAATTGAAAAAAATGATCTTTACTTTGATTTCTGGGGAATTAGCGATGGCCGAAAAACAACAAGCACCAAACCGACTATCTTTAATATTGTGAAGCCAGCACCAGCAAAAACTATTATCTCTTCCGACTTAAAACCAGGCGTAAAAAAATGCACCGAGAGAGCTCACAATGGTGCCGATGCCTTTTTTGACTACACCGTCACTTATCCAAATGGCGAAGTGAAAGAAAAAAGATTTAGTTCTCATTATGTTCCCTGGCAAGAAGTGTGTCTAATCGGTGCGACCAGCACGCCAGCAATAACCAGCACAACCACTACTGCCACCGGCACGCCAATTACAACAAGCACTCCAGCCACTGCCACCGGCACGCCGAAAAATTAAACTTCTTAAAAATAAAAAACTATCCGTTTGAAACTG
>CAYSIJ010000003.1:2632-8450 GCA_964431155.1 uncultured Gammaproteobacteria bacterium
AATAAAAAAAAGACCATCTCAAACGGGTAGGCAAGAAAATCTCTTCTAGGAATTCCAGAGCTCACAGCAATTGATAAATTTGTTTATCAATTCTTGTAAGCCCAAAAAACCCTAGTAAGAAAATCCCCATGCTTGTCGTGCCTGACCCGTCAAAATTGGCCTTTCGTGTTGTTTAGTAACTGATAATCATATCACGGGTTTTATTGTTTGTCAATAGTAATCTGTGGATAACTTGTCCCCAGAAAATTTAAGCTAATATTACCATTTAAATCCGCTCTAAAGTATTTTATCCCCAGAAAGTTAAATCGTTCTAAAGTACTTTCTGAGGGATGTTTAAAACTATTTTCAGCACCAACTGGGATAACAACTAATCCCGGGTTGATTGCCTTCAAAAAAATTTCACCATTAGAAGTATTGGATCCGTGGTGGCTAGCCTTAAAAACGGCAGCCGATAAATCCTCACTGCTAGTTAATAATTCGTTTTCTCGCTGAACTTCTCCATCACCAGCAAGCAAAATTTTTGCCCCATTACAATCTAATTTTAAAGCGATGGAGCGGTTGTTAATATTTTGAGATTCTGGATTTTCTGGAGGAAATAACTTTAAAAAGCAGTTCGGACCAAAAATAATTTTTTTGGCAACATCGAGATTTTCTAACTCAACTTTGTCATCTTTGGCTATTTTAAAAAACTCGCGGCATGCCAAGTTTTGGCAAGAGCTGGCCGCCTGGATAATTTTTCCGACCTGATATCTTCCTAGCACTTGCACCAGACCAAAAACATGATCATCATGCTCATGGCTTAAAATCACCAAATCAATTTTTCGGTCAAAAAAATTCAAATAGCGGCCCAAGCCCAGCAACACCTGATCATCTGGACCGCCATCAACCAAAATCTTTTCTCCACTCGGAAGAATAATCAGGCTGGAATCACCTTGCCCGACATCAAAAAATATCAGGCGAACAAAACTATTCTTCTTCGGGATAAAGATGATAATTGAGAAGAAAAAGACGGCTAAAATAAATATCAGATATTTTTTAGAATTCATTCTTGGAATTATCGCAAATAATAGATAAACAATCGGCATCAAGACTATAAAACACTTCTAAACAAAAACCGCCCGGATTAACCGGGCGATTTTCTATGTAGTTTTTAAAACAATTAAGTTTTAAAAAATAAAAACTATTTTTTCTTAGCGACCACCTTTTTCACAACTTTTTTGGCGGCAACTTTCTTCACAGCTTTTTTGACAACCTTTTTAGGGGCTACCTTTTTAACTGCTTTTTTAACAACCTTCTTAGGGGCTGCTTTCTTCACAGCTTTTTTGATAACCTTTTTAGGGGCTACTTTTTTAACTGCTTTTTTAACAACCTTCTTAGCGGTTGCTTTCTTTTTAGCCATCATATTATTTCACCTCCTCTCATATAAAATATATTTTCGAAAAAAATTGTTAAGATTTTTTTCTCTCTTACTTATATTATAGCACCAGGGAAAAAAGGATACAATATTTTTGCAAGTTTTTTTACATCAGAAAGAAAAATAATTTCTAAAGCTTACTTTAAAATTAAAATATTTTTTATAATTTATAATCACCTTTATTTATTTGACTAAAATTAATTTTTAAAAAATAAAAAAACAAATATTTTTTAACAAAAAATAAAATTTTAGCGCATTAAAAAAGTTTTTTTTATTTTTTTTAATAAAAAACTTGTTACTCAAAAATTTTCGGATTTTTTTTCTAATTTGTTTTGAGACAAAAAAATAACCTCAACTTACTTTAAGTAAGCTGAGGTTAGAGCGTCCGCCAGGTGGCGGGGTGAGAAAGTACAAATAGCAAAGGACAAAGTCCAAAGGGCTAAGAGGTCCAAGGACCAAAGAACAAAGGACTAAGATTTAGAAACTTGCGAAACGACGAAAGCAAACCCACCGCTACGATTCCACTCGCTGCCAGGGTTGTCATAAGGCGTGTCCAACCAGGAACCATCGTCACCGCGATCCGCGCCGAGCAGCTTAGGATCGCCGTCAGAATCTTTTATTGGGTTGTGCATGGCAACTATCCAATATAAGCCCATAGCTTCAAGCTCTTTGTCAGAAAATTTTTCCCTGACAAGGCAAGCTACTTCAGTATTAGGTGCGGTAAATTTCCTTTTTTTAGCTTCTTCGCGGATATTATTAGTTATCCTATTATTGTCGCTAAAAATTTCTCCCTTGAGGACAGCAATTTCTGTAGTTACTCCTGATGTCGGTTTAAAACTTTCTGAGTGTAAAACGCTTTTAGCATAACCGCTAACCCTAAAGCCTTTGCCTTCTAGGCGAGGAATCCATTCTTCACCAGTGGTGCCGTCTGAAGTTACTGAAAAACTGATGACACCGTCATGTTCTCGCCAATCAGGGGAAGCTTTTATTATCTCAATTGCTTCAAGCACTGAAAGTTTTTTTTCTTCAATAATCTGTGCTAATTTCTGAAATTCTTTTGTGTTTGTTTCCATGATATATAATTTTTTTAGTTATTATTAATATTTTAATGAATATTTATGGGGGCTACTACCCCGATTTAAGTACAAGAAAAATTATGGCATAAGGCCATAATTTTGTCAATGTTTGTGGATTTTATTGTTTTATATTAGAGAAAATACTTTTATGCTGTCTAAGCCAAACGAGCTCCAAAATATTCTTCCAAATCATTGATTTTCACCCTCTCTTGACTGGCACTGTCTCTTTCTCTGACGGTAACCATTCCATCTTCCAGGGAATCAAAGTCAAAAGTCACGCAAAATGGGGTACCAATTTCATCTTGACGACGGTATCTTTTGCCAATATTGCCATTATCATCAAACTCGCAACGGAATTTCAATCTCAAATTATGATAAATTTCCTCTGCCCGCGCAACGAGTTCTGGTTTGTTCTTCAGTAATGGGAAGACCGCCACTTTGATTGGCGCCAATTTCGGGGGCAAGGCCAAAACTAACCTTTCTTCACCATTCAAATTTTCTTCATGATAAGCCTCACAAAGTGCCGCCAAAAAAGTACGCCCAACACCAGCGGAGGTTTCAACGATGTGTGGAACAAACTTTTCACCACTTACTGTATCTAAATATTCAAAATTTTGGCCAGAGCTTTTGCCGTGCTGAGCCAAGTCATAGTTACCACGAGCATGCACTCCCTCTAATTCTTTGAAGCCGAACGGAAAATTATATTCAATGTCATAAGCCTCTTTGGCATAGAAAACTAAATTTTCATGCTTGTGCCACTTCAAATTTTCTGGCTTAAACCCGAGATTCAAATAAAACTGCCAACGAGTTTCTCGCCAGTAGTTGTAGTGTTCTTCTGTTCTTTCAGGATTGATAAAATACTGCATTTCCATTTGTTCAAATTCACGAGTGCGAAAAATAAACTGGCGAGCCGTAATCTCATTGCGGAAGGCCTTGCCAATCTGAGCAATGCCAAAAGGCACGCGAACGCGAGCAGAATCTAAAACATTTTTATAATTAACATAAATTCCTTGGCAAGTTTCACCACGCAAATACACCGGGTCTTTTGTCCAATCCCCTGTGAAGCTGCCGAGATTTGACTGCACTAACAAATTAAAACTTTTTCCGGGAGTAAAATCCTGGGAACCACAAGTTGGACATTTTATCTTGGTTTTGTTGGCATCAAAAACTTGATTTATTTCTTCTTCACTCATTTTTTCATCGGCAAACACGCCGGCATCTTCCAATAAAGTATCCAGGCGAAGACGAGCATGGCATTTTCGGCATTCAGTCAGCGGATCAGAAAAACCTTTGACATGACCAGAGGCTTCCCAAATTTTTGGACTCATAAAAATCGCCGAATCCAGACCCACCACATCGCTGCGCAGTTGAGTCATAGCTTTCCACCACTCTTTTTTAATATTATTGGCTAATTCAACGCCATAAGGACCAAAGTCATAGACTGCCGCAAAACCACCATAAATTTCCGAAGACGGGAAAACAAACCCACGCCGCTTGGCCAGTGAAACTATTTTATCCATCAAATCATTTTTTTCCTTTTTCATATAATTAACTAATAATAAACTCTTGGTGCTTGTTGATTAAATATGTTATAATATTAACAAACTTAAGCCTTTTTTTCAATTTAATCAAGCTAAAGAAATTTAGCTTCTATAATCCTATGTTTTCTTATCGCTCTATTCTCAAAAAAGCTCTAAAAACTTCCTGGCACTACAAATATTTGTGGTTCTTTGGTCTATTTGCAACCTTGGTCAACCCTGGTGGTGAATACCAAATTCTGAACAAAACCATCAAAGAAGGATTGTATGGAAACTTTTCCGGATTCTTCCAGTCCATTAGTTCAACGGGAATTTTCAGCCTAAAAGCTCTCTCAAACATGTTGGGGCTGATGAAGGCCAATCCGATTTCCGCCCTGATGTCGGTCATTGCCGTGATTTTACTTCTCTGTTTGTTCGGTTTTATTGTTTGGCTGGCAATTTCTTCCCAGGGAGCAATCGTTAGTAAAATCCAAAAAATTGAAGAAGAAAAAGGTGGCGACAAACCTGATTTCCGAGCTGATTTAGACAAGGGCTCTCGTTCTTTTTGGCCAATTATTGGCTTTAACGTTCTCTTAAAAATCGGCATTAACTTTGTTTTCTTTTTAGTCAGTCTGCCAGTTATTTTAATGCTCACCAACAGCCTGGCCTTTTCAATTCTTTATGTAATTTTATTTATCCTTTTTATCCCGGTAGCGATTTCTTTGTCTTTAATCGCCAAATACGCTATTGGTTTTTCCGTAATCAAAAAAACCAGTTTTCTTGATTCCCTCAAAAAATCTTGGGAATTATTCTTGAATAATTGGATTGTCAGCCTGGAGATGGCCATCGCTTTATTCTCCATAAACATCCTCGCTTCTTTCGCAATCTTGATTGTGATTTTGATTTTCCCAATGCCTTTGTTCTTTGTCTGTTTGGCAATGGGAAAAATAACTATTGCCTGGATTGTCGTACTCCTAGTAATTATCTTTATGGTAATTTCTGGATCATTTTTAACTACCTTCCAAATTAGCGCCTGGACCGATCTTTTCTTGAAAATCAACAAAGGCTTGGGCGTCAGTAAAGTTGAAAGATTATTTAAAAAGAAAAACAAAAAATAAATGAGTGGTTTTGATTCAATTGAAAGTCTGACTTCTGGACAAAGCGAAAACGACGAAACTCCGCAAGGAAAATTTGCCCAAAAGCAGCAAGAAATAAAAATTAAAGAAATTGAAAAGGAGACCGAAGCGACCGCAAATTCGCTCGGTTTGCCATATATTGATCTCTTTGGTTTTCCAGTCAGCCCGGAGGCAGTCGTTTTAATTGACGAGAAAGAAGCCCAAAAATTAAAAACAATCTGCTTTTTTTATGACGGCGAGCACATCCGCATCGGCACCACCAAAAACGGCCCAGAGATTCAAGAGTTAGCCGACAAGCTAAACAAACTTTATTTTTGTGAAGTAAAAATCTATTTAATCTCCGAGAATAGTTTCACCTATACTTTAGAGATTTACAAATCTGTTCCAAAAGTAAAAGCCAGTCAGCGCGGCGTCGATATTAGCGAAGAGGCTTTGGAAAAATACAAACTGGAAATCAGCAGCTACAAATACTTGGAAGAAAAAATCAACCAAGTAAACATCAGCGACATCATCACTCTGGTCTTAGCAACTGCACTGAAAGTTGATGCCAGTGATATCCATATTGAAGCCGAAGAAAAATCGGTTGCTGTTCGTTTGAGAATTGACGGTGTTTTGCAAGATGCCGCGACAATAGACCACAAACAATGGAAAATGATTATTGCTCGCTTGAAGATT
>CAYSIJ010000003.1:8460-24767 GCA_964431155.1 uncultured Gammaproteobacteria bacterium
GCAAAAGTAAAAATTAATATTGAAAACAAACCGCAAGACGGCCGATTCACCATCACAATCTCCAAAGGAAAAATTGATGTCCGTTGCTCTTTCTTGCCGACCGCTTTCGGCGAAAGTGTTGTTTTGCGTCTTTTAAAACCTTCCACTGCTGGCTTGGCCTTCAAAGACTTGGGACTTTTGCCACAAGTTAACGAAGCTCTAGAAAAAGAAATATCCAAACCAAACGGCCTGATTCTCACCACCGGACCGACCGGCGCTGGTAAAACCACGACCTTGTACGCAATCTTGAACCGTCTCAACAAACCGGGTGCAAAAATTATTACGCTTGAAGACCCGATTGAATACCAACTTGAAGGAGTGAACCAAAGCCAAATTGAATCATCGCGTGGCTATGGTTTTGCTGAAGGTTTGCGATCAATCCTCCGCCAAGATCCAAATATCGTGATGGTCGGAGAAATTCGCGATCAAGAGACTGCGGAAATTGCTATCCAAGCAAGTTTGACTGGGCACTTAGTTGTTTCCACCTTGCACACCAATGATGCCGCTGGCGTTATTCCTCGCCTAATTGATATGGGTGTCAAACCATATTTTCTTGTACCGGCAATTAACGCGGTAATCGGCCAACGACTAGTAAGAAAACTTTGTCCGCATTGCAAAGTAGAACATATTTTGGAAGAAAACGAGGCGGAACAAGTCAGAAAAATTCTCGCAGTTATTTCACCAAAGTCTCAAATCAATATCCCCGCCGAATTACCGACCATTTTTAAAGCCGGCGCCGGTTGTGAATATTGCAGCCAAATTGGCTACAAAGGGCGAGTTGGTATTTATGAACTTTTCACAATGGATGAAAAAATAAAACAGCTGACTATTGATAAAGCCCCGTCATTCAAAATCCTCCAACAAGCCATTGAAAACGGCATGATTACCATGCTTCAGGATGGAGTGCTGAAAGCTTTGGAGGGCCGAACTTCCCTGGATGAAGTCTACCGAGTAATCGGCAACTTTGATTACATTAACGAGCTTTACGATATCGTGATTTCTCAAACCATGGGCCGGGGAATCAAAATCAGCAAAGAAGAAATGCTCCAGGCAAAAGAACTTGGACAAAATTTAAAAAATGTCAGAGAGGTGGGCGCTGATTTGCCAAGCCAAAAAATTCTTGGTTTTGTAATTAGTATGGCAATTACTGAAAATGCCGGCGACATTCATATTGAACCCGCTGAAAATGAGGTAAAAATCCGTTTGCGAATTGATGGAGTGATGACTGATTTACTTGATATCCCAAAATCGTCTTATATCCCCCTCTTAGCTGAAGTAAAAATTCTAGCTGGTTTTTCTACTAACGAAAAAAGAGCAACCATGGACGGACGCTTTGCCATTTATCTCCCGGAAAACAAAAAAGCAGATTGCCGTCTTTCGGTTATTTCTGGAGGATACGGCGAAACTATTGTTATCCGCTTACTAAGTAATTCGGCGGCTTCTCTTTCTATGGAAAATTTGGGAATTACTGATTACTCTTTAACCGCCTTCAAAAAGGCACTCAAAAAAACTAAAGGAATTATTATCACTACCGGCCCGACCGGCAGTGGAAAAACTACCACCCTTTATTCGGCACTAAACACTTTGAACCAGCCAGATGTCAAAATAATTACCGTTGAAGACCCAATTGAATACCAATTACCAGGAATCATCCAAACCCAAATTGATACCGAAAAGGGTTATACGTTTGCGGCGGCAATGCGTTCCTTGCTTCGTCAAAATCCAAACATTATGATGATTGGAGAAATCCGCGACCATGAAACTGCGGAAATTGCCGTTGAAGCGGCAATGACTGGCCATTTGGTGCTTTCAACCATTCACGCCAACAGTGCCGCAGGAGCGATTTCTCGTTTCGCCGGATTGGACATTGACCGTTCATCGCTCGCAAACTCAATTGAATTTTCTATCGGTCAGCGCTTGGTAAGAAAAATCTGCCCACATTGCAAAAAAATTACTACTCCTGGCGAAGAATTAATTTCTGCAGCCAAAAAAGCTCTGGCCAGCATCAAAAATCCAGCAGTAAAAATTCCAAACGATTTGATTTTTTACGAAGGTGGTGGTTGCCCGGAATGTGGTGGGCTTGGCTACAAAGGACGGCTTGGGCTTTATGAAACAATTGAAACGACGCCGGAAATCCAGAAACTGATTCAAAATCCTGCGACTTCTGATTATGAAATAGAACAAATTGCCATTGAAAACGGCACAATAACCATGCTCCAAGACGGAGTTTTGAAAGCTTTAGCCGGTGAAACATCTCTCCAAGAAGTATTTAGGGTAATTTAATTTTATGATTAACAAAATCTTTATTAACCAGCTGAAGAAAGATTATCGCGCACAAGAAAGCGAGAGACGACAAATCATTTCTCTTTCCAATAACGTTCTTTTCCATTCCAAAAAAGCAATCTTTGCTTTGCACCGCAAAGACATGAAAATCGCTGATGAAAAACTAGAAGAGATGGAAAAAGAATTAATAAATTTAGAAAAAAAATTCGGTCTCAAAAGGATTGAAGAAGAGGGCGCTTATCGAGCAGCGATTGAAGAATACGCCGAAGCAAAATTATTGTCTTTTGCAATTAAAGGCACAAAAATAGATAAAATCAAGAAATTAAAATTAAGCAACGATGCCTATCTCGGCGGAATTTGCGATCTTCTTGGAGAATTGGTTAGAGTCGCAACCAACGAAGCGGCAGCGGGAAATTTCCAACGTGTCTCAGAAGTCAAAGAACTGGCAGAAAATATCATGGACCAATTGATTGACTTTGATATGACTGGATATTTACGAACAAAATACGATCAGGCCCGCGGACATTTGAGAAAATTAGAGCAGATGGCCTACGAAATAAAATTGAGAAGTGGCAAATGAAAATCGCAATTTTCTCTGACTTACATGATGATTGGCAAAACTTAAAAAAGTTTTTGGATTTTTGCCAACAAGAAAAAATAAGCACCATCATCTCTTGCGGAGATTTAACGAACGAAGAAACTTTTGAATATCTGGCAACTAATTTTAGTGGCCAAATCTTGATGGTCGGTGGAAACGCCGATCTTTTTGATATTGATAAAATAAAAAAATACTCGCAAATTACTTACGAGGCAAATATTCTAGCCACAGAAATAGCTGGCTTAAAAATTCTAGCAATCCATAAGCCAAAAGAATTGACGGAAATTTTAGAAAAAACACCAAATCAATTTGATTTTGCTTTTTTTGGCCACACCCACCGTCCAGATTTTAAAAAAACCGGGAAAACAATTACCGCCAACCCCGGAACTCTCAACGGACCGCTTCCCCAGGCGAGCTTTGCAGTTTTAGATAGCAACACCAAAAGATTAGAATTAAAGATTCTTTCACAGATTTAAAAAATTCTGATTATATAAAAAACCCGCAATTTTTATTTTGCGGGTTTTTGTTTGGCTTTATTCAAGCTCAAATTTTTTTATGACTGCTAAATCATTTAATAATGTCAGAAAACTGTTTTCTAATTTTGTTAGTTGGCAACCGAAATCAGTTTTAACAGCAAACACATCTCTCAAAACTCGTTCATAGTTTCCTTGTTGGTAGTTTTTCACCATTCCCCTGAACTCCCGAAAGTCATCCGGATCACCAAAAGGAATAATTGAGGGAAAGTCTTTGGAGAACCGGTCCAAAAGACATTCAGCAAATTTTTGATATTTTTTATCAGTTTTTAGTCTTGGCCCGATTTCCGCCAGACACACTTGAAGATTTTTCAACGATATGTTTTTCGCCAAATCTTCAGCATTATTTTCAGTTATTCTAAAAATTAGAATTTTAAATCTAACTTTTCTGATTATTCTTCTAATAACCAGCCAGACAATAACTGAAATAATTATTATCCATCCTGTTCCCATGATTTCTTGTTTTTGTTTATTTTAAAAGAACCTTTTTATATTACTAATATTTTACTATTTTGTCAACGCCAAATATTTCCCCGTATAACTTTTTTTATTTTTTTTCAAATCTTCTGGTGTGCCAACGCCGACAATTTCACCACCCAGGTCACCGCCTTCCGGGCCAAGGTCAATTATCCAGTCAGCAGATTTAATAACCTCCAAATTATGCTCAATCACCAAAACGGTATTTCCGGCATCAACTAATTGGTTTACCACTAACAACAGCCGATCAATATCGGCAAAATGAAGACCAGTGGTTGGTTCATCCAAAATATATAAAGTCTTGCCAGTGGAACGACGAGACAATTCGGTCGCCAATTTAACCCGTTGTGCTTCACCGCCAGAAAGGGTGGTTGCCGATTGCCCTAATTTTAAGTAACCCAACCCAACTTTTTCCAAGACTGATAATTTTTCAAACAAAGGAGCAACACTTTTAAGATAAGGCATTGCTTCTGAAACAGTCATCTCCAAAAAATCATAAATACTTTTTCCTTTGTATAAAATTTCCAAAACCTTTTTTTGATATCTTTTCCCTTGGCAGACATCACAAGTAACATAGATATCTGACATAAACTGCATTTCAACTTTTATCACTCCATCTCCTTCACATTGCTCGCAACGACCACCCACGACATTAAAAGAAAAATGGCCAGCATTAAAACCTTTAGCTTTCGCTTCGGGCAAATTGGCAAATAAATCACGAATATAAGTAAACACACCAGTGTAAGTCGCGGGATTAGAACGAGGGGTGCGGCCAATTGGCGACTGATCAATATCAATCACCTTGTCTATATTTTCCAAACCTTTTATCTCTTTGTGTTCGCCTGGCTCGGGTTTGGCACGATAAAATTTTCTATTTAAAGCATTAGCTAAAATGTCGGAAATTAAAGTTGATTTTCCCGAACCAGAAACCCCAGTAATCGCAACCAATTTCCCGAGTGGAATGGAGACGTCAAGATTTTTCAAATTATGCTCGATGGCGCCGATAATTTCAATTTTCTTTCCATTACCTGGACGATAGTTTTTTTTCGGAGTAATTTTTTTGCGACCGGAAAGATAATCACCAGTCAAAGAAGCATGGCAACTTTTTATTTTTTCCGGCGTGCCTTCAAAAATTATTTTACCGCCCAAAATACCAGCTCCTGGACCGACATCAATTAAATGATCAGCGGCCAACATTGTTGCTTCGTCGTGCTCCACCACAATCACGGTGTTTCCTAAATCTCTCAATCTTTTTAGGGTTTCAATTAATTTGTCGTTATCGCGTTGATGCAGCCCGATTGATGGTTCATCTAAAACATAAATTACTTCCGTCAGTCCAGAGCCGATTTGCGTCGCCAAACGCATTCTTTGTGCTTCACCGCCAGAAAGAGACCCCGAAGGACGACCGATTGAAAGATAGGACAGACCAACTTTGTTTAATAGTTCCAAACGATCAATAATTTCTTTAATAATTGGACCAGCAATTACCAAAGAACTATTTTTTAACTTTTTTTCAATTAAAATAAGCTGCTCTTTCAAATCAAGAATCGCCGGGAAGCTCAAATCCGCGATTGAAAATCCTTCAATTTTTACTGCCAAAGATTCAGACCTCAAACGCTGGCCAGAACAATCTTGGCAAGGAGAAACTATGAGACATTTTTCTATTTCTTGCTTAATAAAACTGGAGCGAGTATCTTGGTAGCGATCTAGTAATATTTTCTTCAACCCTAAAAAATTTTTATCGCCATCCAAAAGAAATTTCTTATCGCTAGCTGTAAAAGATTTTACTGGCTTCAAAAAATCCAAACTACTTTCTTTTAGCTCTTTGGCGAAAGGCGCAAAAAAAGAATTTGGATTACTAAGAGCGTTCAGGCCGAGCGGTCTAATTGCTCCTTCGGCCAAACTGAGATTTTCATTCAAAACCAACTCCCCGCTTACCTCAGGACATTGTCCCAAACCACCGCAAGTCGGGCAAGCGCCTCTTCCGGAATTAAAAGAGAAGTTGCTCGGCTCAAGCTCTGCCAGATTAAAATGTCCGGCTGGGCAAACAAAAGCTGGAGAATTTTTTTCCTTGCTGGGATTTTTTTTCAAACGAACGCCACATTCTGGGCAGTGAGGAATACCAATTTTTGCATACAACAAACGAAGAAAATCATAAATTTCCGAAACAGTACCGACTGTTGAACGAACATTAGCAGACACTGACCGTTGATCAATAGAAATTGCCGGCGACAAGCCATCAATGAAATCCAAATCCGGTTTATCCATCACCCCGACAAATTGCCTGGCATAAGAAGAAAGGGATTCCACGTAACGGCGCTGTCCCTCGGCATAAATCGTATCAAAAGCCAAAGAAGATTTTCCGCTACCGGATAATCCGGTGATAACCACTAGCTTCCCTCGCGGAATATCAATATTGATATTTTTTAAATTATTCACACGAGCGCCGCGAATAGAAATATTTTTTGGACGATAATTTGGCATAAATACTCTTACAAAAATGGATAAAAAAGTTTAAGAGTTATCTTAGCAAAAAAATCCATTAAACTCAAGTGTCGCCTTTTTAGATCAAATATAACCGCGGAATCTTTCCAATGATTTATAATTCTCGTCAGGTCGCTAATCAAGGCTTTTTGAGTAAAAAATACCCCGCTTTCAACATTCAAGCTGATTGAAAGAACATCAAAATTTGAAGAACCAATCATCGCTTCTTGCCCATCAACCATAAAAATTTTAGCATGATTCATGTTCGGCAAAAAATAAAACTTTACTCCTAGTTCAGAAAGTTTTGAAGCATAATAATAATTTACCCGATCAATAAAAATAATATCCGTAAACTTCGGAATAACAACTTCAACTTTTACCCCTCGATTAACTGCATTGTCCAAAAGACCCATCAACCAGCGAGGCGGGATAAGATAAGGAGTGATAATAACAATGCTCTCTTGGGCTTCAATTATTTTTTGGCGATAATAATCCTTGAGATAGGCGGTGTCCTTGTTTGGCCAATCATCTACTACCCAAGATTTTATTTTTTTAATCAAAGAATTTTTTTGATATTTTAAAATTTCTTGGTCTTTGCCGCCACACATCTTGTAGCCATAAGAAAAAGATTTCAATAACGGTTTAATTATTCTTCCCTGGAGACGAATCTGCAAATCATTCCACTTAATAATCTTTTGATTGATGTTGACCCCGCCGAGAAAAGCAATTTTTTCATCAACAATTAAAATTTTGCGATGCGTCCGCCGGAGAAGATGGGAAAAAAATAAAAATTCAGCACCAGCGACTCTAAGAGCAGAAACAACTTCTTTTTTCAGCTCTAGACTGCCATAAGCATCGGCAATCACCACAACCTTCACCCCGGATTCAAGACGCTCTTTTAAGGCACCAAAAAAATCATGAGTCACTTTTGTGTCATCCAAAAAAATATACATCTCAATAAAGATGGATACTTGGGCTTGGCGGATAGCCTCAATCATTCCGTCCCAAGCCTTTTCTGAGGTGGTGTATAGTTTATACTTCATTATTATTTTTCTAAAGCCTCTTTGATTTTTGGAATTATTTTTTCAGTTGCTTTCGCTCCAATATCTATTAATGATTTGACTGTTTCAGAGTCAAAATAATTTTTAAATTTTACAGAATTAACAAATTTTGAGGCATCCGGTTCAATTGTGAAATCAGCAAACTTGCAAGAATTAACCGCTAAATTATGGGCGGTGATTCTGGTACTACGGAGCACCACCTTCGCCATTGTAAACTTCTTTTCAATAAATTCGTGGGAATGATAAAGATTAACGCCGATTACAATATCAGCGCCTTTCTTTTTTAAAATATCACAAGGAACGGGATTACTTAAACCGCCATCAACCAAAAGATGCTTTTGATAAACCACCGGTTTAAAAACTAAAGGCACAGTACAGCTAGCACGAACCACCGAAGAAATTTTTCCTTTATCAAAAACAATTTCTTTCCCGGAAACCAAATCTGTGGCAACAATAAAAAGCGGCGTCGGAGTTTGAGAGATATCACCAGAGCCCAAATCTTTTTTCAAAAATTTTTCAAATTTTTCTCCATTAACAAAACCGCCACGCCAACTAAGATCAAAAAGGATTGGCAGTTTTTCTCGCGGATTTTCCGTGATTTCTTTTTCCATTTTTTTCATATCGCGATGAAGCGCATAATGAGCGGCTACCCAAGAGCCAATACTGGCGCCGCTGATTATATCAATCGGGATATGATGTTTTTCTAGGGCCTGGATAACCCCCAAATGAACAAAGCCGCGAAAACCACCGCTACCCAAAGCCAAGCCGACTGTCTTTCGTTTCTTCATAAGATAAAAATGAGATTATTGCCTAAGTATTATAGCAGATTTTTATAAAACTGAGGAGGTAAAAATTGGTAATTTCTTTTAGTGTGATATAATGAAAAAGGCAAGATGCCAAAAATTTCCAGAAACTTTATGCAAAAATCAAAATCAGGTTTTACCCTTATTGAACTCTTGGTGGTTATTGCAATCATCGGACTGCTGGCAACCTTATCAATTGTTGCCGTTGGACCGGCGCGCGCCAGAGCACGAGACGCTAAACGGCTTTCTGACGTCAAACAAATCCGCACCGCCCTGGAACTTTATTACGACGGAAATGGGGAATATCCTGCGCAAACAATGCTCTTAAGTGACGAGGACCCAGCCTATAACACTCTTTATTGTCTTCAAGATGGTCTTGGTTTTGTACAAAAACCATGTGATCCTGCTGATGGCGTGATTTTTATGGATCCCGTTCCTTTACCACCCAGCCAAAGCGACGGAGCCTGCAAAGAATTGCAAGATGTCGGACTTGATGAAAATATTTCTAAAAATTATTATTACTATATTAAGGAAAATAATAATTATCGGATTCAATTTTGTCTTGGCACCGCTGTTCATGGGGTTTCTGCTGGCCAACATTTTATCACCTCAGGGGGCGTCCAATAAAAATTAAAAAAATATAACTAAGATCTTAAAAACTATGAAAAACTGGTTAAACAACAATTTATTAAAAGTCATTGCCATTGTAATGGTTTTTGGCGCACTGTTTTCATCCTTTGGCAAACTATTCATTTTGCCTTTTGCTTATTATCAATTAATGAATTGGGCAGTTGTCGGAGCGGCAGCAATTATTGCCTGGGAAGGACACAAAACAAAAAAACCATGCTTAATTTGGCTCTCAGGTTTAATTGCTGTGATTTTCAATCCAATCAATCCAATTTATCTCAGTCAACTCGGTTGGCAAATTAGTAATGCGGTTGCAATTATTTTTTTCCTTATTTCATTTTTCATTGGAAAGAAAAAATAAATTACCAAACCAACAAAAACAAAAAAACCGCCAAAGCGGTTTTTTTGTTGTATTTCTCTTAAAACTTTACTCGGCACACAAAGCGTAAGCAGTGACTGTCGCAGTTTGAGCAAGACTAATATTTACTGTACCAACTGCTACCCAAGAATTTCCATCTTCACTTGGATATGAACCTGATAAAATAATATTTCGCTTGGCGGTGGAGTTAGTCCCCACGGTTGCGCCGCCGCTGATTAACAATTTGCTGCCACACGAAGCAGTGGCGGTGATTTGAGAATTCAAAGCTGGATCAGTAACTACTACTGGCGTGCCGACTACTCTGGTCACCCCGCCAACTAATCCCTTTTCTCCTTGAAGACCTTGAGGACCTTGAGGACCAACTGGACCGATAGAACCAGCTTCACCTTGTTCTCCTTTTTCACCCTTTTCTCCCTGGACTCCCTGGACCCCCTGTTCTCCTTTTTCTCCCTGAAGACCTTGAGGACCAACATCTCCTTTTTCTCCCTGAAGACCTTGAGGGCCAACTGGGCCAATTTCGCCGGTTAGACCTTGGGGGCCGCTTTCTCCTTGATCACCTTTTTCTCCTTGAGGACCTTGAGGACCGACTGAACCGATTTCACCCTGAGGGCCAGCAGGACCTTGAGGACCAATTGCTCCCTGTTCACCAATTGGACCTTGTGGGCCAACGTCACCTTTTTCGCCCTGGGTTCCTTGAAGACCAGTATCTCCTTTTTCACCTGGAAGACCAATTTCTCCTTGAAGACCAGTATCTCCTTTTTCACCTTTCTCTCCTTGAACACCTTGAGGACCCTGAATGTTTCCAACATTTTGCCAAAGAGAACCATTCCAAACATACAAATTACCAGCAACCAAATAAGAATCACCGCGATTGCCGGAAGCATGAGCAGAAATTAACTCGGTCTCAGAATTAAATGACCCAAGGATAGAAACACCGACACCATCAGCACCTTGATCCCCCTTCTCACCCTTTTCACCTTGGACACCTTGAGGACCCTGAGGTCCGACTTCACCCTGAATACCTTGTGGGCCGACTGAACCAATTTCTCCTTTGTCACCTTTTTCACCTTGGATACCTTGTGATCCTTGAGGACCAACTTCACCCTTCGGACCGACTGGGCCTTGTGGACCAGCTGGACCGACTGGGCCTTGTGGTCCAATTGGGCCTTGAGGGCCCTGTGTTCCACTAGTATTAATGGTGATTAAGCGATCAAAATAACGGCAATCATCGCGCCGATAATTAGGACCAATTACATAAACCGAGCCATTATATTTCACACAAATTTCTATAACTTTACTAGTAGTGGTAGTCCCCGTAGCTTTAGCACTACTAGGAGCGAATAACACACCGACGGAAAATAATAAAATTCCAGCAAAAAGAAGTGGAAATTTTTTAAACGTTTTTCTTGTCATATTTTTTTATAAATAAATTGGATATAAATTTTAGATAAAAATGCACTACTACGATTCGACCTTTTAAAAGTAGGATTATGCTTTTTTATTATACAACATTTAAAGAGTAGCGACAAAAAGAATAAAATAATTTTTAAAAAAGCCGCAAATTTCTTCGCGGCTTATAAATTTTATTAGTACTTTACTGTTAAATATATACTAACGGCGCAGTATAGCATGTCATACCTTATTTCAGTTATTACCCTGCCGTATTTACTCTTCCAATCTTTGTAGAGTTCAAACGACGGGGCAATTCGAAGTTCGTTGTGATATTCACTCGTAATCCCGGCAGCTAAACGAAACCAGTTTCCACCAATTTCTTTGCCCATAATAGCTTCATAGTTTTGAATACTACCGGTTTTTCTTCCATCCACTCTCAGTGAATAAGTGCCTTTTGCACAAATCGGTGAGAAATGCTTGGAATAAAACAAGGGAACTACTAAATATTGGGTGCCATCGACGTAGGTTTGCTGAGAGAAAAAATCTTGATTAATTTCTCCGAAACCGCTTTGTGTACGGAACCAGAAATTTCCCGTTTTTGGTTGATAGTTCACAAAATTGAACATACCAAAGTTTTTCAGATTTTTTGTGCCGGCAAATGCCCAGTATTGATTATTTTGCTTTCCAAGAGCAAAGAATGAATACTTTGGATGATAAGCAACCCAGCCATAATTCAAGTCACTACTAGAAATTCCTTCGTTTATTGGATGACTGAGGACCTCATAAAACTCCGCTGTAAAATTGCGATAGTTTAAGCGTCCACCAAAGAAATCTTTTGGAATATTGTTGGCACCAACGACTCTGCCTACCTCAATTACACTATTGAAGAGCCCGATCTTGTTCTGTGACCAAAGGTCAAAAGTGAATTGGTCACTTTTCCCGCCGTCACCAGACTTAACGATCATTGCACTTAAAGTATTTAGGGAGTCAGACCAGATTTTTGGGATAATAATTCCCAACACATCTTTACCTTCAGCCTTGTAGTCATACTTCAAATTCAATAATTTGGTTTTTACTTCAACTCTTTGAAATGAAACCATAGTTTTATGTGCGCTGTCAGAAATAATAGAGCTTTCCAGGTTAACGTTTTGCGCATTAACCAAATTTTGCATCATCACGATACCAATCACGATTATGATTATTTTTTTCATTTTGATTCTTTTTGTTTTTTTGTTATTAAATTGTTAAATAATTACCACTTTGGCAACTTTTAATAATAGCACATTGGATTGTATTTGTCAATTGATGGCGATATAGGAAATTGAGAGATGGGTGGAATTTATAAATCAAAATAATAAACTATGAGGTTTGTATACATCTCTTGACTCAATGTATACAAACTGCTATACTTTGTATACATAGAAAATTAAATAGATACAAACTATGGAAATTATAGAAATTGGTAAAAATATTCAACAAACAGAAGGCTTTAAAGCCTTTATTCCCAATCCTTTCCCGCCAAAGGCTGGTTTTAATTTTAATTCAGTAATATTAAAAAAGAATGACCAGGCTGCAAGATTATTAGGGAAACTTGATGGCATAACAAAACTTTTACCAGATGCCGACTTTTTTCTATTAATGTATTTGCGAAAAGACGCTACTTCTTCTAGTCAAATTGAGGGTACTAGAGCGACAATGATAGATGCTATTGAAGCTGATGCAAAAATAAATATCAACGTTCCTGAGGATGTTGATGATATTTTGCATTATATAAGTGCTTTAAATTATGGAATAAAACGAGTAACGATTGATGATTTTCCGATTTCACTTCGATTTATAAAAGAACTGCATGGCAAACTTATGAGTTCTGCTCGGGCAACTCATTTTGCTGATCCTGGAGAATTTCGCAAGAGTCAAAATTGGATTGGCGGTATACGTCCGGATAATGCGCGCTTTGTCCCACCTCCAGTTAACGCTATGAAAAATTCATTATCTGACCTAGAAAAGTTTTTACATACCGATGACTCTACGTTGACGATTATTAAAGCGGCAATTATCCACGCTCAATTTGAAACAATCCATCCTTTTCTTGATGGTAATGGCAGAACAGGGAGAATGTTAACCACTTTTTATTTATGGCAACAAGGTTTTTTAGAAAAGCCTGTTTTATTTTTGTCTTCTTTCTTTAAAAAACATCAGAAAGTATATTGCGAGAAACTTTTTGGGTATCATAATGGAAAAATTGCTGACTGGGTAGATTTTTTTCTCGATGGTGTTATTGAAATAGCTAATGAAGCAATAGATATTGTGAGTAAGATTACGGAGCTGCGTGAAAAAGATCGACAAAAAATTCAAAAACTTGGTACTCGTGCCTCAGAAAGCGCAACCATGATTTTGCCGAAGCTTTATGGTCAGCCGATTGTAAACGTAGCGGTAATTAGGAAGTGGACAGGATTTACTAGGGCTGGAGCTCAAAATGTTATCGATCGTTTTATAGAAATGGACATTCTTATTCCTAAAGATCAAGACAAAAAATATGGCCAATCATATATGTATAAAAAATATTTAGATATTTTTAATAGTAAATAATTAATATATGTTAATTTACGAAACAAAAAACTTTATCGTTGAGTCACATGAAAAACCATTCATCCCTCGAACAGATGGTGGTCATATTAGAATTAGAGTTAAGGATGATAGTGTTACTGATCGAACAAAACTTGATCCAAAAACAGCTATCGAATTAATGAGACTGACAATGATAGTTGGTGTTGCTATGGAAATAGCGATGAATAATCTAGGTATACCAGTAGTAAAAATAAATTATCAAGATATGGGGAATTGGGCTTGGAAAACAAATACTAAGCCATTTTTACATATTCATGTATTTGGTAGAGCAAGTAACGCAGCAAAGCAAATTTGGCCAGAAAGTGTTTATTTACCAGATAGAGGAACAGGATTCTATGACGGTTTTGAGCCACTAAACAATGAAGACATTGAAGAAATTAAAAAACAAATTGACTTAACTTTATTAGAAGATAAATATAAAGAAGAAAAATGGGGTTTATAATCCAGTAATCAAAAACATCCAACAATATATGCTGGATGTTTTTATTTGTAGTCCCTAGGGGAGTTTGTCGCGCTCGCTCCGCTTCCGCGTCGCTCACTTGGCCGCGGCCAGCGCCAAACATTCCCCGAATGTTTGGCGATCACTCATCTGCGTCCTCGCTGCTCAGAAAGGCAGCTCGCCCTTGATTCGTTTCTGGTCTGGTCCGACTCCTCCGCCTAAAGGCGGCTTAAATAAAACAACACACTTGTGTGTGTTGTTTTATTTAAGTAGTCCCTAGGGGAGTCGAACCCCTGTTACCAGGATGAAAACCTGGTGTCCTAACCGTTAGACGAAGGGACCAATATTTCTCAATGGATTTTTTCTTCAATCTGTGTTAATACTTAGACTAGTATAAATAATAACAAACGCTTAGTCAAGTTATGCGAATTCTGGCAATTGAAAGCAGTTGTGATGAAACTGCCGCCGCGATTTTATCGGCAACGAAAAAAGGTAAACCAAATATTCTCTCCAATGTTATTTCCTCGCAAATCAACATCCATGCTCAATACGGTGGAGTAATTCCGGAAGTAGCGGCCAGAGAACATGTTTTAAATATCATCCCAGTTGTGGCTGAGGCTTTAAAATTGGCAAAAACCAAGCCGGAACAACTTGATGCCATCGCCGTCACCAAAGGACCAGGACTTATTACTTCTTTAATCTCCGGGATGGAGACCGCCCGCACCTTGGCCTATGCCTGGGACAAACCGCTCCTTGGCCTGAATCATATTGAAGGCCATATTTATGCCGCTTTCCTGGAATTAAAGAAAGATCTAAAATTTCCAGCAATTGTTTTGACTGTTTCCGGTGGCCACACTTTGATTGCCGTTATGAAAGAGCATGGTGATTTAAAAATTATTGGTGAAACGCGCGATGATGCTGCCGGCGAGGCTTATGACAAAGGGGCCAAAATGCTCGGCCTGGGATATCCAGGCGGACCAGCGATTGATAGATTATCGGCTGTTTATCGTGAGAAGTTCTCAGAAAAACCACAAGAAACCCTGGGATTCCCTCGTCCAATGTTGCATTCTGGCGATTTTGATTTCTCATTCTCTGGGTTAAAAACTTCTCTGCTTTACAAACTAAAAGCTGACACTGATTGGAAAAACAAGATTGAGCAATATTGTTACGAATATCAAGAAGCAATTCTGGAAATCTTAACAGAAAAAACTCTAAAAGCAGCAAAAAAATATCATACCAAAAGTATTATCGCAACTGGGGGGGTTTCGGCGAGTGTAAGTTTGCGCAAAAAATTAATTGAACGCGCGAAAGTTGTCACGCCCAATTCACAAGTTTATTTTCCAGAGATGGCTTATACCACCGACAACGCCGCGATGATTGCGGCGGCTGCTTTCTTCCGCTTAAGCCGTGGCGCAAAAACAAAGTCTTGGCAAAAAGAAAAAGTTGAGCTAAACTTATCCTTGTAAGTTGGTTCGATGGCGAAGTGGTCTAACGCTGCAGTTTGCAAAACTGCCATTCGTGGGTTCGACTCCCACTCGAACCTCAAATAGCCAAAACCAGAAAAACTGCCCAAAATAGGGTAGTTTTTTATTAGTGAAAAAACTGTGGACAACTTGTGTGAAAACCTGGAAGCCAAACGAGATAAGTCTACAAAAACGTGGACTTAAACAAAAAACAGATTTTTTGTGTTAGATAATTTTAATTTAATATTAGTTAAAAAAACTACATACATTTAAAAAATAAGGAAAATTAGACAATTTGTTGACCATAAAAACAAATAATGCTAAACTATGTGTATAAGTGTTCTTTCTAATCAATTTTTTACTGGCTTTTCCCTTTATTTGTTCATTTTTGTTCTTTCTCTTATCAGCACTGATATGATAAGATTCAGCCTTAAAAAAATTTCTCAATCGATAGTTGCGCCATAACCAAAAAAAATAGTTAGGGATCAGCTACTCATTTGCCCGAAATTTGGCTCAAAGCCTGGTAAAAAATAGCGAGAGACAAATCAGTACTCAAGCACCAAATCTTATCATCTCTTTTGAGACGATTAAAGGTTCGGATTTACCCTATGAAATTATTATCTTTATATATATAATAAAAGGGTCCATTCGGACCTTTTTATTTACTAAATTGAAACTATGCCATTATCCATCGGAATCGTCGGCCTACCGAATGTCGGAAAATCCACCCTCTTTAATATTCTCACCAAAAAAGGAGTAGATGCTTCTAATTACCCCTTCTGCACAATTGAACCGAATGTCGGCGTAGTTAAGGTACCAGATTATCGGATTGAAAAATTGGCAGAAATTTCCAAACCAGCAAAAATAATTTATACCACGATTGAGTTTGTCGATATTGCTGGCTTGGTTGCTGGTGCTTCCAAGGGGGAAGGTCTTGGTAACAAGTTTCTCGCTCATATTCGGGAATGCGACGCTATCTGCGAAGTTGTTCGCGATTTCAAAGACCACAACATTATTCATGTTGACGGCAAAGTGGATCCAGAGAGCGACAAAGAAACCATCAATTTGGAATTAATCCTCGCCGATTTGGGAACTGTTGAA
>CAYSIJ010000003.1:24777-38970 GCA_964431155.1 uncultured Gammaproteobacteria bacterium
GAAGCATTAGACCCTAAAAGAAATTAACATGTATAGAATCCTTCATATACCAACTGGATATTTTGTTAGCATATATCAGGACTCTGAAAGTTTTTCTTACGAGCCAAATCTTAATAAAACTGCAGATTACTATACAGTGATAAAAACTAAACAAAAACGAGTAATTCAAAGCTATTTAAAAAGGCTAGAAAAAAGCCGCCGAGAAATTAAAAGCGGTAATAAAGAGATTATTTTCCAAAATGAAATCAGTGAAAGAATCTTTGCGCATCTTGAATCCGGCAAAGCCGTCCGAGATCTGGAGTTCACCGAAGAAGAAATGATTTTTGTTAAATCTTTATGCCTATTAACCATTAAACCGATGATTTATCTGCTTAATGTTGACGAAGGCTATGGCGGAGAAAATATTTTGAAAGCTGAAAAAGAAGAAGTGATTGCTGTAAATGTAAAGATGGAAGAAGAAATCGCCTCCCTACCAGAAGAAGAGCAAGCAGAATATATCAAAGAATTGGGCTTAGAACAAAGCGGTTTGGATAAATTGATTCGCAGCGCCTATAATATTTTGGGGTTAGATACATTCTTTACCACTGGCGCCGACGAAACTCGTGCTTGGACTATCAAAAAAGGAACAAAAGCCCCAATGGCGGCCGGAACAATTCATACCGATTTTATCAAAGGATTTGTCCGAGTAGAAACGATGAGTTTTGATCAATTCGTGGCCGCTGGCAGCGAAGCCAAGGCTCGTGAGCTTGGTACTCTGCGCGTTGAGGGAAAAGAATATATTGTAAAAGACGGCGATATTTGTAACTTTTTGATTAATAAATAAGAATTTGGATATTAGAAAAGGCCTTGTTTTTAACAAAGCCTTTTTGTTTTTTTGCGAAAAAATTGTTTCGACAATAACTTGTTTTATTTTAGGTAGATATCAAGCCCCATCTCCTTGATTAGACTTTCAATGTCGCCAGAGCCAATCCCGGAAGTTATTTGGTGTTCTTTGTTAAACTTGTAACAAACAGCCCCTAAATTACTAACAGCGTACTCCGCTAATTCTAGGATCTGAGTATTAAAGAGAACGCTATTTCCCCCCTTGCTTAAAGCTGTAAGGATCGCAATCCCCAACTCTAACCCAGAGGATTGTTGAGTTCCTTTGCCAATTTCATCAATAAAAATTAGAGACTCATCGACTGGCACCTTGGAAATTTCTTCCATTAAAGTTTTCACTTTAGCCACAAAAACAGTTGCCGTTGAGCCAGGCCCCTCATCATTAGTGACTGCGCCCAATACTGTTTTAATGTCCGTTTGAAAGCTTTTTGCAAAAACCGGTAGCCCAGAAAGAGCAAAATAAATGCTATCTAAAATTGCTTTACCGGTGACAGTTTTCCCACCACCATGACGGCCAGTTAAGCCGACCATCTGCCCATTTATTTTATCCAGTGTTACAGGAATTAATTTTATGCCCGTTTGCCCAATCAAACTAATTGGCGCCAATTCTTTAAAGCTAACACCAGAGTGTTCTTCTGCCGAAATTGTTGGGACACAAAGGTTTACTCCTAATTCTTGAGCTTTTTTCTCAAACCGTTCTAACAAAATATTTATTTTCCACAATTGGTTAACAAAATCTGATAAATTACGTCTTTCCTCAATCAACCTAAAATAAGTCTCCCTTAGCTCTTTGAGGTTATAGATATGACCGATAGCAAACCAGCGGTAATCTATATTTGTATCTTTTGAAGGAACGAGATAAAATTTGTCAAAAAAATTATGTGGTATTTGGGCATAGAGAGGCGCTGAGCTACTCATAACAAGCGAACTTTCTAACTGATCCTTAATCTTGTGAGCTTTTGTCTGCAACACTTTTACTTGCTGTTCTGATAAGTTTGGCAAAGCACTTGCAAGAGACCAGTTAAAACTTGCGTTACGCTTCATTTCCAGAGAGACCGGCTTAATTCTTAAACCTAAGTCCGAATAATTAAAGTAAAAAGTAAATTTTAAATTAACAAACTTACTAGGTAAATTGAGTTTCCCGACAATAGCCTTGGCACCGTTAAAAAGGTCACTTCGTAAATTGTCAGAAAAATGCTGGATAAGCGAAGAATTTTTTGCCTTTTTTTCTTTCAAACGGTCGGCAATCTTCTGGATTGTTTTTCTAATTCCAGTAATTTTATAAAACCAACCATTCCTTAGCCACTTCGGCAATTTTGCTTCATAGTGAACTGAGTAACTGCTGTTGTAGAGCTTATACCCATGGATATGACTAAAGTCGCACCCATCTACGAACGAAACTGCTTCGGGTTTGCCAGAGGAGGTAACTACAAAATTAACATAAAAGACTCCCTCCATAACGGCAACATTTTTTAGACGCCTGGAAACCTCCTCAGAAAAAGATTTCTCATCCTTCTCGAGGCTTAGACTTTTTTCTAGCATGGTTAAAAATTGATCAGTTTTTTTAGAAAACCCGCTTCCACAATTTAATTTTATTTGCTTTAATTGTTTAATTAGATTTTTTACTTCCGACCAATAAGGATTCTCTTCTTGGTCTTTATAAAAAAACAAGAAATCATTTTCATCCTCTGGTATTGATAACTGTGAGCGGTTAATAGTTAAACTACTAATTTTCTCTCTAAATAACGGGTTATCGTAAAGGAGGTGAAGAAGCGCATTGCGTTCTATCACCTCTGCTCTATCGCAGATACCAAGTTGAGCCATTTCTCCTGCGGAAAGGCCTAAATTTTTAACAGATTTTTCTAAATCGAAGTCTTTTGGGTTAATAAGCTTGATTCTTTTTAGATTCTCGCCGCTTTCCCAAAGTTCGATAATTCTTTTCCAGACCGGAATTTCTACTTTTTTGTTCATTTTTTCCTTTTATTTATTAAACATTATGTTAATTTACGAGCTTGATAAAAGCTTAATAAAAATATACTACATAATTAATTTAATTCTGTCAAGTCAAACCGGTAATGTGTACACACATATGGCGGTTTTCTCACCAATATGCCAAAATCAGGCCATATGTGTGTGCACATTACCAAAAAACCCGACCATTTCTGATTGGGCTTTTTAGATTTTTATCAATTTATTTTTATTTCTTATCCAAAACCACCACTTCCCGAAAAACTCTTTGCCCTTCGCGACCATACAAAACTGAATAAACCTTAACAAAATTGCCTAACTTTGGTTCAATATGTTGTTTCCCGAAAAATACGGGCCAAATCATCACCACTCGGCCACCAGGTTTTAAGATTAAATCAAATTGTTTTAAGGCCTGAGAATATAAATCCTCAAGATTATCAATTACTAATTCAACGTTCTTTAACCCCTTCTGCGGTCCAAGGTATGGCTCAGTCACCACCGCATCCACCGATTCCGCCTTAATTACTTTGGACAAATTAATCACATTGCGGTTAATTATCTTAATATTAGCCCGTTCAAGATCATAGCGCTTGCGCATCCAATTCACGTTCTCCCTAGTGTCGCTAACCGCTTTCGGTGATAAATCCGCACCGATTAAATTTTGAAAACCCATTAGCATTGCCTCGGTAATAACAGTGCCAGATCCGCAAAAAGGATCCAAAATAGTCGCCTCAAAACTTTGTAATCCAGCCAAATTAATCATTATTTGTGCTAATTTTGGCGGAAGCATCCCCGACTCGTCATCTCTGGCTGGACGACCATAATCGCGTTTAGATAAATCCTTAAAATCCTGGACCGCCAAAGTCTGGCCAACAAGCACTTTTCCATCTTTTTTGGCGACTACAAGTTCAATTCCTTTGCCAATTAGCTTATTTTGAGTAACAACCACACTAGAAAGCTGAGGTTCACGACTGGTAACTAGGCGGCAAGAAAGACCAAGGTCACGGAAATATTTCTTCAATTCCAGCCCAAGGGCCAGGGGCTTTTGTAGAGCTTCGCCATAGGCAGAAATTCCAAAACAAAACTTTCCTTCACCGTTTGCCCCTTTAGCTTTTGAGGCAATTTTAGCCAAAGAAAGCTGTAATTCTAATTGATCTGGATTATCTAATTCCTCATGAAAAATACCAATCTTAATAATCCCACCGAGTTTTTTAATCAGGTTTTCAGGGACTATTTCATTTTCGGTTTCCAAAACCAAAAGCTCTTTGCTGACCAATCTTTTTTCCTTAATTCCCAAAACGGTGGCGATTTCCGCAAAAGAAAGCTCCGGATTTGAACCTAAAACAAAAAAATAAAGTTGTTTTCTTTGTGATAACATAAAAATACTATATAACATTAATTTAGGTATTGCAATTTCTAAAAATTTATGCTAGAGTTTTGGTAATTAAAGATTAATATCTTTCCCATATCGCTTTCGTGGCGATGATTCCAGAATTTGATTTTGGAACCAAAGGTATTCCGATTTGCCCCAAGGCCTTTTTCTGGAATACTGGGGTTTTTATTTTAAAAAGATAAAAAATAAAATAGAATACTTTTGTTGATAAGTAATTAGTAAAAAATTTATCCCGAGTATTCTATAATAATTATGTCAAAAACAAAAAAGTCTGAGCAAAATCATTACGAGATGCTCTTCATCATTCCGAACAAATTCACAGAAGATGAAGCCAAGGTTCAAGTAACCAAGGTGGAAGAATTAATTGCCTCCCAAGGTGGCGCAATTACTTACCGTGAATACTGGGGAAAAAAACGCTTGGCTTATGAAATCAAGCACAACCATTACGGTTATTATTCTTTGTGCGAATTTGATATTGATCGCGCATTAATCGCCAAGATTGACAACGACCTTCGCTTAAGTAACGACGTTTTGCGCCACCAGATTGTGGTCGCACCAGTTGTCTCCAGCGAAGAACGCGCTCGCCAAAAATCTTTAAGCGAAAAACTCGCTGTTAAAAAAGAAGAAGGTGAGAAAAAATCAAAGGCAAACGAAGAAGAAGGCAAAAAAACCCCAGCAGTAGTTGAGGAAAAAACAGCTGACTCTTCCAAGGAATTAGACGAAAAAATGGAAGGCATTTTAAGCGCTCAAGACTTGCTTTAATCGGAAATTTCTTAATAGTCCTGCACTCTTAAGAATTTCTTAACAAAACATATGAACTTAAACAAAGCGATGATCATTGGTAACTTGACCCGCGATCCAGAAATCCGTAACACTCCATCTGGACAACAGGTCGCTTCATTTTCAGTTGCTACTAACTTCGTTTGGAATGACCAAGCCGGAAAAAAGAACGAAAAAGTTGAATTTCACAATATTATTGCCTGGCGTCGTTTGGCAGAAATTTGCGGACAGTATTTACACAAAGGTTCCAAAATTTATGTTGAAGGTCGCTTACAAACAACTGATTGGACTGGCCAAGATGGCGTCAAACGCTATCGGACAGAAATCGTTGCTGAAAATTTAATTATGCTGGATAGTAAAGGCGGTTTTGAAGGCGGCGCTCCCCGCGCTCCTCAAGCACCTTCTGAAGAATCAATGAACGATTCCGAAGAAGAAATCCGCGTTGAAAATATCCCTTTCTAAGAATAAAACTATGGCTATCAAAAAACACAAAGATTGTTATTTCTGCGCAAACCAATTAGATGTTGATTACAAAGACACCCGTACTTTGCGCCGTTTCGTAAATTTTTACATGAAAATGCTTCCAGGCAGCCGCACCGGCGTTTGTGCTTGGCACCAAAGAAAGCTTTCCATGTCCATCAAGCGTGCCAGAATCATGGCATTATTATCTCACACTCACAAATAATTTTTTAACCTGCCACATTATGTTAGATTTTAACCAAATCAAAACCGGCAAGGTGATTAAAGTCAACAGCCTGCCATACGTCATCGTTAAAACCGACCATCACAAAATGGGTCGCGGCGGTGCAGTCCTCAAAGTAAAATGCCGCAACTTAATTGACGGCAACACCCTGGAAAAAACTTTCCAAGGTGCAGAAAAAGCCGAAGAAGCCGAAACCGAAGTAAAGAAAGCCAATTTCATGTACAAAGACAAGGACGAGGCTTACTTCATGGACAACGAGAGTTTTGAGCAATTTAATCTCTCTTTGGAATCAATCGGTGACAAAGTTGGCTACTTGAAAGAAGGCACTGATGTCAGCGCTCTTTACTTCAATGAAAAACCAGTGTCAATTGACCTACCGATTAAGATGGATTTCAAAGTTGTTTCCGCTCCACCAAGTGTCCGTGGCAATTCTGCTGGCAATGTCACCAAACAAGTTGAACTAGAAACTGGCGCCCTGATTAACGTCCCTCTGTTTATCAACGAAGGAGATATTATCCGCATCAACACAGACTCTGGCGAATATGCTGAACGCGCTTAAAACAAAAACCTCTGAAAAACCGGCGTAATCCGGTTTTTTGGCACCTGTGCTATAATTATTATCATGAACTTACTTATTATTAGCTTGGCAATTTTATTCATTATTTTGTCTTTTTTAAGTCTCAAAAAAGCCATTATTTTGACTTTGGTGTTTTTGCCTTCTTACTTAATTCGCTTTGAATTACTGGGTATTCCTAGCACTGTCTTGGAGCTGATGGTTCTGATTATTTTTGCGACCTGGGTAATTAAAAATCGGGAAAAAATTAAAAATCCGAAAGCCTGGAAAGCCCCAGCTTTTTGGCGCGAGGCCTTGTTGGTAATTATCGCCGCCAGTTTTGGCGTACTTGTTAATTTTGGCAGTGCCTCCCTTGGCGTTTGGAAAGCCTATTTTTTGGAACCGATTCTTTTCTTTTTTGTTATTGCTCACACTTTTAAAGGAAAAGCAGGGGCAAAAACTTTAATTTCCGCCCTCAGTGTTTCTGCCTTTTTCACGGCTTTATTTGCCGTTTATCAAAAAATCAGCGGTGATTTTATTAGTAATCCTTTCTGGGCCGCCGATGAAACGCGACGAGTGGTTTCTTGGTTTTCCTATCCAAATGCGGTCGGCTTGTTTTTGGCACCAATCACAATGCTAGCAATAGGCAGATTCTTTGCATTTAACACCAAAGAAGACCTTCGTAATTCAACAAAAAAAATATTCTATCTTGTAGTAATATTTTTTTCTCTGGCGGCAATATTTTTTGCCAAATCAGAAGGAGCATTAATTGCTTTAGCTGGTAGTGGTTGGCTATTTCTTTTCTTTGCTGGAAAAAAACCACGATACTTTGCAATTACCTTGGCGGTGATTGGCTTAATTAGCATCTTTAGTTTTGCGCCAATTAAAAATTACACCACCGAAAAAGCAACCCTTATGGATTTATCCGGTCAAATTCGCCGACAGCAGTGGACCGAAACTTGGAAAATGTTAAACGACGGCAAACTGTTCACTGGCGCTGGACTCAGTGGATATCAAGAAGCCGTCAAACCATTTCATCAAGCCGGAATATTTGTGAAAAATAGTGATCCAAATTGGCTGCGCAAAGTTCTCTGGAACAAAGAATATCGCGAGAGCGTTTGGCAACCGGTAGAAATTTATTTTTACCCTCACAATATTATCTTGAATTTTTGGAGCGAGATTGGTTTCTTCGGATTATTGGTTTTTGCCTGGTTAATTGCCAAACAATTATTTCTTTCATTCCGAGCTAGTATCAGAAACAAGAGTCGTGATCGCTTCTTGATTCTGGGCGCTGGAACGGCAATGACCGCAATTATCATTCACGGCCTGGTCGATGTTCCTTATTTCAAAAATGACCTCGCCTTGATTTTCTGGATAATAATCGCTCTCACTGCAATTTTAATTAAGCCAAGCGAAAAAGAATAAAAAATATATGAAAGATTTCCCTCTCCAAAAAATAATCGCCTCTCGCAGTGGTTTGTCCCGCCGTGATGCCGAAGCACTAATCAAAGATGGCAAAGTTGAAGTTAATGATCTAGTGGCCGAAGCTGGTTGCCGAGTCGCTGAGGACGCAGAGATTCGCATCAAAGGACGTCGTCTTGCTCAGGCACCGGCCAATTTCACTTATCTCGCCCTCAACAAACCAGCTGGTTACACTTGCACAAGTGCACAATTTGAAAATGAAAGAAATATCTTTTCTCTTGTCCCCTTCAAAGAAAAACTTTTTGCCATTGGTCGCCTAGACAAAGACAGCCGTGGTTTGTTGATTCTTACCAATGACGGCGATTTTGCTCAACACCTAAGTCATCCGCGTTATGAGCATGAAAAAACTTATCGGGTCAATCTTGCTAGCCCACGTGATGTTGAATGGAACCCACGTGACATGGCAATGATTGAAAATGAATTGCTCCAAGGGGTAAAGGTCCCAGACGAAGAAAGACCGATGAAAGCCGTGAAAATAAAACATTTACAAAATGGCGCTTTTATCATAACCTTGAACGAAGGGCGCAAACGACAAATCCGTCGAATGTTTGAGGCTCTTGGTTATGCCGTAAAAGATTTAATTCGGATTAATCTAGCTGGCATTGATCTTGGTCAATTAGCAGAGGGAAAATGGCGGCCGTTAACCGAAGAAGAAATTGAAAGATTAAAAAAATAAAACGTCCGATTAGGACGATTGGAGAGATGGCTGAGTGGTCGAAAGCGCCGCACTCGAAATGCGGTATACCAGCAATGGTATCCAGGGTTCAAATCCCTGTCTCTCCGCGAATGAATGAGCAAAGCGAATGAATGAGTGGAGAGAAGCGAGCCACCTGCGTGGCTCGCGTCAGGGATTTGAAAGCCGGACCAGCCCTGGGCGGGGAGGCCGGGTCGGGGCGCTTAGCGAGCGAAGTTTGCGATTTTAGCAAACGAGCAAGGCTTAGCGACCGTGACCTAATCCCTGTCTCTCCGCCAGATTACCAAGTTTGAACCCAAGTAAAATAAGGGTTTTCAGACAATTTAAAAGCTGGGGTTTACCCAGCTTTTGAGTTTTGTATAGTTATTTATTATATGGCAATTTGGAATATAGCACAATGGAATAATATAATATCAACATATGCCAAGAGCAATATACACAAAAGATCATAACGCAATTGTTGAACGCTTGAAAACAGCTCGTATTGAGGCTGGTCTGGGGCAGATTGAAGTTGCAAAGAAACTTGGGAAAACCCAATCTTATCTTTCAAAAATTGAATCGGGACAAAGGCGATTTGATGTATTGCAATTGAAAGAATTTGCAAAGATTTATAATAAACCATTAGACTATTTTGTAAAATAATTTATGTTAGTACAAAAATTTGACAACTTTCTACAATCAGTTAATTTGAAATCCTATCGCGATATGTATAGGCCTATTAAAATTGTGGAAATGGATTTACCTAAGGAGGTTCAAGCGATTGATGCACTTTATAAAGTATATTGGGACCAAAAGAAGTTTTTGTCTTTCGAGGATTTTTATAAAGAATATTTAAATTCGCAAAAAACGGAAATTGAATCTTTTAGACAAAAAATAACAATGTGTAAGGATTGTTTTTATCGCGGGCTTCCTGCAAGAATTTATCGCACATGGGCAAGTATTATTACTCAAATACACGCCGGTTATGTAGCGGAATCGGTTTTCGGCGAAGGTACCATTGCGATGTCTGGGGAGCTCGACCATCAAGGAGCTGATTTTCAAGTTAAATATAGGGGAAAGATTTTGAACTACCAAGTCAAAAAGAAATCATTTAGTGGAGAAGTGAGGCGTGGTAAGGGTGGGGTTAAAAATAAAATAGAGGGACAATTTATTGATATTAATTATGAAGTTCCAAGTAGTGACTATTTCGAAAACCCAAAGAAAAAGGACGGCGAATATAAACTCCCCTACAAAAGATTCCAAGAAAACAAAGAATTGAAAAGATTTTCTAATGGTTTTATTGTTTTTGCCCCTTATGCTTTTGAACAAAAGAAAAATGAGATTGATGCCAGCCTAAAATAATTTAGGAATAACTGTTACGGAAGAAATAGTTTTTTCGGCAATTTTTATATAATCAGGGTTAATTTCAAATCCGATATAATTTTGACCCAACTCTTTCGCGGCTGCACATTCAGCCCCTGTTCCAACAAAAGGAACCAAAACCACTCCATCCTTTTTAGGCATGGCTGATTTTATTAATTTTCTGCAAATTTCTAACGGCTTTTGTGTTGGGTGTTTAACGATCTCATGATCAGCGTGTTTTTTTAGTTCTCTTGGCTCAAAAACATTCCCTCCGCAGGTATTACAGATAAACCATCTTTCATTCATACCAGCTCCTCCAGCTAATGCTGGTATTTTTATTACATCCCTTGGTAAAGCACCGCCCTCATGTGCTTTATAAACAGTTTCTTGACCTCCACTACTATACCTACCAATAGTTCCTTTGCGTATCTTGCCTGCAGCTCCATTTAAAAACCCTTCTGTATAGGGTTCTCTTACTTCGTCACGATTAAAAACAGGATTATTTTTCCAAGCACAAATTATAGATTCATGACTTCGTTGCCAAAAATTTAAAGAGGCAACGTTTTTATTTGTGTAATGCCAAATAAGCCATCTTTTATTTATCGGCATCTCAACCGAAAGAAAGGCAAGAATTTCACTAAAACCATAAATAAACATTGTGCCAGTTGGCTTTAAGATTCTAATAGATTCATCCATCCAGCTTTTTGACCAACGAACATACTCACTCATTTCTCGCTTGTCCATGTTATTGCCAAAATCTTTACCAATGTTATATGGTGGATCAATTATAATAACATCGCAACATTCATCTGGTAATTTCCTTAATTCTTCAACTGCATCATTTAAAATAATTTGATTGAGAGGTAATCTATTGTTTCGTTTAATATTTTTTGATGTAATTAGCTCTTCTACAAAATTATTTTCATCGTTTTTTATTACATCAATTACAATGCCCTGTATTGTTAATGGGGTTTGTTTGGAAATAATTATAGGATCCATTGTTTTGTTGGCTGGCTGAAGTCTTATATGTCCTTTTTCTTTATAAAACTTTTTTAAGGTAGTTTCATAATTATCAATTAATGCGACAATTTTTTGTCCATTTTCAGCGGTATCCTGTTGTTTGACTAGCACAACATCACCGTCATTAATATTTTCTTCAATCATACTATTACCGATAACTCTCAATGCATAGAAATTGCCAGAATTTGGCAATTTACTCTGCGGAACAGCAATGACATTCCTTTCCTTAATAGCTTCAATGGGTTGTCCGGCTGCGATATTCCCCATAAGCGGGATATTTATCATTTTTTCACTCTCAAAAACAGAAATCGCTCTTGGTTGATTGTCTTCTTTTCTTAAAAAACCTTTTTCTTGAAGTTTTTTTATGTGAAAATGAGCAGTAGAAACAGAAGCTATTTTTAGATGCTTCTTTATTTCCTCAAGAGAGGGAGCGTATTTATGCTTGGAACAATATTGTTTTATAAAATCCAAGACATCTTTTTGTTTTTTAGTAAGCATATTTATTGACAGGCAATTTTTATTAGGTGTATAATAGTATTATAGAAAATAAATAGAAAACTTACAATAGCTCACTTATCCACAACTGTATGCCAAAATCATTTTTTTCAGAAAAAATAGATTTGATAATGAAATCAAGAGAAGCCATGCTCTCTGCTGTTCAGATTTATAATAATCCCCTAATTTTATTTAAGACAGAATCTTTTATTGTTCTTTCTTTAATCGCGTGGACTTATCTTTTACATTCATATTATAGAGCGATTGATATTGATTATAGATATTTTGAAAAAAATGGTTCCCGAAAAAGATTTGCTAAAAATCCTGATGGTAGTATAAAATATTGGGATCTTAAAGAATGTATTTCAAAAGAATTCTGTCCCCTTGATAAAGATACGAGCAACAACCTTTTATTTTTAATAGGTCTAAGAAATCAAATAGAGCATCGTAAGGCAAGCGGGTTAGATTCTTATTTATCAGCTCGTTATCAGGCTTGTGCTTTAAATTTAAATTTTTATCTTAAAAAATTGCATGGTGAAAAATATGGTCTTGATAATAATTTGGCATTAAGTTTACAGTTTTCAGAATTAGATAATTCGCAATCAAAGGTATTAAAAGATAAAGAAGCTTTAATACCTAAAAATATCATTTCTTATCTCGCCGATTTTGATAGTAAATTGTCGGAAAGTGAAATAAAAAGCGACCGTTTTGCATATCGTCTTTTGTTTACTAAAGTTTTAGCAAAAAGAAAAGGACAAGCTGATCGTGTTATTGAGTTTTTAGATCCAAAGTCTGATTTAGCAAAAAATATTTCTAAAGAATATTGGATTAAAGAAGAGACAGAAAAACCAAAGTTTTCAGCTACACAGATAATTCAGAAAGTTAGAGAATCTGGGTGTAAAAATTTTGGCATGCACCAACACACCAAATTTTGGCAAGAACATGACGGGAAAAATCCTAGCAAGGGATTTGGTTCAATGGTAGTTAAAACTTGGTGTTGGTATCAAAATTGGGCTGACTATGTTATTAATGAATTAAACAAGAAAAAAACTTAAATTACTTATATTGAATAATCCACCTCATTTTTACCCCTATTGGACTCTGGGTGAGGCGTTTCAAACCATTCTGGATGAACCTTGTAAATTGCCCGTAATTCCTTTATGCTTTTATCAATAACTGCGAAACTTAGCCGTGTTCTCGGTTCAAAGTTCCGGGCATCGTCCCCGCAAGACTTACAAAATAGCATTAAATGTGCTATTTTTTGTTTATAGATATCTTAATAACACTACATTTAAAAATATATGTTACATGTTATAAATAAATACAAAGTCCCGACTAACGAGGCGGTAGCTTTAAGAGATGCTTTAAAAAAAAGAGATATTTTAGTCTATCTAGAACTTCATGATGGACATAAACATATCGATGTAGCGATTCCCAAAGCTAAAATAAACATAGAAGTTGACGGAATACAGCATCTTACTAATCCGAAGCAAATTTTAGCAGATTTAAGTAGGGGGTATTATTCACATAAGAATGGATTCGATACAATTCATATACCCAACGAAATGATTAATAATCATTTAGAATTAATAGCAGAAGCTCTGGCAGAGGCTTCAAAAATTAGAGAAAGAAAAATATATATTCATTTAGAGCAAGAAGAATTGAAAAGGTAGCGCATTATTACCGTTCCAACTACGTCCCACTCTTTCCGCATAAAAATCAACCTGACCTGCGTCAGGTTGATTTTTATTTAGAATGAAAAAGCAGGGAGTTGATTTGGGCATAGTTTTTGACATATGCCTTAAGTGGCGAGACTGGGGAGAATAATTTAGTTGACGGTGCAAAAGAGCTGGATTACAAATCTGGAGTTTTTTATTATCGCGATAGATATTTTGGTTCCGATCCGTTTGCTGGAGAGGAAGTAGTATTTTTAAATAAAAAAGCTCTCTGGATTATGAATTATTCCGGGCGATGTTTAAAAACTACAATATCAAAAAAAGAGATTTTTAGTTTTCTTAAAAGGTGTTTAAGAAAGGTAGATATTGATAATCTTTTCCGTGGTCCAAGCGAATATTGTTGGGGTGATTATATTTATAAAAATAAAACAAAGGGTGATGTTAATAATTTTTGCGGAGAAGAGTTCATCTATTACAAAAATAAAAGAATTTACGAATTAAAGTATCATGGTGGTCTGATTAAGTAGTTTTATTAGTCTTCCCCCTTCATTTAGAATAGCGCTCTGTCTTCTTTACGGATTAAAAATATCCCTTTCGTTAGCTAGAGGATTGGGGCTATCTTTTCAACAAACTCTTAACTCCAAAAATAATACTAAAAATAGTTCCCGAAAAAATAAATAGAAAACCAATCGGAACTAGAAAAAATGGTTCAACCAGAGTCCCGTCTGGTTCAACATGCGATCCGATTATATTAAAAATAAGAAAACAGGAAATCCCGAGAGAAAATAAAATCACAATCATTAAACGAAATTTTTTCATATCATTTTTGGTTACCAGTTAATTTTTTTAATTTTGTGAGACTCTAAATAATCGTTAGTTTTAGAAAAATGCTGACAGCCGAAAAAACCGGAATAAGCAGAAAATGGCGAAGGGTGTGGCGCTTCAAGAATTAAATGTTTTTTACTATCAATTAAAACTTTCTTATTCCGAGCATAATTTCCCCATAAAATAAAAACCAGATTTTCTTTTCGGTCAGAGAGAGTTTTAATTATGTTGTCCGTGAATTCTTCCCAACCTTTTTCGCGATGCGAGGCCGCCTGATTTGAAACGACCGTCAAAATTGCATTGAGCAAAAAAACTCCCTGCTTGGCCCAGTCTTCTAAATTTCCCTTGGAATAATCTTTTTTTATTCCCAAATCATCTTCAATT
>CAYSIJ010000003.1:38980-39700 GCA_964431155.1 uncultured Gammaproteobacteria bacterium
AAGTAAAGTGTCATTAATGAAATTGTTGCCGAAAGGGTTTTTTTTAAACACAATAGTGTCACCTTGAAATTTATATTTTCCATGAGAAACCTCATGAAAGCCGAATATTCCAGAAACCTCATTTTCACAAGTCCCATTTTCTCTTAATACTAGAGTATAATAGAATTGGTCGTCTTTTAGTGTTGCTGTTAATAGATTCTTCAAGATTTCTGATTTTTATTCCCAAATCATCTTCAATTTCTTTATAGATATTTTTTAAGGATGGTGGTGGAGTGACGCCATTTGGCACCGAGAAACAGAGCCCGTGAGCTTGCCCGGCCCCATGATATGGATCCTGACCAAGAATTACCACTTTCACCTGAGAGAAAGGCGTTAGCCAAAAAGCTTTAAATAATTCGCTCGGTTTTGGATAAATAGTTTGTGAAAGATATTCCTGCCGGACAAAGTCCGTCAAGTTTTTAAATTTTTCAGTAGCAAAAAAATCGTTTAAAACCTCTCGCCATTCTGGCTCTATTTCAACAGGTTTTTGCATAGAAAATAATTTTAGACATTTACTTGTTTGGTTTGGTAGATTATTCTTTCACCATTTTTTAGTCCTTTTTCCAGGAGAATAATATCAGAATTTCCAAAATGAAATCCAGCAAGAGCTTCTTGCCAGGATAAATTATAAAAAGCGCCATAAATCATTTTACCGAAATCACCATGACAAACCAATAAAAT
>CAYSIJ010000003.1:39710-40628 GCA_964431155.1 uncultured Gammaproteobacteria bacterium
TCGGTGCTCATCGTTTTTTTCTAGCCAAGATAATAATTTTCCAGCTCGCCTAAAAAGATCTGGAAATTTTTCTACCCCCTCAACATCTAAAAAATAATTTACGGGGTTAGTTTTTATTAAATTTTCCGGAGCTAACTCTAAGATACTTGAGATTGGCTTCCCGGCCATAATGCCAAAGTCTCGCTCAATAAGCAAATCAAGTTTTTCTGGTTCTTGATGAAGAAGCGAGTCGGCGACGATTAATGCAGTGTCGCGAGCCCGTTTCAAAGGGGAGCTATAAATTTTTTCTATTTTTAAATCTGATTCTTTTATTTTTTTCACGAGTGCTTTCGCCTGTTCTTTTCCTAATTCGGTTAAAGGTCGGTCTCGATGACCATTAAGAACGCCAGCGGCGTTGTCTTCGTCCTGGCCGTGTCTAACGAGATAAATTTTTTTCATAAATTAATCAATTGACTGAAAAAAATCGCAATGAGCATCAAAAGGCACCGGGCTATTTGCCTCCGTACAAAAACCCGATTGATTATCGGCTTGATAACTGGTGCAATTTTGACATTGGGTTCGTTCGTCAGACCAATTTTCTTTGTAATCAGCTTCAATTTCGTGTGACATAAATTTAATAATTTTAAATTATTAAAATTATAACATAGTGCTTCAAAGTGATAAACTCCTATAAAAATAATTTTGACATTAATGCTGTTTATTCGCGGGGGTTCACACGTCTTACTATTATTTGCTGATGGGTTATGGTATAATATTAAATAATAGCTACTACACCACTACCCGAAAATTAAAAAAATTACGAGGAAGAATGTTAAAGTTTTTTTGGAGTATAAAAAAAGTCACAAATCAAAATATAATCTTTATATAACTTTCAATCTAGAATCTAATGCAACATATTTGGCGCGGAGCGCCAATAAT
>CAYSIJ010000004.1:0-16554 GCA_964431155.1 uncultured Gammaproteobacteria bacterium
TTAGGACGCCAGGTTCTCATCCTGGTAACAGGGGTTCGATTCCCCTAGGGACTACGCTAATTAAAAACACTCAGCAAAGCTGGGTGTTTTTAATTAGACGGCGTTAGCCGTGGGAATCGAACAGGTTGAAAGAGAGACGCGAGGTATTTCGGAAGAAATAGCGAGCGCTCGAGCGTCGGACGAGCCGCTAAATGCGGGTCGGCCGCCAACCCTGGACACGTGAGTCCGCTCGTTTTCTGCGAGCGGACGAGCACGACAAATTCCCCTAGGGACTACATTTAAAAAAACTCAGTATTAGATTACTGAGTTTTTTTAATTATATGACGTCAGCCGAAGGAAATCGAAATACTGAAAGTAAGACTTAAGTTATTTAAGAAAATAACAAGCGAATATATTAAATCTCTAAATAGCAAACATTAATAAGAAAATTTTTTACATTAAGACAGAAAATGAACGTAAAGCCATTAATATTTTAAAATATATCAAAATTTTTCTTTAATTCTTTTGGTATATAAAAATTCTTAGCAATTATTTTTCGCAATTTTTTAGCTCTTTCCGGGCTATTTTTAATAATAATCTGAATACCATTTTTTTTGTTGAAAGCGGCTTCCACTCCTAAAGCTAGTTCTTGTTCGCTTTTACTCTGAGAGTATATTTCATCAATTTCATTAGCAAGGGCAGCGGATAACTTAGTTGTTATCACATAATCACCTAAAACAGAAATATAATTTCTATTGTTAAAGGATGTTCTGCCATCAACGTGAAACTGATGATACTTTGAACTAAGAATATTTTTTATTTTATTATCAAAAACAGTTTTATTTCCTATTAATGTGTATCCAAATATCCCCTTTTGATTAAGGTTATTATAATAATCCAACTCGCTCTGTTTTCTTTCTGGTATTAGTATCCAAAATTGATGAGGAAGAAAATGAAACACGGGAAATTGCCCGATTTCGTTTTTAATATCAGTAAATATATTCTTCCAAAAAACATCTGCATTTTCTATCTTTTTAAATATATATTTAACTTCACTGCCAGAATTAAGCACTTTATCTTCTCTTCTGGCAAACAATCTTCTAACATCATTACGCCAGTCATTATTAATAAAGTATTTTTTGCCTTGCTTTAATATAACCCCATCACGTATTAGTTCTCGCAATGACTTGTAAATTCCTTGGATAGTGACGTTTATTTTATATTTTTTTAAATCCCCTTGGATGTTAAGAGCAGTAGATTCCCCCTTTAAAACACTCACTAAAGTTTGATCGGTGAGAGTTGATTTTAATCCTAGAATCATATATTTTTTATCAGATTTTAAACTAATGGTTTAATATTAATTTAAATATAGCAATAAAATGGCAACAGTGTCAACTTTATTATACCATCGAATAGTATTATTAAAATTAATAAAAAATTAAAACTATGAATTTAATAACCAACCCCCAGGAATCATACCTTCATCGCCATAAATATCTGATTACTTTTGCCTTAATATGGTTCTCTATTTGGCTAATAAACAGCATGACGTCTTTTAAGACATTTGGCCTATACGGAACTTTGTGGTCAGTCGGAACTTTAACATATCCAATTGCTTATATTTTTAGTGATCTTTTTACTGAAGTATATGGTTACCGAGTATCAAGGAAAATAATCTGGTCCGGTTTTTTCTGTTTCTTTTCTATCAGTATGATAGGTTTTCTATATTCGCTTATACCAGGTGACGCGTCCTTCGTTCATAATCAAGAATTTAATTTTGTCTTTAGAAATTCTCCATTACTAGTTTTAACTTCATTAACAGCATTTTCTGTAGGTGAATTCATTAATTCATATGTCTTGGCGAAGATGAAGGTGTGGACTAAGGGCAAACGTACAGGATTAAGATATATACTATCCACCCTACTTGGACAAACTTTCGATAATTCTATCTTTAATCTATCAGGAATACTCCTTCTTGGCTGGTACACTTGGGATCAATTTATTCCTTTAACTATAACGGTTGTCTTGTTTTGTACTGGATGGGAAATATTGATGCTACCAATAACAAAAAAGGTTATTAATTACGTTAAGAAAAAGGAAGGACTAGATACTTATGATACTAATACAAATTTCAATCCATTTTCCAATAAAACCTTAAAAAACGAGCATGATGAAAATAAAAACTTTCTTAGATAAAAGTCAAGTTCACGGCATAGGTTTATTCTGCAGCGAAGATGTAAAAAAAGGCAATATAATTTACAAACCAAACGAAAATCTGGATTTAAAATTGCAAAAAAAAGAATTTGACGCCTTAGAGAAAGAAGAGCAGGATTATATCCTTCATTATGGTTATAGAAACAAGGAAGAGTACCATTTGTCTTTCGATAATATAAGATTCTGTAATCATTCAAGAAACTGCAATAATATTTCCAAAAAAGTTACAGGCAATTCTTTTACTCTTTATGCTATTTGTAATATCAAAAAAGGAGAAGAACTCTTACAAAATTATTCTGAATTTGAAGAATTGCGACAAATTCTAAGCTAAATAGATTATAATAAAATATTTATAAAATTAATTATAATTTTATAATACTTGTTTTATAAAACTAAATTAAATAAACTTAAAAATTCTGCCCACTTCTCAATTTCCCCAACAATCTCATTAAAATTTTGAGAAATATCAGACTTTAGGACTACTAAACAAAAACATCTAGCGTGTATTACTGGATGTTTTTAAATAAACAAGTATTATTTCAACTTATAATGAGTCGCCTTCCCTTTGCCAACTTTTTCGATGATTCCATTGGCCAACAGTTTGCTTGTAATTGTGTATTTTGGATTAAATATATATAGTCAAATTGTAGACGATTATTAGACGGTTATTAGACGATTGTCAATAAATCACACCCACCAATATTACAATTTATCCTTAATACTGTTTGTTTTTTTCATCTCCCAATCACCCCGTCCTTCGGCGCACCAATCTTTTTTAATAAAGCTTCTCTCTCTAATCCTTTTGGCATAATTTCGGCCTGGCCATAGTCATATATTTTTATCGGTACTAATTCAATTTTCTCCCAGCCATTATTCCAGGACATCTTCGCAAGCATTCCCTGCTGGGTTTCCTTTGACCACATCTGATCAAAAATTAAATTTCCAAGAGAATAGATAATTGGCTTCCCTTGATAAAATTCAAAAGTCTGTGGCCAATGAGGGTGATGGCCAATTACCGCTGATGCACCAGCGTCAATTGCTGCCCTGGAAAAGACTACCTGTTGTTCGTTGGGCTTTGTTGTATATTCTATCCCCGCATGCATTTCTACAATCACAATCGCCCCATCATTCTTTAATCTCTTAACATCATCTCGCATCTTTTTCACATCCATATCAGCGATGCCAGGAGTATTAGTTCCCGCCACCGAATTATCTTCGGGATAAGCGTAGGCCAAGAAACCAAACTTCTGATTATTAATCTCGACCACCTCGCCAAGATGGGCTTCTTCCTTATTCTTCCCCGCACCAATATATTTTATCCCTCCGTCATTTAAAATCTGAGAAGTTTCCAAAAACCCCTTCGCTCCCTGATTAAAGGAGTGGTTATTTGCCAAAGAAACGATATCAACCCCAGCAGCCAACAACCCGGTCATCGCTTTTGGATTTACTTTAAATAAAAATGACCCAGTTGGGACGAAATAGTCTTTAGAAATAACGAACGGAGACTCTAAATTAATAATGGTTAGGTCAGCACTTTTTAAATAATCAGCAATCTTTAAAAACGGCCAGGAGTAATCATTATATTTTTCCATTTTATTATTTACTTGCCGAGACAACATTATATCGCCGCCAAAAATAAATTCAACTGATCTGTTTTTAGGCGTTGATGGTAAAATATTATTAGTAGTTGTTCCTTTAATACTTTGAAAAACAAAATTTTTCGCCGCTTTAATAATTGGCGCCCGGACAACCTGAAACATGCCGAATATTATAAAAATCGATAACACCACAGTAACCCCAATAAGGATTAAGTTTTTAGTCTTTTGTTCCATTAGTTCTAGAAATGAATGGTTTATATATAAATTAAGTCTATACCATATCAAGATGTTGGTCGAGATATAGATTGCCATGAGCTATATATACAAAAAAACCGTTACAATTTTTGCAACGGTTTTTATTTGGAAAAATTTTTAATTTTTTATTTTTCCAAAAAATAGTTATAAATCGCATCGGCATGAATATCTTCAACAATCTCTGCAATTTTTTTGAATTCTTCGCCCAGGCATGCTGGCGGATGAAAAAAGAAAATTTTTAATTTTTTATTTTCTTTTTTGATCGCTTTTAAAATTTCTAGCAACGATTCAGCTGCTTCCGGATAATGCATGTGGGCATCATCCATGTCCATATTCCATGGATAGGCAGCAATCAGAACATTCGCTATTTTTAACCTTTTTAGCAAATTCCCTCTCTCTGGATGGATAAACCCGCCATGAAAATGCCATTTTAAGATGCCGGAGCCAATATTAGCCAAAACCCTTTTGTGGATTGGTCCATCTTTACCAAAATAATTATGGCTTCGCAGCCCATCATTAAAATCGTTGTGCCAAAACACAACCCTTATTTCTTCTTCTTTCATTGTTAAAAAATTTTTGTGTGGTCCTATCTTATTGTTTTTATTAAAATTTGTCAAGAGGTATAGTTGTCAAAAAACAAATTTTCTGCTAATTTGTTTAGACCAAAACGAACATTAACAAAAAAAATAAAACCATGAAAAAATTAAAAAAAATTAGAGACGCTACATTCTTCGTGCTGTTTCTCTGCCCGGTTATTATTCTGGCATTATTATTTTTTGGGACGCTGGAACTTCTCGGCGTAATAAAAATTCATGGCCGGAAAAATATCCCAAAATATAAAGAAGGATTAATCCTCGCGACTAATCATCCTTCTTTTTATGAACCAATGGTTCTTGGTTATGTATTTATAAAATATATTATCAAGAACCCAATAAAAAACTTTCCATACAGTTGCCCAGATTTTACCAATTTTAATAAATGGTATTGGACGACTATGAAAGAAAGATTTATTTTCTTTCCAAGAGGAAATAAAAGAAAATGCGCAATTGCTTTGGCACGAGCGGTGCGCCTGTTAAAAAGAAACCGCATCGTCATTATTCACCCCGAGGGAGGAAGAACTTCCACCAACAAAACCAGTGAATGGCACATTGCAGAGAATGGTTGCCGCTTAAGGCCGCTACAACCCGGAGCTATTCATTTGGCCCTCAGGACAAACTGCCATATTTTGCCAGGTTGGGTAAAAGGCGCCGAAAAAGCAATGCCAAGAGGTTCAAAGCTCCCGTACTTTTGGAAAAAAATTGAAATATTTCTTGGTGAACCGTTTAGATTGAAAGGTGAAGACACTAAAGAAAACCTTGAAAAAGGAAAAAAAATTATCGTAGAAAAAATACTTGCTCTAAGCAAAAAGGATGACTAATAATCATCCTTTTTTAAAAAATTATCTTTTTACTTTAAAATAAAATTAAAAAGATAACCCGTCAAAATAATACCGAGGCCGACAATAGAAGCAAAAATAATAATCAGCCGAGCTTTCATTACTCTTTTTAAAATCATAAATTCTGGCAAAGACAAGGCGGTCACCGCCATCATAAAAGCCAGGGCCGTTCCTATCGCCATTCCTTTGCCAACTAGAGCTGAAACGAGAGGAATAACACCGGCCGCATTAGAATAAAGGGGAATTCCGATCAAAGTCACCAGAGGCACTGCATACCATTTTTCAGCACCAGCATACGAAGCTAAAAAATCTGCTGGCACATACCCGTGAATCCAAGCACCGAAACCGACACCAAGAACAATATAGGGCCAAACTTTTTTAAAAATCATCAGAGAATAATTCAACGCGTAGAAAGCTCTTTTTTGCCAACTAATCTTTTTTAACGAAACAACCTTGTCTTTTAATTTATTCTGCCAAACAAAATCGGCGACCAAATTTTCAACTTTCAGCCGACCGATTATTAGCCCAGAAATAATAGCGATAACCAAACCGCTCAAAATATAAAGTAAAGCAATCTGCCAACCGAACAAACCAAAAAGAAGAACCAGGGCCACTTCATTAATCATCGGCGAAGCGATTAAAAAAGAAAAAGTAACGCCCAGCGGCACGCCAGCCTCAACAAATCCCAAAAACAACGGAACGGCTGAGCAAGAACAAAAAGGCGTGACTACCCCCAATAACGAAGCAAGGATATGAGCAGTAAACTTATTTTTCTTTGCCAAAAAAAGACGGACTCTTTTCGGTGGCAAATAAGTGCGAATAAAAGAAACGACAAAAATTACAACAAACAACAAAACAAAAATTTTGAGAGTGTCAAAGATAAAAAAATTAACTGCCTGAGCTAACAATGTTCCCTGGGAAATACCAAAAACCGAATAGGTCAGCCAATCAGAAAATAATTGAAAAGGATAAAACATATTTTATTTATACATCGGCATTATTTCCACTCCGCCACTAGAGCTGCCGGGAATAAAATTGCCAGAATTAAACCCGTCAAAAATTTCTTATTGGTTTTTATCCTTTAATTTTACCAGTAAAGCCGGGAGAAAGAAAGCGCCGAAAAAAATAAAAAAGAGCAGTCATAACGACAGCTCTATTGATGGTTTTTCAAAAAAAAGATTTTCTTTTAACTCTTTTTCTTTTTTTATCAAAAAATCTAATTCTTCGCTAATGGATTTTATTGTATCCAAAAAACATGAATTAAAAAATTTGTTAAACATTTTCCGAAAGTAAATATTTTCTCCGGAAGGTTCTTTGTTTATTAGCTCTTCAAAAAGAGAAAACGTTGCCTCGGAAGCAAAGGCTTGAAAATAATCTTTTATTTTTTCTACCTCTTCCATAAAAATCTGTTTTTCTTTTTTTCCAGAAACTAAGTTTGACAAACAAAAGAGGTAATCAAAAATAATACCCATTTGTTTTTCGTATAACTGGCCAACCTGATAGCTGGCCAAAATATTTTTAGTACTGCTAAAAATAAACTTTATTTTTTCTGCTCTTTTCATGGCTTTATTCTTTTTTTAATTTACAATAATGACTTGATTACCAAGAAATTACCACTTCAACAAAAAAATGTCAATTCTAGCCCTACATACGAATTCAGAACCGTGAACTAGGAAGAGGCGAGGGGTGAGATGGGGAAATTGGTGGAGTTGGGAAAATAAAAAACCCTGAAACTTTTTTAGTCTCAGGGTCTCGTTAAAAATTAAGGATCAGCTTAATACAGCGGAATAATAAACTTCTCTGAAGTTTTGGTCTCTGAAACAATAGCAAAAACATTCCATCTTTCAGACCTTTCTTCTCTATAAAAACTCATCGGAAATGCATCTTTAATAATAGAATGATGCAAAAAAATAGTTTTTTTGGCTTTGTCCGCAGGATTAACAATTGTCAATTCTGTATTTTTAACATTTTTGAAGGTCAAATCCTCCCAGGTTTCGCCACTCTTTGGAAGCCACCCCAAATAATCTTCTCTTAACTCATATTCTTTGGACTGATTGCCTAAACGATACTTTTTCATTTTATTTAATTTTTAAGGTTCAATAACATCTTGGTTATTAAAAGTGTAGCATAAGATATACTTTTTGTCAAGCACCGGGAGGTATTTGCCAAGGAATTATTGAGAATTAAAAAGTATGCGCGAGTAAATGAAAAATTTATAAAACAATCCCTAAACTTGGCGAAAAAATCTAAAATAAACTGGATTTTTTATTAATCAAAAAATTATCCACCAACAAGCGCCTCTCTTTTGGCTTTAGCGCTTTGAAAAAAGCCAAATCATTCTTTGATTGTTCACGCAATTTTTCGTCAAAAACAACAACATTTTCATCAACTTTCAAGGCTAATTGATTAATCCCTAATAAACGGATGCCGCTCAAGGTGCGCACCCGGGAAAGAGCAACATAGCCCATGCCGAATTCAAAAGAACGACTCAAATCAATTTCAGCACAGTCCAAACTCATTCCCTGGCTCTTATGGATAGTAATTGCCCAAGCAAGGCGCAAAGGAATTTGAGAAAGCGAAGCCACGACTTCATCGTTTTCACCAATCCGCCAAAATTCTGGCCGGGCAGAAATAATTTTTCCGCGCACTGTTTTTACTAAAGGAAAACCATCGGCATCAAAAGAAACTACTTCGCCGATTGTGCCATTAACAAACCCGCGGACAAAATTATTACGGATAAACATCACTACCGCCCCGATTTTTAGCTCTAATTTTTCCGAGGCCAAACAGCCATCTTTGATTTTTTTAACTAAATTTGCCGGACCATCAGTTTTCATTTGAAAAAATACGGACGGAGAGGTTAGCTTTTCAAGTTCAAAATCATTATGAGAATCAACTTTCTGATTATGGGTAAAAAGTTTGGTTGGTGTAACTGAAAAATCCAAATCAACTTCCAGCCTTTCGGCTAAAATTTCCAAAGACTTTTCCGAATCTTTATTGGCCCGAATATTACTGAGGACCATTGAAAAACGGCCGTCTTCTTGGCGAAATTGTTCTTCCAAATAACAAACTCGGAGATTCAATTCCGACCAAGCCTCAGATTCAAAAACCGCTAATTCAAAATTGTCATGATGGCGTACGGGTGGTAATTGAAAAAAATCACCGCACAAAATAACTTGCAATCCGCCAAAAGGACGCAAGTCAGCACGAATAGCGCGGCAAACTGTATCCACCAAATCTAGCCTTTTAGCATCAAGCATGGAAATTTCATCAATAATCAAAACTTGAGCAGTTTTTACTCTTTCCGAAGTTTGCTGATTATGCAAAATCTTTTTTAATTTTTTTTGATCTAATTTTTCTTCAATCCCAATACCGCACCAGGAATGAATAGTTCTTCCATCTAAATGAGTAGCGGCAATTCCCGTGGAAGCCGTAATTCCAACGCTGATTTTTTTCTCTCGGAGATATTCTAAATATTTATTCAATAAAAAAGTCTTGCCACAGCCCGCCGGGCCGGTCAAAAAAATATTTTGGCCAGTTTTCATAATTTCTAAGGCTTCTTTTTGAGTCATCTTGTCTATAATTTAGCTTAAAATTAGAAAAAAAACAAGTAAAAAAGCGCTGTTTTTGGAGCGCTTTGGTTATTGATTTAATTATCTTTTGCTAATCATACTCCCGATAACCCAGGGGGGGGGTGGGATGGGGCAAATAATAGCCATCTTTTGGAGAATGGTTCTGAAAACGCTCCACTGTTGGGTCATTCAAACTGGTTATTTCACCAGTTTTAATGTGAACAGCAATTCGACTCTTGCCCTTGGTAAACATCCGATGTTCCCCTTGTTGGCATTCTTCCTTCCAGCCGCTTCTTTCACAGTTCCGAAAAACTTCGTCTGGGGTTAACTTCTGTCTTGGTTTCATTCTCGCCTCCTTTTATTTAATTTGAAGTAATTTTAACGGCAAACTATCAGAATGTCAATCAATTTTAAGCATTAAAATCTGGCCGATTTTTTTCTCTACTTCTTTTTGATTCAAATTAATTTTCTCCAAGGGCAACAAGAAATCAAAATAAAATTCCGTTTTCAGGCGAGCTTTATCGCCAATTAGCGCTTCCAAAATTACTGGAATTTGCTGGCCCTTAAATACCGCTAGAACTTCCTGGCGATATTTTTTTTCTAAACTTTTAGAAACTTCTCTCAAAACTTTGGCCCGATTTTTTATTTCTAAAATATTAACTTGATCCGGCAAAGAAAAGGCAGGAGTTTCTTGGTGGGCCGAAAAAGGAAAAACGTGAATTTTACTAAAGGCAATTTTCTCGGAAAATTCTTTGGTGCACAAAAAATCCTCGGGGGTTTCTCCTGGAAAACCGGCGATGATATCAGTCGTTAAAGAAATTTCCGGCAAAAACTCTCTGATTTTCTCTACCCGCTCTTGAAAATAATTCGTGTTATAAGGCCGGCGCATCAATTTCAAGATTTTATCACAGCCAGATTGCAAAGAAATATGGAGATGACGACAAATTTTTGGATTATTTTTTATTAAATCAATTAATTCATCATCCACTTCATTGATTTCAATGGAACTAAGGCGAATCCTTCCTAAGCCCGGCAAAGCCAGCAAGGAACGAAGCAGTAGATTCAAAGATGTTTTTCCGTCCGAAAAATCTTGGCCATAACGGCCAAGATGAATACCGGTTAAAACAATTTCCTGAAGCCCGACCTCAATGGCACGCTTGGCTTCCGTTATTAATTCCTCAATTTTTCGACTTTTGATTGGACCGCGCGCATAAGGAATCAAGCAGTAGGTGCAGAACTGGTTACAGCCATCACCGATTTTCAAAAAATAGCGAGATAAGTCGTCAGTAAGAGCCAGGCCGTTTTCAGATGTTAGATTTTTTTCTCTAGAAAGCGGAAACCATTTTTTAACAAAAGACAAAAGCTCCTCTGGTTTACCAACCCCCCACCAAAAAACTCCCTCGGAATCAAAGGCCTTAATATTTTTACCACTCGTTTGCGGCCAACAGCCCATCACAACAAACTTCGCCCAAGGATATTTTCGCTTCAATGAATTTAAAGTTTGACGGTCTTTGGTGATAGCATTTTTGGTTACAGTACAAGTATTTAAAATCACCAAATCTGGCTTCTCCGCTGACGGCTGGAGTCCCAAAGATTCAAGGCTAGCAGCCAAAGAGGCACCGTCATATTGATTAACCTTGCAACCCAAAGATTGAATAAAAAATTGATAATTCATGAGTATTAGTATAAAAGCCGCCGAACCACTTGTCAAAGTTTAATTAGTTTGATATTATCATAATGTTTTTGAAAAAATAGGCGCTCATAGCTCAGTTGGTAGAGCAGATCCCTTTTAAGGATAAGGTCGCAGGTTCGAGTCCTGCTGGGCGCACAAAGAAAAATTCTTAATTTTTACTCCATTGCCGTCTTAGCTCAGCTGGTAGAGCAGCTGTCTTGTAAACAGCAGGTCGTCGGTTCAAACCCGACAGGCGGCTCAGAAAAAAAACCGGAAAAACCCAAAAGTTGCCGGTTTTTTTGTTTTTTTCGTCAATATCACCAACCGGCACGGTGGATAAACCGTTGATATCTTGTGCCTAAATTTCCCTTGATAAAAAGGGGGGCTTCGGCTAGAATGAAAGAATATTATATGACTGAAGAAAACAAAAATCTCTTGGAAAAAATCCCACCCCAAAGCCTTGAAGCTGAACAATCTCTTCTAGGCAGTCTTTTAATTGACAAAGATTCAATCAACAAGGTGGTTGACCAGATTATGCCGGAAGATTTTTACAAAGACGCCCACAAATTTGTCTACGAATCAATCCGCGAACTTTATAATAATCAAGAACCAATTGATGTCATCACTTTGGCAAATCGCTTGGAAGAAAAAAAACAATTGGCAAAAATTGGCGGCCGGGCTTTTTTGGCACAACTGAGTAATGCCGTTGCCACTTCCGCTAATGTCTCAAATTACGCCAACATTATTCAAAAAAAATCCACTCTGCGCCGACTTCAACAGGCGGCTGGCGAAATCATGAAAATGGGTTTTGATGAAGAAAGCGATATTGATGAGGTGCTTGATGCCACCGAACAAAAAATATTCGGCGTTTCCCGGAAATACCTGAAAAATTCCTTCATGCCGATTGACAATCTTCTGACCGCCGCCTTTGACCGCATTGATGAACTCCACAAGAAGGGCGGAAAATTAAGAGGCTTGCCAACTGGCTTCACTGACTTGGATAATCTTCTCGCTGGCCTGCAAAAATCTGATTTAATTATTTTAGCCGCTCGCCCTTCAGTCGGAAAAACTTCTTTCGCTCTGGACATCGCGCGTCAAACGGCAATTAAAACCAAGCAAGGAGTTGGAATCTTCTCTTTAGAAATGAGCAAAGAGCAATTGGTTGATCGCCTGCTCTGTTCCCAGGCGAACGTCAGTTTATGGAAAATGAGAACCGGAAATTTGTCCGATAAAGAAGAGGACAATGATTTTGCAAAAATCGGCGCCGCCATGGGACAATTAGCCGAAGCACCGATTTATATTGATGATTCTAGTACTTTGTCAATCATGGAAATCCGCGCCAAAGCTCGCCGTCTACAAATGGAAAAAGGTCTTGGCTTGATTATGGTTGATTATTTGCAGTTGATGGAGGGCCGAGGAAAATATGGCGACAACCGCGTTCAAGAAATTGCAGAAATCAGTCGCGGCCTCAAAGGGATTGCCAGAGAATTGAACGTTCCGGTGCTTGCCTTGGCTCAGCTGTCCCGTGCCGTGGAGGCAACCAGCCCAGCCATCCCAAAACTTTCCCATTTGCGCGATTCTGGATCGATTGAACAAGATGCTGATATTGTGATGTTTATTTACCGCAAAGCAGCCGATCGCAGTTTTAATCCTCAGGATTTGCCAATGGATGAAAGACACCGAGCAGAAATTCACATCGCCAAACACCGAAACGGCCCGACTGGCAGAGTTGATCTTTTCTTTGACGAAACAACTGTCAGTTTTAAAAATCTTGCCAAACAAGTTAGCGGCGAAACAAATAATAATATTGAATTCTAATTTTCAAAAATAATTTTATGTTCAACAAACTCAAACAAATCAAAGATCTTCGTGATCAAGCCAAGACGATGCAAACCGCTTTAGCGGGTGAAGTTTTCACCGAAGAAAAGAATGGTGTGAAGATTGTTATCAACGGGAATATGGAGGTCAGTAGCGTTTCTTTGAATGAAAATCCTTCCAAGAGTGCTCAAGAAGACGCTATCAAAAATGCTGTCAACGAAGCAATCAAAAAAGCCCAGAGGATGATGGCAAAAAAACTCCAGGACATGGGCGGCCTGGATGGGTTGATGAAATAAAAAAATAAAACGAAAAAAATAATAAAAAAGCCAATATCGTGTTGATACTGGCTTTTTGAAAAGAAGAAAAAACTAATTCGTCGGGTGGAAAATGATTTCTTTTCCAGTTGATCCTGCTTTTACAAACTTATATTTTTCTCCTTTATTTAAAAACTGATTAGCTTTCATCTCGTGCGGTTTAAGAGTTTTGCATTTTTTGTTTCTATTACCGGTGTAGATAATCAAATCTCCTGGCTTTAAATTAATAATTTTTATTGATAGTTTTAGTTTTTTGTTTTTACTAAAAAAACTTTTTGGAAAATAGTCTTGACCACCACTTGGCAGCTCTACGCAAATAAAATTTTTTGGCATTTTGCTCTCCTTTTTTTGTTGTTAATATTATGTTATTATTGAACTGGAGTTTAATTTTAATACATAAAATCACTACTGTCAAATGAGATATCCCGAAGCCCTCCAAAAACTAATTGAAATGTTAGCAAAATTGCCTGGTGTTGGCCCAAAAACAGCTGAACGCTATGCTTTTTTCTTACTCAATCAACCAGAATCAATAATTAAAGAATTTGCCTCACGACTCGGAGAATTAAAAGAAAAAACTATTATTTGCCAAGATTGCGGTAATATCGCCGAAAAAAGTCCTTGTGCAATTTGCCTAGACCAAAACCGCGACCAAAAAACTCTCTGTTTGATTGCCGATAGCCGCGAGCTGGCGGCGATTGAAGCGACCAGACAGTATAATGGCCACTATTTTATTCTTGGAGGATTAATTGATACCGTGGAAGGAATTGGGCCAGAAAAACTCCGAATTCGCGAATTAATAAAGAAACTAGAGAAAGAAGCAATTGAAGAAATAATTCTTGCTTTTGATCCAACAATTGAAGGCGAAGCAACTTCAATGTATCTTGCAAAAATACTCCGTGAACGAGGAATTAGACTCACTCGCCTGGCTCGCGGCCTGCCATCGGGGGCAAATTTGGAATACGCTGATGAAATGACAATTACCAATGCCTTAAAATATCGAAACGAATGTTAAACAAAGTAAATTAATCTAACAAAAAACCCGCTTTTAAAGCGGGTTTTTAAAATGTTTTGAAATTTAAGCAATTTTATCAATTCTGATGCTAGTCATTTTTTGACGATGACCAGTGGTTTTTTTGTATCTGGTTTTGTTCTTGTATTTTACTACTAAAACCTTGTCTTGTTTTTCAGTCTTGAGGACTTCTCCGGTAACCCGTTCGCCGAGAGAAGGGGCACCGACTTCAACTGTCTCGCCATTGCCATCAGCTACTAAAAGAGTATCAAAATTAACGGAAGTTCCTCCCTCTAATTCTAATTTTTCAATCTTTACCACCTGGCCTTCTTTGACTTTGTATTGTTTTCCGCCAGTTTTAATAATCGCGATCTTCATAAATTTGATAGAAATATTCATTAAAAAAATCAGAGAATTCCTGATTACTTTCTAAATATAGCAGATATTTGAAAAATGTCAACAAATAGGATATGATAAATGTAAATTAAGCCAAAGTCCAAAAAATGGACAGGCACCAAAAATTATGGCCAATCTCATAATCAACGGCGGCAACCTCCTATCTGGAAAAATTGCCGTAAATTCAGCGAAAAATTCCGCCGTGGCGATTCTCTGTGCCAGTGCAATGATTGAGGGAAAAACTATTCTCAGCGAAGTACCGATGATTGAGGAGGTCCATCGAATTATTGAGGTTTTATCATCAATCGGACTAAAAATTCATTGGGAAAAAGGAAAGCACCTGGAAATTATCAATGACGGAAAAATAAAAATCAAAGAGATTGACCGAGAGGCTTTTTTGAAAACTCGCTCCGCCCTGCTTTTGATGGGCGCTCTTTCTACTGAGTTAAAAATATTTTCCTTGCCAAAATCTGGCGGCTGCAATCTCGGCAAGCGCACGGTCAATCCATACCTGATTGCCATGAAAGAGATGGGAATCAGAATCAAAGAAACCGCCAATGAGTATTTAGTTGATGCCAGCAAAAAAAGATCGGCGTCCTTCACCATGTACGAAAGCGGCGACACCGCAACCGAAAACACGATTATGGCGGCCGTGCTCACCAGTGGCGTAACCGAAATTAATTTTGCTTCCTCAAATTACATGATTCAAGATTTAATTTGTTTTTTGAAGGCGGCTGGTGCCAACATTGAATGGTCAGGAATTAATCGCTTAAAAATTATCGGAGTCAAAAAATTAAAAGCGGTAGAAAATTATCCAATTATGCCCGATCCAATTGAATCAATGGCTTTTATTTCCTTGGCAATAACCACTCATTCTCATCTAAAAATTACCGGCTGTCCAATTGATTATTTGCGCCTGGAGATTGAGAAATTAAAAGTGATGGGGCAAAAGTTAAAGATTGGAAAAATTTATAAATCAAAAAATAAATTTTTTGACTTGGTGGATATTGAAGTTATTCCCTCAAAACTCAAAGCTCTGCCCGACAAAATCCATCCAAATCCTTACCCAGGACTAAATATTGATAATTTACCACTCTTTGTTCCAATCCTCACCCAGGCCGAAGGGCAAACCTTGGTCCATGATTGGGTCTATGAAAATCGGGCAATTTATTATGCCGAACTAAACCGTCTCGGCGCAGATATTACTTTGATGGATCCACATCGAGTAATCGTTCGTGGTGTCAGCGTTTTAAAACCAAATGAAATGGTTTGTCCGCCCGCTCTTCGCCCCTCCATCAATCTCTTAATTTGCATGCTCGCCGCCAAAGGAAAATCAGTTTTGCGAAATTCTTATCCAATTGATCGGGGCTACGAGAACTTATACGAAAGATTAAACGCCCTAGGCGCCGATATCAAGATTTTTGAATAAAGATATGAACAAAAAACTCCGCGATGCCATGTTTATCTTTTTTGTTCTACTTTTTGTAGTAGCAACTTCTTTGCTATCCTTATACGCCGCTGGCTATCGCTTAGATTTTGAAAGGGCTTTAAAAGGCCGCTTCCTTCAAAAAACTGGCACCTTGATTTTGGCCAGCACGCCCAAAGGAGCTTCAATTTATTTGGACGGGAAAATGGCAAAATCAAGCGGCAGTATTTTTGGCGACTATGCCGTCACCCCGGCAAAAGTGAAAAATCTTTTACCGAAAGAATACCTCGTTGAAGTTGAGCTGGATGGTTATTGGCCCTGGGAAAAGAAATTAAATATTTATGCCGGCCAAAGTACTTATGCAGAGAATATTGTGCTTTTTAAGCGCTGTATTCCAACCGAAGCCCAGGAATCGCTGGCAGAATCTTGCGCAGTTAATTTGAGCGGCGCCGTCAAAGATGAAAACGTCACCCAGGCCGGGGCAGCAAAAATCGGTAAATTTGAAAAATTAAAAACCGAAAATAATTCTCTTTTTTTCTTCGGCAACAAAGACCAAATTAGTTCCTATAACCAGAAAAATGAAGAAACCGCGGTGATTCTTGACGGAAAAACCGGCAAAGAAGAATATTTGGATTTTTTGCCAAAAGACGGGAGACTGTTTGTAATCGCCAAAAGCGAAGCACGAATTGAATTGCGGGACTACGACTTGAAAACTAATTTGGCAACCACAAAAATCAATCTTCCGGGGGCTTGGCGCTATGAGCTTTCCTCAAACCAAAACAATATTCTCGCCGCCTATAACCCGGACAGCGCTAGTCTGTTTCTTTTTGACAAGACCAGCTTAAGCCCGCGCGGGGGCGCAATCA
>CAYSIJ010000004.1:16564-19413 GCA_964431155.1 uncultured Gammaproteobacteria bacterium
GAATTTTTGGAATTGGCTTGACGATGAACAATTGTTGATTGCCGGAGATTTTGAGATTACTAATTATGATTTGAGCAATAACAACCGGCAATTAGTAACAAGAATCAGCGAAAAAATAACCGGCTTGGCTTGGAGTAAAAAGAAAAAATATTTGATTTATACGACCGACACAAGCATCAACTCTATTGATCTTTATGAAGGTGGCGGACGAATCACTAAACTATTGGATGGAAAAAAGATTAGCCAGCCAAGTCTTGATGACAAAACTAAAACCTTATACTTCCAAGCAGAAACTAATGGAACAATGAGCTGGCAGAAGATTGAGGTGCAGTAAAAAAACAAGAAAAATATTTAAAATAAAGTTGCGGTTAGTGATTGCTAGCCGCAATTTTTTTTGCGCTTTACACAAAGTTTGACCTAAAAAAACAAGCTCAGTTTACTTAAAGTAAACTGAGCTTGAGGGCAAAGTGCAAAGGGCACAGTGCCAAAAATCAAAGAGCCAAAGAACTAACTTGCGAGCGCAGCAGGGTCATTGTCGTAGAAATTGTCATCAAGCCAGTAGTTGTAATAGTCCCACAGGCCACCATTCCAATGAAGGTAACGCACAGAGAGGCTACCAATTGTGCTGGACTAATACAGTGCTTTGACATTTCGAGCTGATGTGATAAAATTTTAGAGTCAAGACTGAGCTTAATATTGTATCCATGCGAGACAAGTACAAATTCTCAAAAATCCGCCCTTCGGCGGATTTTTGTTGTAAATTACCCTGTGGCAGAGATTTAATGGTCAAAAATAAAAGGCTTTAAATTGTTAAAAACAAATAAAGCCTAATAATTACGATTTTAGCAACGCCACCTGACAGCTGTGGTCAAACATATCTCTGACCCAAGCAAAGTCCCATTGCCAATCGGTGCCATCCCAATAAAGAAAACGCACTCTCAGGTCAGACCCAAAATAACGATAAACTGTTCCCCAAAAAAAGACTTTGATCTTTTTCCAGTTTTCGGGAATCAATTCTTTGTACTTTAATAGATGATCCAGTAGGTTGGCATTAAACACCGGCCTGCCAACAAGTTCGCTTCTCCATTCATCCCAGCTACTTATTTTTTCTGAGACATAGAGGGAAATTTTTTTTAAGTTAAATTTCCAAAAACCTTGTGGCCGATGCTCTTCAGCACTCCACCACTCAGGTATAAAAGGATTGGCGCAAAGGTCAACCCAATACTTAGATTGCATAGCTAATCCTCCTATTTTTAATTGATATTTATATTTTAAAGTTCTATTACTTATTATTTTTTATTTTTTAAGTCATCGGCCAGAGAAATTACTAACTTTTTCAAATCACTACCAATTTCTTCGTCTTTAAAGCCAAACTTCAAAGTCGCTTTAATAAAATTAAATTTATTTCCGGTATCCAGCCACTCCCCTTCCAACTTTTTGCCATAAAGTGGCTTGCCGCTGGCAAGTAAAATATCAAAAGCATCGGCCAGGCGAATTTCGCCAGATTTTCCTGATTCCATCGTCTCCAGAATTTGAAAAATTTCTGGAGTAATTACATAGAGACCGACGGCCGCCAAATTTGACGGGGCTTCCCCCACTTTTGGCTTTTCCACAAATTCTTTAATTAAAAAATTGCCATCACCCAAGTCTTCGCCGCGAATAACGCCAAATTTATTCACATCTTCTGGTGCCACTTCCGAGAGACCAATAATCGGAGCCTCATATTTTTCATACAAATCAATAATTTGTTTTGATGGCGGAACAATTGAATCATAAAGCGTATCGCCAAACATCACCAAGACTGCTTCGTCCTCAGCAACTAAATGGGCGGCGCATTTCAAGGCATGACCATCACCCAGGGGGATTGGCTGGCGAACATAGGAAAACTTGGCAAGATTCTCAATCGCCTGAACCTTTTTTACTAAATCCAATTTATTTTTTTCAACCAAAGTTTTGGAAAGTTCAAAAGAATAATCAAAATGGTCCTCAATTGCCCGCTTGCCGCGGCCGGTTACAAATACCACCTCTTCAATCCCTGATTTTACTGCTTCTTCAACTAGATACTGAATCACTGGCTTATCCACAATCGGCAGCATTTCTTTTGGCTGAGCTTTGGTGGCAGGCAAAAACCTGGTTCCAAAACCAGCGACCGGCAAAATTGCTTTGTTAATTTTTTTCATATTGATGCGGATTAACGCCGGCAAGAAAAACCCCACTTCAAAAAATACTGCCACCAGGATTTTAAATGAATGCGCATTAAATGATTACTAAAAATATTTTTATTGGCGCTATCGCGCTGATGATCGTGAAAAACTTCGGCGGTAGAAAAATACCAAACCTCCTGGCCACGGTTCCAAACTCGGCGGCACAGATCCATGTCCTCAAAATACATAAAAAAACGTTCATCAAACAGAGATTCGTCCTTGAAATTACTTCGCTGAACCAACAAGCAGGCCCCGAAGAGCCAATCCACGGCGATGTTTTGGTTGTGATCAAAATCCCGCATTGAAAAACGGTCCAAAGCTCGCTTAAAAAAATTTCCAACAAAGGTGCGCCGCAAAATCGGCATATACCAGCGAGGAAAACGGGCGCAAGAGTATTGCAACGAACCATCTGGGTTTAATAATTTCGGGCCGACCAAGGAAATTTGAGAATTGTTTTTTATTCCTTCAAGTAAAATCTTGATAGCCTGCGGCTTAAAAATAATGTCGGGATTAGAAATTAAAATCAATTCGCCACTTGAATTTTTGATGCCAAGATTGTTGCCGCCGCCCATGCCGAGATTTTTTTCACTAACCACCAAGCGAGCAAAAGGATAGTTGCCAACTAGCGCCCGCAAATCATCACCA
>CAYSIJ010000004.1:19423-28288 GCA_964431155.1 uncultured Gammaproteobacteria bacterium
GCAACCACCACTACCACCACAACACCATGGGCAACCACCACCACCTCAAAAGACAATCCAGATAAATCGGCTTCCAAAATTGAGCGAAGGCAATTTGCCAATTTCGCCTTACTAAGATAATTGACGATGATAATAGACAGATCCATATCAAATAATTTTTTTGACTATCTTCCAATAAACACCCAAAATCGGGTTCACTAAGTATTTTAGGATGAAATTATCAATTTCTGCAAACTTTATCGTTCCCGAGAAAGAAGAGAAAACTGTTTTTTTTGAAACTTTAGCCACTCTTTTGAAATCTGCCCGTTCTTTGGCAACCAGTTTAGAAAAATGCCGGCTAAAAAGTTCTGGGTATAGTCTCAGTTTTACGCCAAACCAACCTCCAAGAACAGCAAAACCGAGTAAACCGAGATCCATAATAAGAAACACCGGCGCCAAGAAAAAACGTGGCCAGAAAGAATAAAAAGCAAGGTAGCTCAAATAACGATTGCGTTCCAAATAATAAAGATTCCGCTTGTTCCGAATAAACTCATATTTGTGGAAGACCACTGAAAGCGGAGCGAGAATAATTTTCCAGCCGGCCAAGCGAACTTTTAGCCCCAAACTGAGATCGTCATGATACATGTAATAATCTTCGTTATAAGGCCCGACAATTTCAAAAACTTCTTTCCGAATAATAAAAGAACAACCAGATGGATAGATTATTTCCGGATAACATTCGGTTTTAATTCCACTGGCCGCCAAAGTTTTCCCATAAAAACTGGTAAAACCAAAAAATAAAAAATTAATAATATTGCCGCCAGTATTGACGCGTGGCTCAATTTTTTCTTCTTCAGTTTTTGGAGCCAAATAAATTAATGATTGAGCAATTCCCGCTTCGGGATTTTTTTCTAGAGCTTGGACTAGCCCTGTTAACCAATCGGGTTGAACTTCGGTGTCCATATTAAGGGCGACCAGATATTTGCAGCCGTCGTTGATTGCCTTTTGAAAACCGAGATTGCTGGCAGCACAGTAATTACCATCGGGACGAGGTAAAATTACTGCTTCGGGATAAACTTCTTCCAAATAGCGGAGGCTCTCTGGAGAAGAAGCATTGTCAACTAAATAAATATTTATGAGCTCTTTTGGATAATTTTGCGTACGCAAAGAGTCGCGACAAGGGATCAAAAACTTGCGCGCATAATCTTGATAATTTATGAGGACGATGCCAACTTTCTCCATTTATTTTTTAATTAGTGCATCAACTAAGCGCCAAGCTAATCTTAAGGATTTTTCTTCCAAACCGGAATGCCACTTGGCAAAATATTTTAACATTGAATCGCGAAAATAATTTTGTTTAACTTTTCGGCTGACTTGCGAAAAGCTCGCCCCGACATAATCCAGGCAAGAAGCTCCCGGGAAATACCAAACTTCTCCGCCCTTCTCACGCACTTGCCGACAAAAATCAACTTCTTCAAACCAAATAAAATAGCGCTCGTCCAAAAATGGTTTTTCTTCGCCAGAAATCTTTTTCCAAGCTGAGCGGTTAATTAGAAAAAAAGCGCCGCGCACTGAATCAACCGCCGCTGGCTTCTGATAGTTAAAATTCTTACAAAGATAAAAATTCAAAATTCCCGGGAAAAGATGGGGTAATTTTAAAACGACCATTAATTGATCAAACAATTTGGGAAACTTTCGGACATGTGGAATAATTTTCTGGTTTTCATCAAGTAACTTTATGCTAGAAATGACCGCTTCTGGTTTTTCTTGGGCAAAAAAAATCGCTTTTGAAAGAGTGTCCGAATAAACTTGCATGTCGGGATTTAGTAAAAGGATAAAATCTCCCTGAGTCAATTTTATTGCCTGATTATTTGCTTTAGCAAAGCCAAGGTTTTCTGAATTACTAATTAAATTAACTTGCGGAAAATTTTCTCTCACCATTTCAACGCTCCCATCGCAAGAATTATTATCAACAACAAATACCTCGAAATTCTGAGCATTTACGGACGAAAAAAGTGCCAGTAAATTGGCACGTAATTTATCTTTAACTTTGTAGGAAACAATGATTATCGAGAGTTGCATGAAACAAATATTTAGTAAAAAACTTTATTATAAATTAATCGCTTATTTTGATCAGTTTCGTCCGTGCACTCGCCCCACTGATGACTTCAATTTGATCTTTTCTCACGCCATATTCTTTAGCGAGGAAATTAATCAAGACTGAATTAGCTTTTCCCTTCTCAGGAGCAGCGGCTACCGCCACCTTCATTGTCCCATCAGCCAAATAACCACGAATTTCGGTCTTTGGTGCGCCAACGATTACTTTGATTTTGTGAACCATCATAATTTCTTAATTTCCCTTTATTTTAACCTTTTTTTAGCGAAAAAGCAAATAACAAAAGGGACACAAAAGCAAGATTCGTCAATATTTATTTTATCACTGAGATGGCTTATAATAAAAGGACTAAAAACTTCATTTTAATCTTATGGCGGAAAATAACTATCAACGCCCCTCATGGGACGAGTATTTCATTAAGATTGCCGAATTAGTCGGCTCGCGCGGTTCATGTGACCGAGGAAGGGCCGGATGTGTGATTACCAAGGACAGAAGAATTGTTGCCACTGGTTATGTCGGCTCACCCTCTGGGTTGCCTCATTGCGATGAAGTCGGACATGAGATGCACACTGTCACCCACGAAAATGGGGAGGTTACTCGTCATTGCATCCGCACCACTCATGCCGAACAAAACGCCATTTGCGAAGCGGCCCGTATGGGCATCTCCATTGATGGCGGGGTATTGTATTGCAAAATGACTCCCTGTTATACTTGCGCCAAAATGATTATCAACGCTGGCATCAAGAAAGTGGTTTGCGCCCAAGACTATCATGCCAGTGCAAGAAGCAAGGAAATATTTAAAGAAGCGGAGATTGAATTAGTCCTTTTGTCAGAAGAGATGACAACATATAAGGATATGAAAATATAATTGATAATTGACAATTGCCAATATTTACAGTGATGTATGGGCAATTTTAATTAAAAAAATAAATCATATGAAACAGTATTTGGACTCCCTTCGTTTTGTAAAAGAGCACGGCAAGGGAAAGGATGATCGCACCGGGACGGGCACCCGCAGTGTTTTTGGATATCAAACAAGGTATGACTTAAACGAAGGGTTCCCATTGATGACTACTAAAAAAATTCATCTAAAATCAATGATCTATGAATTATTGTGGTTTTTAAAAGGCGATACCAACATCAAATACCTCAATGATAACGGCGTTACTATTTGGAACGAGTGGGCCAATGAAAACGGTGACCTTGGACCGATTTATGGCAAACAATGGACTGCCTGGGAAACAGCCAACGGAGAAAGAATAAACCAAATTGCCGAAGCAGTTGAAATGATAAAAAACAACCCAAGCTCTCGTCGGATAATTGTCAGCGGTTGGAATGTTGGTGATTTGCGCCAGTTAGTTTCAGGGGAAAAAACCGCACCACCTCCTTGCCATACGCTTTTTCAATTTTATGTTGACGCCGACGATCGCTTGTCATGCCAACTCTATCAGCGTAGCGCCGATATTTTTCTTGGCGTACCATTTAATATTGCCTCTTATGCACTATTAACGATGATGGTCGCTCAAGTAACTGGAAAAAAGCTGGGCGATTTTATCCATACTTTCGGTGATTTACATATTTACAATAACCACACCGAGCAAGTTGATCTTCAACTCTCCCGCGAACCACGCCAATTGCCAAGAATGAAAATCAACCCAGAAGTGAAAGACATTTTTGCTTTTAAATACGAAGATTTTGAATTGGAAGGCTATGATCCCTATCCAGGAATCAAGGCGCCAATTTCAATCTAAAAAATCTTAAAAATTCAATAGCCGTTTATCGCAAATAAACGGCTTTTTTATCAAAATGATTCCTGTAACAATGATGATGGCGATTACCGCCGATGGAAAAATTGCCAAAAACTCAACTCAATTCGCCAACTGGACGAGTCGCGAAGACAAAAAATTATTTGTGGAAATCTCCAAAAAACATGGAGTGATTATCATGGGGGAGAATACTTTCAAGACCTTTCCGAAACCCCTTCCTGACCGCCTGAATGTGGTTTTTTCCCATCAAGAACACCTAACAAAAATTGAGGGAGTGAAATGGGTAAAAGGTGAACCACAAAAAGTTTTGGAAGAGATTGCTGAACTCGGTTATCAGTCGGCACTTTTGGGCGGCGGCACTGGTCTTAATTCTTTATTTTTAAAAAACAAACTGATTAACGAAATTATTTTAACCGTTGAGCCAAAAATATTCGGCAGCGGCCTTTCTTTGTTTAATGAAGACTTTGAAGCTGATTTAAAATTGCTAGCTGTTGAAAAATTAAACGAAAACACCGTGATGTTAAAATATCAAGTAATTTACTCCTGAATTATATGGAAAAAATCATCATTGGCCTCGTCGGCCCAATCGCCAGCGGCAAAGGCGAAACGAAAAAATATTTGCAAAAAAATTATGGTGCCACCGAACATCGTTTTTCAACAATGTTGCGCGACCTTTTAGACCGGATGCACATTGAGCAAAGCCGTGAAAATCTCCAAGGTATTTCCACTATTTTGCGCCAACGTTTTGGGGAAGATTTGCTGGCGAAAGTTTTAACAGAAGATGTTAAAAACGACAATCAAGAGTTAATCGTGATTGATGGCATTAGGAGAATGGCCGATATTGCTTACTTGAAAGAGTTGTCTGGATTTTGTTTAGTTTCTATTGATGCTGATGAAAAAACTCGCTACCAGCGAGTCGTCTCACGGAATGAAAACCCCGGTGACGGCGAAAAAAGTTTTGAAGATTTTCAAAAAGATGGTCGAGCCGAAACTGAACTAACTATTCCCGAAGTGATGGAAATAGCGAAAATCACTATTAAAAACGATGGAGAGATGGAAGAACTCCATGCAAATATTGACAAACTACTGGGCAGTTTGAGAAGATAAAAAAACTATGGAGAAAGACCGAGGAAGATTAATTGTAATTGACGGAACTGACGGTTCCGGCAAGACCACCCAACTTCAACTGCTCAAGGAAAAACTTGAAACAGAGGGCTTTTGCGTTGAAGTCGCGGACTTTCCTCAATACAATCAAAAATCGGCCGGAATGGTGGAAGAATACTTGTCCGGAAAATACGGCGGGGTCAAAGAAGTCACCCCCTACCAAGCATCAATTTTTTATGCCGTTGACCGCTTTGATGCCAGCCAACAAATTCGCAAATGGCTAGCCGAAGGCAAAATTGTTCTTTGCAATCGCTACACTTCCTCAAATATGGCCCACCAGGGAGGAAAAATTGATAACCCTCTGGAAAGAAAAGTATTTTTTAATTGGCTCAGCGAACTAGAACACGAAATTTTAAAAATTCCCCGCCCCGACCTCTGTCTTATTTTGCGGGTCAGCGCGGAAATTGCCCAGCAACTGGCAAAAGACCGAAAACGTGAAGACTGGAACGGAAAAACGAGAGATATCCACGAAGAAAATTTGGAACACCTGAAAAAAGCAGAAAATGTTTATTGCGAGATTGCTGAAAACAACCATAATTACCGATTAGTAAATTGCACCAGCGAGGGAAATATTATGGACCGTGAGGAGATTGGCTTTTTGGTTTGGATTTATATTTCTCAAATGCTTAAAGCTGAGAATGTCAAAAAAACTCCAAGTTTTACAGCCTTAGCAGATATTATCACCAAAAATCATCGCCAGGTTTTTGGTGCTGTTGCCACCCCAGAGGCAGGAGAAGAAGAAATTATTCCAGAACCCTTTGAAGAAGAAAATAAAATAATTTCTGCTGACTACTTGCCACAATTTTTGGTAGAAAAAATTCAAAAAGAAGCAAGAATTCCGGAAAAGGCTCATGAGTTTGATGCTGGCTATGATTTGTTCGCAGTTGAAAATTATTCTCTAGCTCCTTATAGCCAGGCAAAAATCCGCACCGGAATTAAACTGGCGATTCCCCAAGGTTTTGCCGGCTTAATTTGGGACAAAAGCGGTCTGGCCGCTCAAGGATTAAAAACGATGGGCGGGGTAATTGATTCCGGTTATCGCGGCGAAATAATTATTGTTGCCAAAAATTTATCCGAAGATTTTTTTAATATTGTTCAGGGTCAAAAAGTAGCACAAATTATTATCCAGGAAATCGGCCAAATAAAATTAAAGGAGGGAGTGATTAATGACGAAACCGACCGGAAAACTGGCAGCTTTGGCAGTAGCGGCCAATTTTAGCTTGACTTTTTAGAAGAAATGTTACAGAATAAATTTATGGAATTACTGAATAGAAAAACAATTGAACAACCCACAAATACCACGGAATTGGAGCCGGAATTTTTGGAACGGACAGTAGAAATTGATGAAATAAAAAAAGATTTGGCTGAAAAAAATTACGAAAAAGACCCAGAAAAATTAGCAAAACTTGAAGAAGGCGCGATGATTTTGATGAGTGGCGGCATGCCAACTAAGGCCAGTGCCTTTACCGTCGGCGCCTTAAAAAACCTATTCCCCGACAAAGATCATAATTGGCTGATTGAAAAATCCCAGATGATTTACAACTAAAATCCTCCAACTCGGAGGATTTTTTAATTTGCGGCTATCTTTGACCTTTTTACCTGTTTTACGCTAAAATAACAGTATGAAATATGATGTAATCATTGGCCTGGAAATTCATGCCGAACTAAAAACTGCTAGCAAAATGTTCTGTTCCTGCCCAAACGGCGCTGGAATGGCACCTAATAGCGCCACCTGCCCGATTTGCCTTGGCCATCCTGGAACTTTGCCTGTGCCGAACAAACGGGCGATAGAGCTCAATATTTTGGTTGGTTTGGCATATAACTGCGAAATAAACCGCTTGTCAAAATTTGACCGGAAAAATTATTTTTATCCCGACCTGCCAAAAGGCTATCAAATTTCTCAATATGACCTCCCTTTCGCTCACCACGGAAAAATAGACTTAGATGGTGAAGAAATTTTAATTACTCGCATCCACCTGGAAGAAGACACTGGGAAATCGTTCCATCCCAAAAATTCTGACTACACCCTGATTGATTTCAATCGAGCTGGCACTCCATTATTAGAATTGGTTACCGAACCAACAATTTCCAGTGCCGAAGAAGCAAAAAAATTCTGCCAAAATTATCAGCGAGTCTTGCGCTATCTCGGGGCAAGTAATGCCGACATGGAAAAAGGGGAAATGCGGTGTGAGGCGAACATCAGTGTCCAGGAAAAAGGTGCTTGGAAATATGAAAATGGCCAAATTTTACCAACAGGTAAAAAAAAGCTAAACCATAAAGTAGAAGTAAAAAATATCAATTCTTTTCGAGCCGTTGAAAGGGCAATTGCTTTTGAAATCGCCCGCCAGACTAAAGAGTTGGATAACGGCCAAACGATTATTGCTGAAACTCGCGGCTGGGATGATTCAAAAAATGAAACTAGTTCCCAAAGAATAAAAGAAAGCGCCGCCGATTACCGCTACTTCCCTGAACCAGATATCCCACCGATTAGAATCACTGACAAATGGCTAGCGGAAATAAAAAAAGAATTGATTGAATTGCCAGAAGATAGAAAATCACGCCTGATAGCCGTTTATAAACTAAAAAAAGAAATTGCCGATCAATTAATCAGCGACCAAAAATTAGCAAATTTTGCGGAAAGTGTTTTTAAAAATTTAGAAAAACAAAAGAAAATTGATTTGGCGCCAAACGCCGCTGGCTGGATTGTTAGTGAATTACTAAAAAATCTTAATAGCAGTAACACGACAATTAGTGAAGCAAAAATTACACCAAAAAAATTTGCCGAGTTAATTATTATCACTAATGACGGGAAAGTAACAAGTAACGCCGGGCAAGAAGTTTTGAGTAAAATGCTAGCAACTGGTGCGGGGGCAAAGGAAATAATTAAGGAATCTGGACTAGAAATAATTAGCGATAGCAAAGCTATTGATAAAATCGCCAAAGAAATTATCGCTCAATTCCCCGACCAAGTTGCTGAATACAAAGGCGGAAAATTACCACTAATGGCTTTTTTCTTGGGCAAATTAATGGCGGCAACTGGCGGAAAAGCAGACCCAAAAATTTCAAAAGAGAGCCTGGAGAAATACTTAAAATAACCAAATTGAAAAACAAAAAATACCGCATCTTCTTGATGCGGTATTTTTTTAGTTTTTTAGCCATTCATCAACTATTTTTTTTGCTTCTTCTTCATGGCTTATCCAATTAATTTTTGTGCCTTGTCCTTCCCATCTTTTGAACCAAGATTTTTGGCGTTTAGCAAACTGGCAAATTTCTGTTTCCAGGCGGAAAACCATTGTGTCATAATCCAACTTTCCCATCAAAAACCAACTGACAAATTTGTATTCCAGGCCGAAAGAAATCAGGCGCTTCCAAGAAACTCCTTTGTCATGTAAATTTTTTACTTCTTCAACCAAACCTTCTTGTTCCAAGCGTTCTTTTAGGCGCTTGGCGATTCGCGCTCGCAATTCTTCGCCGGGACGATAGGTGCCGAGTATTAAGTAGTCATATTTTGCTTCACGTTTACCGACTTCCCCCAAGCGGCCTTCGGCGGCAATCTCCAGATAACGGGCCAAGCGACGCGGGTTGTGACGATCACTATTATTCAGTTTATCAGCAAACTCTGGTGCCTTTTTCTTTAATTTTAAAAATAATTCTTCCGCTCCAAAAAGTTCTAATTCGGCTCGAAGTTTTAAATCACTTTTCCCCTTAGCTAGCGTGTAATTATCCACTAAAGCCTGAAGATACAGGCCGGTGCCACCAACAAGCAATGGCAAATGACCACGGCCTAAAATTTCCTGAATTGCGGCAGATGCCAAGCGCTGATATTTCGCCAAATTAAAA
>CAYSIJ010000004.1:28298-32413 GCA_964431155.1 uncultured Gammaproteobacteria bacterium
CGAACGATCTGTCCTTCTCGAAAAGAGATCATGATTGCCTGCAATTGGCCTTGTACTCGCCATTTATTTTCTTAATAAATTTATTTCGCCAAATTAAAATTAGTATTTGGATTAACGACATCAATCAAATGATAAGCAATTTTTTTGCCATTAACGACATACTCATCAAGATCTTTTCCGGTACCGATATCCATGCCGCGATAAACTTGCCGGCTATCTGCGGAAATAATTTCGCCATTTAGTTTGGCGGCCAAACGAACACCCAGGGCGGTTTTGCCGCTCGCCGTGGCGCCGAGAATAACAAGGACTTTCGGTTTTTTAATAATTTTTACAGGCATAAAAACAATTTATTGCTCAAGAGACCAGTTCCCCCTGGAGTCCAAAATTAACGACTGATAAAATTGAAACCTTCACAAAATTACCAACCAAGGATTTTGGAGGGATGCTTTTTGAAGCAGTAAAGTGAACAGTTTTATAACTCGCCATCTTGCCATAATATTCCCCCTTTTTATTAATGCCGTCAACTAAGACAATAACTTCTCTCCCGAGATATTCCTGGTTCTTCTCTCTACCGCTTTTTTCTAAAATTTTCACCAAGACTTTATCTCGTCGGTCTTTTTCCGATTTGCTGATATTATCTTCCAGCAAAGAGGCGGCAGTGCCAGGCCGCGGACTATACTGAGAAACATAAGCCAAGTCAAACTTTAATTCTTCAAATATTTTTACGGAATTTTCAAATTGTTCCTTTGATTCTCCAGGGAAACCAACTATCACGTCGGTCGTCACCACCAAGCCTGGACAGGCCGCCCTCGCCTTTTTAACTAATTCGCGAAAGTGGTCAGTATTGTATTTGCGGTTCATTCGCTTTAATATTTCGTCATCGCCACTTTGGAGCGCCAAATGAAGATGTGGACACATTTTTGGTTCGGCCAATAAAGAAATTAATTCATCGCTTAAATCTTTTGGATGACTAGAAGAAAATCGCACCCAAAATTCACCCGAGAGAGCCAGTACCTTTTTCAAAAGTGCTGGAAAATTTTCTTCACCACTCAGGTAACTGTTAACATTTTGAGCAATCAAAACAATTTCTTTGCAGCCGCTTGCCAGTAGCCCTTTCACTTCATCAACAATCTCCTCCAACGGACGATAGACCTCTCTGCCACGGGCATAAGGGACAACACAATAGGAACAAAAATTGTCGCAACCATTACCGACTGGCACAAACGCCGTGTAGGGACTGTGGTATTTTGGCTCAATTGATAAATATTTTTCGCCGTTAATTGCCCGGACCTGGTCCGCACTAAGTGTTTCGCTAAAACTTGATTTTCCCAATAACTCAAAAAGATTGGGCAATTCATTAATCGGCATGAAAAGATTAACTTGCCCCTTCAAGCGACGAGCAACATCTTTTCTTTTGGATAAACAACCAGTGATAACGACTAGCGCCTCGGGATTATTTTTTCTAATCTGATTAACCAAGCCATAAACTCGATCTTCAGCGGATTGTCGGACACCACAAGTAGTTAAAACGACCAAATTAGCTTTATTGAAATCTGGCGCTAGCTTAAAAGCGCGCTCTTCCAAAAAAGAAGCAACGCGCTCGCTGTCAGCTTTGTTCATCTGACAACCAATAGTAATAATGTGGTATGTTTTGCTTTTCATGATTTAACGATTTTCAGAATAGGAAAATATCGGACCGACACTAAATGATTTTTTTTCTCCAGTTTTAGAAATTAAAACTAAAAATTTTGGTGGAGAAAATTTGTAATTCAAACTTGCTGACCCGATTGTAAATTGACTATAGGCCTGGTTGGATGATTTGTATTGGCTAACAAGTTTCCCGAGAAAAATAGAATCTTCAATACTCAGAGCCTCGCCAGATAATTCTTTTTTGATTAAAGATCTAGAAAATTCTAAATCCTTATTAAGGGCTTCAAGCCGAGCATACGCGCTTGGCGCCTCGGAATTAATTTGTAAAGCGCCATACATTCCGAGAATCATTTTGCTGTTCGCCACCAGTTCGTCCAAGAGCGCTAAATTCGGTTCAACATAGTAATAATCGGTTGCCTGGAGGCTCTCTTTCTTTCCGAGGGCGCTATCGGCTTCTGACACTTTAACTAAATCGGCGGAGGATTGCAAATTCAACCAAAAGGCCTTAACTGAAGTTATTTCTCTTTTTTTCCAAGAATCATTAGCACCAAAAATCGGCAAATGAGTTTTTGAAACATCCAAATAACTCTTGAAGATCTTTAAATTTGACCAATAGTGATTCAACTGCCAAGATTGGAAATTATTAATTGTATTTTTGATGGCCAAAAAATTACCGATAAAATTTTGATAATTTGTATTGGCGACCCAAAGCGGATCAGGAAAAGAAAAAATTAAATTAATAATATCCAGAGATAAAATCTTACAACGATTTTTATTGGTAGCGCAAAAAGAATCTAAAGTATCTTCCTTCCCCTGATAAGCGCCAATTTTTGGAGCAGTCAATTCAGAAGCAATGAAATCGTTGGGGGAATAGAAATCAGCAAGCACTCGGAAACCAATTTGTGGCCGAACTTTTTCATCGTCCCGGTTGAATCCTCCTGCCCATTCCGGAAATCGCAAAGCCAAAATTCCCGAACGAAGTTTGTTGAAATTGGCAGCCGATTGATCGTTTTCTGCCACCAAAGCGCCTTCCAAATCATAATCGGCGCCGAAAGAAGTCGTGAGAACTTTCTGATAGTCCAAATAGGTCAAGTCCTCTCGCAAGCCCTTGAAAAATCCGAGGGTTTTATAAATACGCGCCCACTGGTTTTTTATTTCGTAGCTTTGATAAAAATCATGGGCAATAAACGACGCAGCAGTTAAATTGACCTGCCAATCATTTTCATCAAGCTGGCATTTTGGACAATCTTTCCCTTGATAATATAAAGGAAAATTTGAATTAAGCCATTTGGCAGTCAGATAAAAATTATTTAAACGCGGATTATTCCGATATTCGGCGGGGAGTTTGAAATCTTCATAATTTCGCGGATACAAAAGCACGGGGGATTTTGTGGTTTCCTTGGCCGCTTTAATTAGTTCCAACTCCCTCTCAACATCATCTTTCAGATAATCCGGTAGAGAAAAAACAAAATTTTTGGATTCTGCCAAACTAAACTTTTCCGGAGAACCAACTTTGTCTAGAGTAATCTGATCGGCTTGCGGTTTTAACAACTGTAAAGCGACAGCGAAAAAAGCCAGCTCCAAACGTTCGCCTTCCAAGACTTGATCATTCGTATCGCCAATTTTTGCTCGGCGCGCTTCATAGCGGACGCGAGAAATATTAAATAATTCTTGGCTGATTTGCCACAAGCTATCATAAAAAAGATTTTCTTCCAGGTATTTGTAGCTTAACTTGACGCTGTTTTGATAATGATAAACAAAAAAATCGGCGCTAACTAAAATCGGTAATCCCTTGTCTTTGAGCCAGGCATAGGAAGAATAAAAATCCTTGCTTTTTTCCGGATCCGGGTTTTTCAAAATAGCAAAACCATTCTGATTTAAACTAGAAAGCCCTGGATCAAGATCGAGCTTCCGAGAAACATCATAATAATTTACTACCTCTGTCTTTGAATTGATAGGCAATGAATAGTCATTGATTGAGAACTGAAAATCTTGAGCCGGCGCTTGATAAAAATTTTCAAAAGATACTTGTTCAATCAAAAAATCTCCCGGCTTGATTTCGGCAATCGTCGTGCTAGTCGCTAACTGACCCAAAGAACCAAGAGAGGGTGCGTTGCTCGCTGCCGGAGGTTCATCATTAATCGGTTCAACTTTTTGGCGAGAAAGAAAAAACCAATAAACCGCTCCGCCAATCATTGCCAGGGCAATAAAAGAAAACAGTAAAATTTTTAGGATTTTTATAATTCCGCCAAAACCGCTTCCTGATTTTGCCGGCTGATAATTAACGCCGGAAGATTGTTCTTCAAACATATGGTTAATCAAGATATTTTTTCTTGTTAATTAGATGCTCTTCATAAGTGCGAGAAAAAATTATTTTTTTTGTGCCAGCAGGAGTCAGAAAAAAATTATAGTCATTATCAAGCGGATAAATCGCCGCCTCAATTGCCAAAATACCTGGGTTGGAA
>CAYSIJ010000004.1:32423-37343 GCA_964431155.1 uncultured Gammaproteobacteria bacterium
GAGGCAAACCGCGGTTGATATAGGTGTTAAAAGGCGAATCTATCTTGGTGTCGGCTTCGCTATATTGCGGTTTATTTTCTCCTAAAATATAAGCAAGCGTCGCACAGGACTGAAGTGCCTGCCCCCTCTTCAAGCGATTCCAAAAAATCCCCGAAATAATCCGCGCATCACGGTTGTCGCCAGTTGAATAATTGATGGGTGCTTCTTTTTCAATCAAAGAAGCCATGGTAATGATTTCAAAAATTGAACGACCCTGGGCGGCAATATCGGTGCGCATTTTTTTCGTTAATTTGCGATCAAAATTCTCTAAGATTTTGGTAATGATTTCATCGGCGCTCGCATCAGAAAAAAAACGGTAAGTATCGGGAAAAAGATAGCCTTCCAGGCTATAATATTTTGGCTTGTCCTTCAAAAAATCAAAATCCAAGGAATAATCCTTCGGCCAAACCGTTGAATCCTCTAGGCGATAATCGGTTTTTGGTCTCCCGGAGAAACGAAAAAAATCTTCGGGAGTTATTAATTTTTTTTTCGCCAAAGTCGCAGAAATTTCTTTCAAATTCTGCCCCTCCAAAATAGAAACAGAAATGTCGGTTTTTTTGGTGCGTCGTTCCAACAAAGATTTGCGGCCAAAAAAATGATTTAAGCGCGATTCAATGCTGGCTGGAAATTTGCTTTCTATTTTTATCCAGACTGGTTGGGCAAAAATAAGTAACAAAATACCGGCAACTAAAATAATTGAAATTTTTATGGTTTTTGCTTTATCCATTTATTTTGCGTTTATTTTTTTCTGCTTCTTGAATTAAGGTGGAGCTAGCCCGAATTTTTTTACCTAAACCATCAACCATTTTGATGTGATATTTTTGACAAACTTCATATTCCGGCACATCGTTGAGGCTGTGGCGATCGCCGCCGTTAGCAAAAATATTCGGCTTCAACTTGGCAAGAGATTTAATTACAGTTTTGTCATGGTCAATAGAAAGCATTACTTGATCAACGGCACGTAAAGCCTTGATGATTTTTAGACGGTCATTTTCGTTCATAAAAGGAACACTACCCTTGAGGGCAACTTGCTGATCGTTGTTAATAATTACTATTAATTTATCGCCAAGTTTCTTTGATTTTTCAATCATTTCCAAATGACCGACATGAAGAGGATTAAAGTAGCCAGAAACTGCCACAATAACTGGTTTTTTTGAAGATTTTTCGGAATTTTTTGGTTTTTTCATATATTTTGAACATCTAAAGAATATTATAACAAAAAAAGGAGTTTTTTGCGAAAAAATGCCAAACCAAAAATAAAAAAGCTATCTTGGTAGATAGCTTTTTGCGCATTTGGACTGATTGGTTTTTAATCTCCCAAAACCGCTGAGAAAATAAGGGGCACCACAATTGTAGCGTCACTCTCAATTACATGCATTGGCGTGTCGGGAGTTAATTTGTCCCAAGTGATTTTTTCATTTGGCGTTGCTCCGGAATAAGAACCATATGAGGTTGTGGAATCCGATATTTGGCAAAAATACGCCCAAGGCTTTACTGGTTTCCCTAAATCATATTTTATTGAGGGTACCACACATATCGGGAAATCACCTGAAATACCACCGGCAATCTGGAAAAAACCAATCCCGGCCTCCGAGGAAGAAAGTTCCTGGTAAATATCATAGAAGTACCCCATATACTGCGGGCCACTTTTAACAACACCATAGTGAATCTTGCCTAATTTCTTTTCTCCTTCGGTTTTTTTGCAATGAGAGGCGAAAATATTGCCCGTAGTGGAATCTTCCCACCCCGGAACAACAATTGGTAAATTAGCTTTAGCCGCTTCCAAAAGCCAGCACTCATCAGGATCTCCATCAAAATATTCCTCAAACTCCGGAGATAAAAGAATTTTGTAAAAAAACTCGTGTGGAAAGTAACTTTCGCCCTTTTCGCTAGCTTCTTCCCAAGCTTCAATTAAAAACTCTTCCAAAACTCGGAAGGCTTCTTCTTCGGGAATGGACATATCAGTTACTCGCCTTTCGTTATTTTCCAAGATTTTTTGGTCATCTTGTTTAGTGAAATAACGATAATCAGGATAATCCTGATAGTGGCGATTCGCAATAAGGCGAAAAATGGATTCTTCCAAATTTGCCCCAGTGCAGGAAATGGCATGAATTTTTCCGGCTTTAATCATTGGCGCCAAACTAATTCCCAAGCGAGCGCTGCTCATCGCACCGCCGATGGTAACCATCATTTTCCCACCATTTTCCAAATGATCAATAAAATCATCTGTTGCCCTTTTTAACGCTCCTGCATTAAAATGGCGAAAGTGTCGATCAATAAAGTTTCTTACTTTCATTTCTAAAAATTTTTGATTGTTAAATTGTTAATTAGCTACCCCTAGTTAACACTAATTACCATAAAATGTCAACTGTTGGCAAGAAATGTTTAATTGAGCTAAAATAAAACTATAATTCAAATTTATGACTATTTTTCAATCCCTAATTCTGGGAATTGTTGAGGGTATCACTGAATTTTTACCGATTTCTTCAACGGCCCATTTAATTATCACTGGAAAACTCTTGGCGCTCCCATCTTCAGAGTTTCTTAAAACTTTTGAAATATCTATTCAGCTCGGAGCGATTCTTTCGGTGGTTGTTTTGTATTGGAAACGCGTTTGGCAAAATTTTTCTATTGTTTGGAAATTGGCTGCGGCTTTTGTTCCAACCGCGATTATCGGATTGGCCATGTATAAAATAATAAAAAATTTCCTAATGGAAAGTTTACTCGTAATCGGGATTTCCCTTTTTCTTGGGGGTATTTTATTGATTATTTTTGAAAAATGGCATGCACGCAAAAAAAATGATAACGAAAATGAAGTAATTGAGTTAGAAAAAATTACATATCGTCAGGCGGCCTTGCTCGGCGTTGCTCAATCTTTTGCAATGATTCCTGGAGTTTCAAGATCAGCGGCGACCATCATCGGCGGCTTGAGTCTGGGGATTAACCGCAGGACAATCGTGGAATTTTCTTTTCTGCTTGCTATCCCGACCATGCTGGCGGCAACAGTTTTGGATATTTACAAAAACCCCAGCACTTTTTCCGGGAATCAATTGAGTCTTTGGCTTGTTGGTTTTGCCACTTCGTTTATTACGGCAATTATCGGTATCAAATTCTTGATAAAATATATTCAAAAAAACGACTTCCAAATTTTTGGCTGGTATCGGATTATGATTGGCGGAATGATTTTGGCTAGTCTTCTGATTTTATAAAATAAATCACTAAAAATAGAAAAACCCCTGAATTTTCAGGGGTTTTTTAGTGTTCAATTTTTTTGGTAGCCATTTATAATGAAAGGAACCGGCAGAATTATCTCCCGATCGGGACTGGATAGGAACCAGAATGGCATCACTCGGCCAGTCAACAAATCGTCCGTAACCGGCTGCCCTGGCTCATATAAATTAATCGCCATTTTCCGCAATTCATTCATGGCGTTAAAGATATTCATTGAAATTCCAGAAACCTTTTCTTCCAAATAAGAAGAAAATTCCTGGTCACTCCAATCAAACCATTGATTGTCCGCTAAATCCTGCCAGGAGATTTTCTGAAGTTCTTTTGTTTCTTCAAATGACAAATCTTTTACTGTTCTCTGGAAAAAAATTACTGGCACTGGAGCCTTCGCGTATTCGGCAGTTTTTTCACCAAAGATATGGTCAACCGCTTCTATTTCTAGAGGCGACATGTTACCATTGCTGCGATTCTTGATTACCAAATTGCGACCCAATTTTATTCCGCTGGAAACCATCTTGTTCCCCGGATACACGAAAAATGATTCGGCCCCGGAAAATGGTCCTTTTTCGGAAAGAGTAACGGAAATAACGCTTTCTTTGTGGTCTTTATAAGGATATTCCTTTAGAGACCCGTCGGCTTGATGATTATGAAGATAGCCATTGTAAGTATTAGCGCAAAGGAGAGCCGCTAATTGCTCAATTCTTTTTTGGTTATTAAACCCAAGAACGCTTTTGATTTTTTCCTCAAAATAGGGCAATAGCTTTCCCGACATCAACTCAAAATTTCTCCAGAATTTAATCGTTGACTGACGATAATCTTTCCGATAATCACAATCAAAGAAATACTCGTGAAAAAGTTCATTAAAGTTTTTGGCTTCTTCGGCGGTAGAAATAATTAAATCTCTATTTACCAATTCTGCTAATACTTCGTCGGTATAAGCACCATTGGCAAATTTTAAGCACTCTTCTTTTTCCAGTCCGGCAAACATAAAGCCGTCACTGGGATTGAAAGAAGTTTGCGAAACAAACACTTCAGCATTCGGAAATTCTTTTTGACAGAATTTCAACACTGCTTCTTTTTTTAGAATTTTTTTAGAAACATCGTCAAAAAGTCCCTCGTCAGAAACTGGACCGCAATGACAATCTTCAGCGGCCAATTTCCCGGCAGCACAGTGTAAGTGGCTATCAAAAACGATATGGAATATTCCGTCTTGCTTCTGATTTGCCTCTTTAAGCATTAAAGAAAATTTTCCTTTTTTGAGAAACAGTTCATTTTCATTCCTTGAAGGAAGAAAATCGGACTTAACATCACCAGCCGGGACTGAGAAAGCCTTGCCATGCAAACAGGCAAATACTTTTTGCATTAAACGCCCGTCAACACAGAGAATCAAATATGGTGTGTCGTAAGGAAAAAATCTTTTTTTGATTTCCAAGGCCTCTAAAATTTCTGGAGACGCCAAATCATAAATTCGATCATTTCTTAATTTTATAAAATGCGCCATTTTTAGCATGGTCATTTTAAAGAATCTTTCGTCTTCTAAGCCGAAAACAGCATAGGCCTTTTTGATATAGGCTTCTAAATTCGGCAATAAATCAATTTCTGGTAAAAAATTTTTCATAGCTCTTTCTACAACCATTGGTGCTTGTATCACCT
>CAYSIJ010000004.1:37353-39808 GCA_964431155.1 uncultured Gammaproteobacteria bacterium
TCTCCTTCATATTCCCAAGGAGATTTCTCATTGATTGATTTAACAATTGAATTTCTTTCTCTTTTTTGCAGGTTAAAAAAGGAATTGTAATATTAACAGTATCGAAAGGAATTTTATGAAAGTAATTATTATTTTTCATAGTTATTTTATTAAATTGTTAAACAACGCAAGTCTTTAGTTAACACTAAAGACTTGAAATTGTCAACAATTTAATTGGGGAAAAATAAATTTATTCTTTTTTGGCGCCCTTTAACTTGCGCCATTTATGTAAGGCATGCTCGCGCGCCAATTCCTTTTCTAAGCGAGCGGCGAGGTCGGCAAATTCTACGTCATCCTTAAACTTCTCGCTCTTTCGCATTTCTTCAGCTTTCTGGCGAGCGTCTTTGATTCTCTGCTCGTCTAATTCCTCGGCTTTCTCAGCAGTATCAGCAAGAATAACAATCTTATTTTTTAAAACCTCCAAAAAACCACCGGAGACAGATACTAGAATGATTTCGCCCGTCAAAAGGCGAATTTCCAAAACACCCGGTTTGAGAATAGAGATCAAAGGAATATGGTCGGGCAAAATCGTCACCTCTCCGCTAGTTGTTGGCACGCTCACCGAAAGAATTTCCTCTTTCAAGAGAACTCTTTCTGGGGTAGTAATTTCAAATTTGATACTTTTATTTTCAGACATAAGTTAAGCAATAACCGAGCCGACTTCTTCAATCCCACCCTTTAGATAGAAATCGTCTTCGTTCTTGTCATCGTGCTGTCCAGCTAAAATTTCTTTGAATCCGCGAACAGTTTCGGCAAGTTTTACATATTTTCCCGGCCGACCAGTAAAAGCCTCGGCAACTGCAAAAGGTTGTGACAAAAATTTTTGGACTTTACGAGCACGAGCGACAACAATCTTGTCTTCATTAGATAATTCTTCCATCCCCAAAATAGCAATAATATCTTGCAAATCTTTGTAGCGCTGCAAGATTTGTTGAACGCCACGAGCAACTTCATAGTGTTCTGCGCCAACAATTTTTGGATCAAGAATAATTGACGAGGAATCCAGAGGATCAACGGCAGGATAAATTCCTAATTCGGCGAGCGAACGAGACAAAACCACCGTTGAATCTAGATGCCCAAAGGTGGTTGCTGGTGCTGGATCAGTTAAATCATCAGCTGGAACATACACCGCCTGAATTGAGGTGATAGAACCATCTTTGGTAGAAGTAATACGCTCCTGCAGTTCACCCATTTCAGTGGCCAAAGTCGGTTGATAACCAACGGCTGAAGGCATGCGTCCCAAAAGAGCAGACACCTCTGAGCCGGCCTGAGTAAAACGGAAAATATTATCCACAAAGAACAAAACGTCTTGGTGGGCTTCGTCACGGAAATATTCGGCGACCGAAAGGCCAGATAAAGCCACGCGAGCACGAGCACCAGGCGGTTCATTCATTTGGCCAAACACCATTGATACTTTATCCAACACACCACTGTCTTTCATTTCATGATACAAGTCATTGCCTTCACGGGTACGTTCACCGACACCAGCAAAAACCGAATAACCACCGTGTTCACTGGCAATATTATGAATTAATTCTAGAATAACCACGGTTTTACCAACGCCAGCACCGCCGAATAAACCAACCTTCCCGCCCTTGGCAATTGGACAAATTAAATCAATGACCTTAATTCCAGTTTCCAAAATTTCCGTGGTGTTTGATTGCTCTGTAAATTTTGGAGCTGGGCGATGAATTGGATATTTCTTCTCAGTTTTTATTGGTTCACCGCCATCAACAGTTTCTCCAAGAACATTAAAAATCCGACCCAGAGTTTCTTTCCCGACTGGTACGGAAATTGGCGAACCAGTGTCAACAACTTCGCTACCGCGCTTCAATCCATCGGTGGAACCCATTGCAATACAGCGAACCATATTTGATCCGGTGTGCTGTTCCACTTCTAACACTAAATTTTTACCACCATTATCAATTTCCAAAGCGTGATAAATTTCTGGCAGGCGGTCAGCAAAATAAACATCGACGACGACGCCGATTACTTGCTTGATAAGCCCGATATTTTTCTTGGTTTCTGACATATTATTTTTATTATTTTTATTCTAAAAAAATTATTCGGCTAGCGCATTGGCGCCAGCGCTAATTTCTGCAATTTCGGCGGTAATCCCAGCTTGGCGAGCTTTGTTATAAAACAAGGTTAATTCTGCCACCATATCGCTTGCCGCCTCTGTCGCCTGGTGCATCGCACTCATCCGAGCACTATGCTCGGAAGCATTTGATTCCAAAAATGCCTGATATAACTGGACTTCTAAAAGGCGAGGGATTATTTTATCTAAAACGGCTTGTGGGTTCGGTTCAAAAACAAATTCGTAATTTCCCTGTTCAACGCCCAAGTGTTTGGCTTCTTTTTCGGCAATCATTTCTTTGGTAACGCCGATATTGGGGTCGGAACTGGCAACCCCTAA
>CAYSIJ010000004.1:39818-40060 GCA_964431155.1 uncultured Gammaproteobacteria bacterium
AAATATTCATCAACTTCCAAGTCAACCGGCAATAATTGTTTGACGCGAGGAATTTGCCGGCTAGCACTCATGAAATCGGTGTAGGCGACAAGAACTTTGTCATATTTATGGTTAAGATAATCATTGATTGCCATTTTGGTAATCGGGGCAATTTCCAAGATATTATTCAAAATATCTTCTTTGGGAAATTCAGCGGCTACTTCCGTACCAGGAAAACCATATAATGGTGTAGCCTTGCGACC
>CAYSIJ010000005.1:0-2907 GCA_964431155.1 uncultured Gammaproteobacteria bacterium
TGGCGAGAGTGACAGTGACGGTGTAATTGGTAGTGGAGCCATCTTCGGCGGTGACGGTGTAGGTGACGGGACTAGTGAAATCGTTGGGGGTGAGGGCGGAGGTTTGGGCGGTTGTGCCAACTTTGACTGAAGCACCTGTTGCGGTGAAAGATGGAATAAGCGCAGTAACATCAGCGCCAACGGACATCATAAAAGTTATTGAATGGGTAGATTCATTAATTACTGCTTCTCCTATTTCTCCGACTACTGAAAAAGCGGTAATTGATTTGGAGGATTCTAATTCTAAAATTTTTGCTTCGGCCGCTATTAAAATTGAATAGTTAGTGACAAGTACTTTTTGCCCAATCGTTAAAGCGTCATAAGCATTTCGACAAGAAATTACTGCCGGCTTGTTAGACAAAACCAAGTCTGCCGTTGAAGGCAGGGCGAAAATCTGATTTATTACTGAATATGGTGCAGCTTCTTCTCCCAGTGCTACCACCGAAACTGAATAATTTTGGACTGAAGAATCGGCCGCAGTTACCGTGTAAGTTACTGGGGAAGAAAAATCTTGCGAAATACTGCTTGCCGGAGAAATAGAGGCACCGTCAATCATAATTTCTGGAGTCAAAGAGGCTAAATTGGTTCCAAGGGGCATAGATAAATTTATCGTATGCAAAGTCTCATCAATCGTCGCCGGATCAACTTGGCCGAAAATAGAAAAAGCAGTAATTTTTTTAGTCGCACCTGGTTGATTGTTTATTAAAACGGAAACTGAATTTCCGATTTCATTGGCAGTTACTAAATCGGCTTTGTTATCGGCGTTAAAGTCGCCGCTCGTTACGGCAAGAAGCCTTGTTCCAATCAGAAAAATTGTCTGCGCATTAAAAGTACCATCACCATTGGTTGACCAGGTAATAAGTACATAATTTGAAGCGGAAGCAGGGTATGAAGTAACCGGCATTGACCCAATTCCCGAAAAAATGGAGACGGTGTTGGCATAATTATTTACAATTGCTAAATCAATTTTCCCGTCAACGTTAAAATCATCATTAATAATTGAAAGGGGGTAGGAGCCGGCAGAATAATTAACTTTTGGATCAAATGTTCCATCGCCAACTCCCAATAAAACAGAAATATTTCCCGTCCCAAAATGGGCGGTCGCTAAATCTGTTTTTCCGTCAGCGTTGAAATCTCCCGTTGTTACTGAATAAGGAGTGGAGGCAACAGTGAAATTACTAGCCGACCCAAAACCGCCAAGCCCATTGCCAAGAAGAACGGCAACATTGGAAGTGCCAACCGCTAAGACCAAATCTTCTCTGCCGTCGGCATTAAAATCGCCAACTTTAACCATCCGAGAATTTGAACCAACCGCATAATTTACTTTAGCACCAAAAGTACCGTCGCCAACGCCAAGAAAAATTGAAACATTATTACCCACTAAAACCGAGACTGCTAAATCAGTTTTTCCGTCAGCATTAAAATCTCCGGTCGCCACAGAAGTCGGCATTGAACCGGCGGGATAATCAGTTTTGGCACCGAAAGTACCATCACCAACACCCAATAAAATAGAAATGCTATTCCCGCCATAATTAGTAATTGCTAAATCAATTTTACCATCAGCGTTGAAGTCACCAGCCGCCACAGAAGTTGGTAACGATCCGGTTGGATAATCCGTCTTTGGAGAAAAAGTGCCGTCACCGACACCAAAAAAAATTGAAATATTGTTGGCTGTTTCATTAGTCACGGCCAAATCATTTTTACCGTCGGCGTTGAAATCTTTAGTCAATACAAAATTTGGTTTTGTACCGGCAGGATAATCGGCCTTGCTATAAAAAACCGGATTAGCGGCAAGAGCCGACGAACCCGGAGAAAACAAAGAAACAAAAAAGGCGAGAAAAAACAGAGTTAGTAATTTGAAGCTTCTTTTAAATTTTATTTGATAGATTTTCATATTAATCTTGGGCTTCCGCCACGGTTATAATACGATAATTATAGACAATTTTCTGGGAAAAAGTCAAGTTATACAAAAAACGCCCTTATAAAAGAACGCTTTACATATGTAACTGCTCAACTCGAGATAAAAGGCTGAATAAATTATTTCACATTTTCCCATTGTTCTGGATAAAAAGCTGGGTATGTGGGAATTACCAGCTTTAGATTATTAGCCTCTACATAATATTCTTTGCCGGCAGCCACATGAAGAACATCACCCTCATTAATTTCAAAGATATCGTTGCCCATAAAAACCCTAGCTGAACCTGATAAAACATAATAAACCTCATGAACAACATTATTTTTCATTTTTCCCTCATCAGGAACACGACCATTCAATTCAGAGACTACTATCCCGAGACATTCATTGGCATCACGATATTCGTAAACAAACCCGCCTTGGGAAATTTGTTTTTTCTCTCTTTCTGATTTTTTTATTAGCATACAAAAGGGTATTGATTAATTATTTGTACAAAATTCCTATTTTGACCTTCTTAATTAATTGTTCTAGCATGGACCCATTATATCAAAATAATAAATATATTTATATTTCTAGTCTAAAGTAATTTATCATTTGCATTCACCCCGAAAGAATAACCACTCATCACATATTTTTCCGCTCGACAAAATGCAATTGCCCGACTGACTACCGTCCGTATTTGTAACAATTTCTGATCTACCGCCCTTTTCTATGCAATTAGTTGCTGCGGGATTTGCTAGCCCCGTATTTCCAGGGACAAGATTTTCCTTAATTTCACATTTAGGAGGACTTTGGCAACCACATTCATTTTTTTCACCAAAAACAATTCGGCCATTCGGACAAAACGAGGGGCTAGGTGGAGCAAACTGCGGGCATTCACCACAATTTTTTGGCGTGCACATAATTGACGACTGCAGACATTGGGGGGTGCTTTTATAACAATCTGGATTGCA
>CAYSIJ010000005.1:2917-5091 GCA_964431155.1 uncultured Gammaproteobacteria bacterium
CACGCTATACCTTCCAAGTAATAACCATCTGGACAACTACAAGATTCTTTTTTTGACGACGGACAAGCTGCAAATTCACATTTAGGCCCAGTGCGGCCAACATAAGAACCATCGGCACACTGCTTGGCATCCATTGTGCAAACCACGGAACCTGGTTTGTCCTCAGATGTTGATGTCGCCGCATCACACTTATCTTCCAAGGCGCGAAGGCATTCTTGCTTTGCTTCGCACCATGAATAACCAGCCGACCCAATACAACCATGATTATCCCGATTATTAACAAGCCCTGGCTCTTCGGGTTGATTATTTATAACTGGCTTTTGCGGCTTTAGGGCGCAAGCAGAAGTCATGAGAAGTAGACCAAATAAAATTATTAAACTTTTCTTCATAAGTTTATGATAAATAATAGATAATAACATTATACCTTTTTTCTGAAAATAATGTTAAAAAATAAGAATATCTAGTTCAACTATCAATTTACACAAAAAAACAAGGCCAATATTAGCTTTGTTTTTGTGTTTGCACGGGATGAGGGAATCGAACCCCCGACCACAGTTTTGGAAACTGTTGTTATGCCACTTAACTAATCCCGCATGTTTATTTCAATTCAGAAAAACGCCTAATGATTAAAGTTATTTCTTCAAAAATACGATAATCTCCATAGCGCACAGAGATACAACCTTTGTATCCTTTCTTGCGACTCAATCCAGACGTTTTTTTATTATATATACTTATCCTTTTTTTATCAATACCAGTAATCTTTGACCAAAAAATTAACATTTCTTCAGCATCATGATAGCTATGCAGGTGAAGAAATGCACTGAATTTATCATTTTTGATATCAAAAGCCGCCCTTAAAAGACTTAGATAAATTTTTACCATCCCTGGATCGGAATTGGTAAAAACAACCCTTGTTTGCGTTTTTGATCCTTCGCCCCAGTACAATAGCGCTAAAAAAATCTTCAACTCATTTATCCCATATTCCCCTAACAACTTACTTGTTTTTAACACCTGACAACCTTGGTCCAAACTCTCTAAATAGTTCTCCTTTTTCCTAAGAATTGTACAACGCGCTTTTAATTTTGATGCCGCCATTAACTTTACTAATCTATTCTTCCCAGCATCCAGAATTGGCTCATTATTGGTCCAAAAATAGGCTGTGCTTTTGGAAATACCAAGATTAACACCAATCTCACGATAAGAATTTCCTTTTTGTCTTAATTTTTGTGCTTTGATTTTTAACTGGCTTCTTTTCATAAACCTAATTAACAAATTATATAACCATAATACACGGTTCATAGATAATTATACAACAAAAAGAAACGCCCGAATAGGCGCTTCTTTGGCTTCTTGATTTTTAATAATTATCCTAGTAGGTTTCAACGAAAATTTCAAAATGAGCCTGCGGATGTTGGCAAGAAGGGCAAATCATTGGCGCTTCTCCGCTTTCATGAATGTAACCACAATTATTACACTTCCAGCGAACTGGCGCTGGCTTTTTAAACACTTCCCCCTTTTCCAAATTCTCTAACAATTTCTGGTAACGGGTGGCATGTGCTCTTTCGGCCTCACCAACATGACGGAATAAATCAGCAAGATCTTTGTGCCCCTCCGCTTCAGCCTCTTCGGCCATCCGCGGATACATTTCATTGGTTTCAAAAAGTTCTCCTTCAATTGCCGCTTTCAGGTCAGTAGCGACATCATCACTAATCAAGCCGAGCTGAGTGGCCCAAAGTTTGGCGTGTTCTTTTTCGTTGCGAGCGCTTTCTTCAAAAACGTTAGCAAACTGGACATAACCAGCCTTGCGAGCAATGCTGGCAAAATAATCATATTTATTTCGGGCCTTAGATTCCCCAGCAAAAGCATCCTCTAAATTCTTTTTTGTTTTTTCTCCTAACATAATTTTATAAATTATTTTTTATTTTTTATCCCTTCTTTTCCTTCTAATAAAGTGCCGAGACTGTCAGCAGATGCATCATACTCTTCGCAAAATTCCAAAGCATAAATATGAAGAATAGTTGCGGCGATGGAGACAATTAACGGACCGAGAACTACGCCCCAGAAACCAAATAGGATAATACCGCCCAAAACTGAGAAGACAACAAAAATCGGATTAATCTGCGCTTTGCCCTTAATCATCCAAGCGCGAATCACATTGTCAATCGTACCGATAA
>CAYSIJ010000005.1:5101-9238 GCA_964431155.1 uncultured Gammaproteobacteria bacterium
GAAGCCCCAAGCCAAAACAAAAATTCCCTGCCAAATATCTCCGGTAATCAAATAATATAGACCAACGGGAATATAAAAAATCATTGAGCCGAGATAAGGCAAGAGAGAAAGGAGGGCAACCAAAACGCCGGCCAAAAAAGCGGGAAAGCCAACCACGGCAAAACCGATTGCTCCAACAATTCCTTGGGCAATAGCCACCACAAAAGTGGAAATTATCGTGGTGTAGCTAACTTCTTTAAATTTATTAAAAATCTCGCGATCGTATTTGTTCGGCAGGGGAGAAAGATACATCAAACTCTCTAGCATTTTTTTGCCATCCACAAAAAAGAAGAACATGGTGATGATAATAATAAAAAGCGAGGCAATAAAGTTAGTGGTCTGGATAAGGGTGGAGGTCGCGCCAGAAATTAACCAATTACTGGATTTCTCAAAAAAACCAAGAAGAATGTTTCCAAAAGCTCCTTTGCTAAAACGAACAAAATCAACATTATTTAAATGTAGTTTTTGCGCTAACGGAGTTTGCAATAAATCATTGGCGTTATGATTGGAAAAATAATTGACCGCCTCTGAATAAGCATCAACAGACTTGTTGCCAGCATAAATCAACCCTTTAACCGTCGGCAAAATAATTATTGCTACCAAAAAAAGACACATCAGAATAGCTGCGAGATTTCTTCTTCCTTTTAAAAATTTGGCGAGTTTTTCAAAAGGGCGATAAAAGATGGTGGCAAGAATCGCCGCCACCACTATTTCAATTAAAAACGGCCTAAAAACAAAATAACACGCAATGATGGTTAAAATAACCAGAGCGATTAAAAATGGTTTAGCAAAATTTTTTGGCATGGGGATTTTAGCTAATTTTAAGTTTTATACAAAACCAAACCCGCCGTGCGGGCGGGTTTAGAATAAGCACTTATTTCGTTTCTTTGTGATTGGTGTGAGTATTGCAACCTGGGCAATGTTTTTTCATTTCCAATCTTTCCTTGAGAGTCTTTTTATTTTTGTGGGAAAAATAGTTGACGGTCTTACACTCCGTGCACTCAAGCTTGATCATGTTGTCTTGGGACATATTGGTTTTTTCCTTTAAATATTACAGTATTAAAATATAACATCGGCAGACAAAAGTCAAACCCAGAAAGCATTTTTTGGATTATTTTTGGCAATGTTCGCAAAAATGAGTTCCCCGTCCGAATAAACGAACTTTGGTGATTTTTCCACCGCAAACTAAACAATTATCACCACCGCGACCGTAAACTTTTAGCTCTGAAGAAAAATTTCCTTTTTTACCGCGGCTATCTAGATAATCAGAAAAAGTGGTGCCCCGTAATTTTATTGCCAATTTTATAATTTTTTGAATAACTGCTTGTAATTTTTTTATTTCTAAAAGAGACAGGGAGCTCGCAAAACGATCTGGGCGGATTCTGGCGGCAAAAAGCGCTTCGTCAACATAAATATTTCCTAACCCGGCAATAAATTTTTGGTTCAAAAGAAATGGCTTAATTTTTTGCTTTTTTCCGGCTAATAATTTTTCTAAATTTTTTGCAGTAAATTCGGAAGACAAAGGCTCAACACCAAATGATTTTTTTGCTAATTTCAACCCGTCCTCATCTACCAAGCGAAGAAAGCCAAATTTTCTTAAATCATTAAAATAAATAGTAGCACCGCCAGAAAGTTTCAAAATAATTCGCGTATGGCGATTAGGGAAACTGGCACGGGAAATATTCTCCGATTTTCCGTGATCAGAATGACCGCCGGCTCGCAAACCGACATGATCAACATAAATTAATTGACCAGTCATCCGCAAGTGAACCAAAAGAAAAAGTTTTTTATCCAGTGGAAAAATTAAAAGTTTTCCCAACCTTTCTGCACCCAAAAAAGAACGGCCGACAAGATTTTTTTCTAAAAATTCTCCCGATGGCTGAGCGGAGCGAGCTGACAAAATCTGAACTTCTAAAATTTTTTTGTTTTTCAAAACCGCTTGCAAATCTGCGCGAACCGTTTCTACTTCTGGCAATTCTGGCATAACCTAAATCAGAATTAAAGCAGTAATAATAACTGCCAAGAGAAAGAATTCAATCGCGAAAATCCGCAAAAAACTACGGCCGATTTTGTCTGGATTGATTAATTGCATATAAAGAAGTTTGTTTACTATTAATAAAGAAATTATAACAAAAATCCTGCCAAAAAGACAGGATTGATTTGTGTTCGGTGGGCCGAGTAGGATTCGAACCTACGAAGGCGTAAGCCAGCAGATTTACAGTCTGCCCCGGTTGACCGCTTCGGTATCGACCCAATACCACAACATCATAAAAAATATCGCTGTGATTGTCAAATAAAAAGCCGCTCAAGAATAAACGGCCTTTAAGAGATAAACAAAAATTGCTAGATAATGATTACGACGGGCTAGTTGTGATCTTTTCGATTAAGAATCGTGTGAGCCCATAGGAAGCAAAAATCACTGCCATCCCAATAATTGACCAGAGAATCGCTTCTCTCCCCTTTTTAACCCGATCAGCTGAACCGGCGGAAGTCATCCAAAGAACACCGCCATAGATAAACATTAACAAAGCAATAGAGCCAACCAAACCAAGGACCACCCCAACAATTCGGCCAATCAGAGAATAAACGGTTGTGCCGGCACCAAGAGGATTGGTGAGGGTTGTGGCGCCAGAACCAGAAGCGGGCGGTGTGATGGGGTCGACCCATCCACAACCGGCAATTGCCTCGCAAGCGGTTTTTGTTGTGGCGGTACATTGCGTCCCGCCAGAACAGTGGGAAGAGTCAGCCAAAGACTCACCGGAGAAAGCCAACAAGCCAAACATGAACAAAGCCGAAAATAGTATTTTTTTATTTTTCATAAAAGTATTGTTTATTATATTAAAGCATAATTTTGGAAATAAAAAAAGAGGAATGAATATAAATTCACTCCTCTTGAGGTTTAAGATATTACTAGCTCCACCAAAACCTCTTTGTTTGATGGTGCTTTTATAATAAAAGGTTTCCCTTTTGGTATTTCCGCGCTTCCTTTATGAGAAACGTAGATTGGTGCTTCGCCTTCAGGGATGATAATAAAATCACCATTCGAGAAAAGCTCACTTTGGATTAAAGAACTTCCAGGTATCCGAATTCTTGGCCCAGATTCTCCGGCACCTAACTTGAAGTAAGGTTTATCTCCGGCATAATAATCTTTTACGGGAGAAGAATCGGAGCTCTTAGTGCTTATTCCCGTCTTGTATTCTTTTTCGCTCTTTGGGTTATCCTCAGAATAAGTTAAAAATATTCCTAGAAAAAACCAAAAGAACAAAAAGATAGTTAAAGGAACTGAAATAATTGAGGGCTTGGAAAGTGCCGCTCTAATTGCTCCTAAAAAAATAAAGGTAATCATTAGCGCCGCTAAACTGCGGAGCCAATAAGCATCAATTCCATCTAACAATAGATTTCTGAATACATAGAATGTTGCCCAGGAAATCCCAAAAGATAAAATAATTTTTACTTTATCAATTTTTGGTGAATTAAAACTTTCCAAAAGACTTTCTTCTCCTTTTTTTCCTGCTTCTTTATTGGGTTGAGTTTTATCGCTAATATTGCTTTCGACAAAACTGGCTTGCGCCGATGAATTTAATTTTCTCATTTCTTTTTTTCCTTTCTTTTATTCTTTACTTTTTACTACACTGGATCCATAAGCAAATTCTGCACCAAGAGAGGCGGCACCATTGCCGATGATTAATTTGTCCGTTGGTTTTATCGCCTTCACCGCTTCAAGACTAATAATATCTTTATTGTTTAGCCCAGATAAGTCTTTAATCCTTTTTATACCTTCACCTTCTGCGTCGGCAATAGTAACAATCTTCTTCGCATCAGCTCCAGCAATAGTAACAATCTTCTTCGCATCAGCTCCAGCAATAATCTCAGTTTCTTGAGCAGTTGCTTCCGCTTTTACTATTTTTGTCTTTTTATCAAACTCGGCCATTTTTAAATCATTTTTTGCTTTGAACACTTTTTCTCGGGTTTCTATGTCTTCTTCGGACAAAATAAAATCGGAAACAGCTAGACTAATGATTAAAATTCCTGGTTTTTCAATTTTTTCTCTTTCATCTGGAGAAAAAACAGAATCTAAAGTGAAACCGCCTCTGTTTT
>CAYSIJ010000005.1:9248-10949 GCA_964431155.1 uncultured Gammaproteobacteria bacterium
TGTTTGCGTCTTCGAAGTCTATCTTGCCGAAAGCAGTTCTTAAAGAATTTTCGGTTTTTTCTGTTATAATTCCGAAAAAGTCTCTGTAAGCATAAGCAGCGCAACGTGCATCTTTAATTTCATAGTTAATATAGGCTTCAACTCCAGATGATAAACCACAATGAAAATCAGTAAGATTCAAAGGATTTGCAAATAGTCTAAGCTTGTCCTCACCAAGAAAAAATTCTGTATTTTTGTGCATTCTAAAAATACCAAAAAAAGGAAAAAATAAATGAAGCCCAGGTCTTATTACCCCTTCGTCTTCTTCTTGCGGTTTACTTCGATCTCCGGCATATTTGCTAAAAATTTCTAGCAATGCAACATGATTCTCGCTTACTTCAATCATCCCAGCATAAAAAGCCCAGGCGTTGATAAGAAGAAAAAATAATCCACCAGCCAAAATTGACCAGTATCCAATAAAGAAAGCAGCAACAACAGTCGCCACTACTGCGATTAAAAAGGTAACTACCACCCAGATAACCCAAATCAAAACATTTTTTTTCATGATTTCTATTTGTTTTTTGTTTATATTTAATTTTTAAATTACGTCTTTTGCCTTTGCATCCGACGCTCATTATTGATAAGAGAATTATAGCATATTTTTATAATACTGTCAATGTTTTAGATGATTTTACGATTATTTTTGCTAATTTTAAATAAAAATAACAAAAAAATATTTGAAAAACTGCCCCGCCATTGACATTTCCCTAATTTATGTTAATTTTCTAAGTCAGACGAGCTGATATTCTTTAAAAAAATAATAACCAAAAAAACAAAATCATGAAAAACAATTCTTTGAAATTACTAGGAACAATGGCAATTGCTCTCCTTCTCTCTTCTTGCGGACCCAGTCCTCAGGAATATCTTTTATCCCGAAATCAAGAATTAGAAAAAGAAAACCAGAAATTAAAATTGGAAGAACTAAAAGTTTTTCAATTAGACTGCTGCCAGAAAATAGAGGAAGCTCAGCTAGCCGCTGGCCAAGAAAAAGAAGTAAGACAAAAAAAGGTTCGGAAGAATAAATTAGAAATTAAGAAAACGGAACAAGATTATCAAAAAAAATTAAAAACAATTGAAGATTTTTATAAAAAAGAAATTGAAGCCAAGAAAAAGGAACTTGGTTTATAGCACCAAGCCGTCGCCCCAAACAAGCGACGGTTTTTTAATTTAAAAAAACAACCACAAAAAAGTGATTGTTTTTCTTTGAGCCGTTTTCGGGGATCGGACCCGAGACCTCTTCCTTACCATGGAAGTGCTCTACCAGCTGAGCTAAAACGGCAAAATGATATTTTCAAATACCAGTAATCTTGTTGAGACGCGCTCTGAATTCAGAAATTTTTTGATTTTCCGGGTTGGATTCTTCTAGGCGGTGCAAAATATTCTCCGCCAAAACGCAATCTTTTTTCATTATACTTAATTCCAAAATTAAATCAAGGTAGCGCGGATTATTAGCTTCAAGCTCCAAGGCCTCATGTAAATTATCAATCGCTTCGTCAAAATCACCCAATTGTTTATTGGCGTTAGCGAGAGCAAAATAAATTTCTTTCTTGGAACGATATTCCGAAAAATCGCTTAGCACTTTGCGAGACAACACCTTCAAGACATGGAGAAAAGTCTGCTTGGATTCTAAATATTTTTTTAATTCAAAATAAACATCCCCCA
>CAYSIJ010000005.1:10976-13974 GCA_964431155.1 uncultured Gammaproteobacteria bacterium
CCGGCAAATAACGGTGGTCTAGGGTGATAATGGCGATTAATAACTCCTCGGCTTTTTCGTGGTCCCCCTTTTTTATAGATTCCTTGGCCTCACTGAACCAAGACGCAATTTTTTCGTTCCGTTCTCCCAGGGTTAATTTTTTTTCACGTTTATGTTTTTCTTTGGCATGTTCCAGGCGAAGATGAAGCTGTCGCAAAAAAGAACCGGTGCGGCGTTCAAAAAATAAACGCCAGCGACCAAAAAACCCAGCGACTTTTTCCAAGTCACGATCCAATCGTTTGGCAATAATCTGGTGCTTAAATTTCGCTTCTTTGCGCCCCGGAAGATGCTCCAAGTCTAAAAGCGCAAGGGCGGTAAACTTTTTTGAAACAATCAAAAAAATTATCAATAAACAGACCAAAGTAAAAAATAAGGAAAAATAAACCAACATAAATTATTTGCGATTAACCACCTGGCTAAAAACTTGAAATTTTAGACTTGCCCCGCCGAGCAACAAACCATCAATTGCTGAAGAAGAAAGAAAGTCCTCGGCGTTTGTGTCGTTTACACTGCCGCCATAGAGAACAAAAATATTTGAAGCACCAAAAGCAACGGCAATTTTTTTTATATCCCCGCAAAGATTATTGGCTTCCTTGGCGTCCAGGGGACGACCAGTACCAATTGCCCAAATCGGCTCATAGGCGACTAGAATTTTCTTGGCTAATTGCTCCTTGGTCAGCCCAGAAAAAACGGCTGACAATTGTCTTTTTAAAACAACCGCTGTCTTTTTTTGACGACGCTCAACAGCACTTTCGCCGATACAAATTATCGGCGTCAACTTTTCGGCCAAGGAATTTTTTACTTTTTGGCAAATTATCTCATTACTTTCACCGATTGTTCGCCTTTCACTATGGCCGATAATCACCTGGCTTGCTCCCGCTGATTTCAAGCTGGAAGCGCTAATTTCGCCGGTGTGGGCGCCGAGAGAAAAAGCGGAGCAATCTTGAGCACCGAGAATAATTGAAGTTTTTTTGAACAAAACTGCCAGCGGCTGAATACTTAAAAAATCTGGACAGACAACAAGCGCCAAATCTTTAATTTTCAAAGCAGAATATTTACGCGCCAAACGGAGAGCTTCTTTCGGAGATAAATTGGCTTTCCAATTGGCAACGATTATTTTTTTCATATATTTTATTCTTGCGATTTTTTCTTGGCCCATTCAACGGTTAAACGGATTCCCTCCTGCAAATCAAATTTCGGTTCATAACCGAGAATTTCGTGGGCTTTTTGAAAGCTTAAACAACTGCGGCGTTGTTCTCCCAGCTTTCCGGGGACCTGAGTATAATTCAGTTTTTCACCAGTCGCTTTTTCAATGGCAGTAATTACACTTTGCAAATTCACTTCTCGGCCAGTAGAAACATTTATTTCTCCATAAAAGTCCACTTCTTTCGCCTGAACCAGGGCGTCAATTGCATCAGAGACAAAAAGAAAATCACGCGTCTGCAAGCCGTCGCCGTTTAAAATACAGGCTTTATTCTGAACAGCGGCATCAATAAAAGTGGCAATTACTCCCGCCTCCCCGCCCTTGTATTGTCGCGGGCCATAAACATTAGACAAGCGCAAAACAATATAATTTTGCCCATAAACCTCGCGATAATAATTGAGATATTTTTCTAGAGTTAGTTTGTGAATGCCATAAGGAGAAAGCGGATAAGTTGGTTCATCTTCGGGAGTCGGGACGTTCTCCGTTTCGCCATAAAGCGCTCCGCCAGTAGAAAGGAAAATTATTTTTTTTACGCCGTGCTCATGAGAGTTTTTGATGACATTAAGGCCGCCGATGATATTTACTAGATTATCAAAAACCGGATGAGAAACCGAACGGCGGACATCAATCTGGGCGGCGAGGTGATAAACAAAATCAAATTTTTCAATTTCAAAAACTTGAGCAAGTTTCTCGGAAGAAATTTCCAGGTTATAAAAAACCACCTGCGAATGAACATAGTCTTGGCGACCGGAAGACAAATCATCAACCACACAAACTTGATGCCCTTCAGAAATGAGACGATCAACCAAATTTGAACCGATAAATCCGGCGCCGCCGGTAACAAGAATTTTTGACATAAATACTTTAATAAAATAGAAAACGAAAAACTGCTTTCTTTATAATAACATTAAAAGGAAAATTTGGAAATTTTGCAAGAAAATCCAGCGAATGATAGAATCAAGAAATGAATTGGTTAATTTTGGGTCTAATTTCCGCATTATTTGCGGCTATCCAGTTTTCTTTGAAAAGCCGGCTCGCCCAAGACAAAAGACTTGATAGTATTATCGGGTTTTTTACTTATCTCTTGGCGGCAGTGTTTTTATATTTGTTTTATCTGCTTACCAAAGGAAATGTCTTGGACTTCTCCGCTCTCCCTGGAAAATTCTGGTTAGTAATTGCTATCCACTGCGTGCTGGAGGTTGTTTCTATTTTGGCACTTTTTCGGGCTTTTCGTTTGGCCGATCTCAGTTATTTGATGCCACTACTCGCCGTTTCGTCTATCGGCGCTATTTTGCCAGCCTGGTTTTTCTTTGGTGAAAGTATTTCCATGATAGGTTTTTCTGGCATTTTACTGGCCATCGGCGGCGTCATTTTAATTGATTACAAAAAAGGAAAAAAAGAAGAAAGTAACCAAAAAAAACAAGCGAAATTAATGCTTTTGATTGTCTTGTTGGCCTGGTCATTCACCCCAGTTCTACGAAAAGAAGCAATTATTCTTTCCTCGGCCGCCAGCACCGCCATCATCCTCCATTTCTTTATCGCCCTGACTTTTATTATCCCTTTCTTTTTACGAAAAGAATATAAAATTTTTTCCGAAAAAGAAATCAAATTGCCATAGTATTTTTCTTTCGGGTTATTAGCTGTCAGTCTTTCGGCGGCAATCGCCCATCTTAGCAATTACTTGGCGCTCGCCTCCGGCTTGGTGGCCTATGCAATGGCCCTCAAGGAAATTTCTCCAATTTTTGTTTTTATAAT
>CAYSIJ010000005.1:13984-18679 GCA_964431155.1 uncultured Gammaproteobacteria bacterium
TTTGCTAAAATAAAGGAGTAAACATTATAAAAGTTAAGAAAAAACCCTAAACAAAAACAGGAGTTTTTTATTTGATATGGCTAAAGAAGAAACAAAAAAAGATAGTTACGGCGCCGATTCAATCACCGTTTTGGAGGGGCTTGACCCGGTTCGCAAAAGACCAGGAATGTATATCGGCTCAACTTCTGCTGCCGGCTTGCATCATTTGATTTGGGAAGTAGTGGACAATTCTATTGATGAAGCAATGGCCGGTTTTGCTTCAGAAATTACTGTTACTATGCTGGCCGATGGAATGGTGAGCGTCAAAGATAACGGCCGTGGTATTCCGGTAGAAAAGCACAAGGCGACTGGTGTCTCGGCCCTGGAAACTGTTCTCACCAAACTTCATGCTGGTGGAAAATTCGGCGGCGGCGGCTATAAAGTCTCCGGCGGTCTTCACGGTGTCGGCGTTTCGGTGGTTAATGCTTTGAGTACTTACTTGAAAGCGGAAGTTCACCGCGAAGGCAAAGCCTGGGTTCAAGAATACAAAATCGGTGTTCCTCAAACACCAATCAAGCCAGCCGGAACAGCCACTGGCAGTGGCACCACCATCACCTTCAAGCCAGATGCCACGATTTTCACAGAATTGGAATTCAGCTGGGGAAAAATCTTGGATCGTTTGCGCCAACAATCTTATTTGACCAAAGGAATCACAATTAATGTTATTGATGAAAGACCAGACCACCGTCCGAAAAAATACAAATTTCATTTTGAAGGCGGCATCAAATCATATATCCGCTCCCTGCACCGAAACAAAAGCGTGAAGAACGAAACTATTTTCTATTTAGACAAGAACGTTGGCGACACCAAGGTGGAGGTCGCTCTCCAATACAATGATGAATACAATGAAACCGTTCTTTCTTTCGCTAACAACATTCACAATCCTGAAGGAGGCACTCATTTGGCTGGCTTCCGCACTGCCCTGACTAGAACCTTAAACAACTATGCCCGCGGGAAAAATCTCTTAAAAGAAAAAGACGAAAATTTGACTGGTGAAGATGTCCGCGAGGGTTTGACCGCGATTATTAGCGTTAAGCTCCCAGACCCACAATTTGAAGGCCAAACCAAGGGAAAGCTCGGCAATGCTGAAACCAAAGGCTATGTTGAACAAAGTTTTGGCGAATCCTTTGCAACCTTCCTTGAAGAACACCCAAAAGAAGCCGAGGCAATTGTCAGCAAATGCTTTTTGTCGGCTCAAGCACGTTTGGCGGCAAGAACTGCTCGCGCGACAATTTTGCGCAAAGGAGCTTTGGAAGGCATGACTCTTCCTGGAAAATTAGCCGACTGCTCCAGTCGCAAGGCTGAAGAATGCGAGCTTTATATCGTTGAGGGAGATTCTGCTGGTGGCTCCGCAAAACAAGGACGCAACCGCCGGTTCCAAGCGATTTTGCCTCTTCGTGGAAAAATCTTGAACGTTGAAAGAGCTCGTCTGGATAAGATGCTTGCCAATAATGAAATCAAAAATATTGTTATTGCTTTGGGAACTAATATTGATGACCAGTTTGATTTGGAAAAATTGCGCTATCACCGCATCATCATCATGACCGATGCTGATGTTGATGGTTCTCATATCCGCACCCTGCTTCTCACTCTTTTCTTCCGTCACTTCAAACCACTGGTTGAAGCAGGCCATATGTATATTGCTCAGCCGCCTCTTTATCAAATCAAAAAAGGAACGGCAGTCCGCTATGCTTATAGCGATGAAGAAAAAAACCGGACCATTGAAGAATTTGGCGGTTTTGCTGGGTCAGAGGAAGTCGTAGAAGAAACTGATGAAGGTGAAGAGGGAGAAATAATCGTTAACGAAGAAACCGTCAAAGAAGACGAAAAGAAGAAAAATTCTCGGATTATTATCCAGCGCTACAAAGGTTTGGGTGAAATGAATGCCGATCAACTCTGGGAAACCACAATGAACCCTGAAGGAAGAATTTTGAAGCAAGTGACCGTGGAAGATGCGGCAAAAGCTGATCAAATGTTTGATATGCTAATGGGCGACAATGTTGCCCCACGCAAAAACTTTATCCAAACTCACGCCAAAAAAGTGAAAAATTTGGATATCTAAAAAATATGTACGAATTTTTATTGGCACCATTTTTGGGATTTTTCGCCGCTCAAGGTTTGAAATTCTTTCTAAAAACCCGCCACAAAAAGTTGAAGCTCCAGGATTTTTTTGCTTATTCCAGTATGCCATCGGGACACACCGCAATTGCCGTGTCCTTGGTCACAATAATTCTTCTGAAAGAAGGAATCGCCTCGCCACTTTTCGCAATTTCTGCGGTTTTGGCTTCAATCGTTATCACTGACGCTGTTGGCTTGCGCACCTACCTCGGACAACATGGAAAAACTCTGAATATTTTAGTTAAAGACTTGAAAGAAGACGACTTCATCAAAGAAGAAAGCTATCCAAAATTACTTGAACACATCGGCCACACCCCCCTGGAAGCGCTAGTCGGCGGATTAATCGGCTTTGCGGTCAGCTTGCTGGTTTGGTTAATTTAATAGAAAATCTTTTATTCAGAAAAAAGCGGACGATAATGGTCCGCTTTTTAGTTGGTTTAAGGTTTAATGATAAAAAAATAAAAACCCCTCAATTCCTAATGGAAAAGAGGGGCGGCAACAACAAAGCAAAATAGAAAAACAGAAAAAAATCCGCTCAAAAGAAAGCGGCAATGGCAAAAAAATCTTGTTTAAATATTTTTCCTAAATATGAGATTCCTTCTATGGGATCAACATTCTCAGGAATGTCGGGCAAAATTTTTTGTTCTTTATTATTCGGGTCAGGCAACTCCGAGCTTTCTTTAACTCGTTCTTTGGTTTCCACGGAGACCTCCTTTTTTTAATGAATATATTAAATTATTGTTCTAATAAATTTTTTCCAACAAAACCATCTGGTCTTTCAATATTCATCAAGTTCAGAATAGTCACGGGAACATCTTCCAGACTACCAATTGTATTCAATAAAGTCAAGTCTCCGCCTGGAGCATCGGCACCAAATAATGATAATCCCTTATAGTCTTCGCCGATAATCAAAAATGGGACTGGATTCAAAGTGTTTCCTCGATCTACGAGCTCGGTGCGAACATCAAACATTTGCTCGGCATTACCCCCAGCCGACGAGACCACCAATATCCCCTTTTTCAACAAAACTTCTTCGGTAATCTTTCCCAAAAAAGAATCAACACGGGATAATGCTTTTTTTGTTGCCTGCACATCACCACTAAAAGCAACTGCATCCAAATTGGCAACACTGATTAAAATAAACCTATAGCTTCCCTCTCTGATTATTTTAATTGCCGCTCGGCTAAGCTCTTCCAGGGACATTTCTGGTTCAAGTTCATAAGAATCACAAATTGGCGAAGAAATAACCCGGTTTTCCACTTGACTAATATTTTCTGGGCCAACAAAAGAACCAAGAACCGCTGAAGACTTTTCACTTTCCGCCAAATAAGCCTGCTTTATTTTCTGAGAATTTAAAAAGGTAGAAAAATGACCGCTGGCCCCCAAAGAAGCATATCTCTTTGATTCACTGGCGTCTTTTACGTTCAAGGTGCCGGCTGGATATTCTGACAATAGCTTCAAAAAATTTTTTGAATTTTCCGGACTAATTGCATTTCCTTCACTTTCTGGAGCAACTCCCCAGCCATCAAGCAACAACAAAACTACCGGCTGAGAGGTACTGAGAGGATCATCACTTACTTTTTGGACTGCTTGTTCTCTTGACATAATAATTCTATTTCTAAAAGTCGATTATATTTAGCAACTCGCTCACCACGTGCCGGCGCGCCGGACTTCAAATAATCCGCACCAACCGCAACCGCAAAATCAGCAATAAAATCATCATTAGTCTCTCCGCCACGTGCCGAAATGATTAATTTATATCCATATTTTTTTGCTAACTTTGAACATTTTATTGCCTCGCTGAGCGTTCCCGCCTGAACTGGTTTAACCACCATAGCATTTGCCGCTTTTTCTTTCAAGCCTTGTCTAAAACGGCTAATTTGAGAAGCAAACAAATCGTCACCGGCAATCATTACTTTGTCACCCAAGGCCAGAGTCAATTCGCGCCAATCTTCAAAACGATCTTCCGCCAAAGGATCTTCCAGATATTCAACTCCGTGCTCGCTAAACCATTCCTGATAAATTCCCGCGAGATTATTTTTGCTTATTAACTGATGGTCGGCAGAAAAAATATATTTTTTTTCATTTTGATCAAAAAACAAAGAAGCGCCAAGATCAATGCCTAGAGAAAAATCTTTTTCTTTTTGGTAATTAGCATTAATCGCCGCCGCCCGAATCATCTCAAGCGCCTGAATACTAGAATCCAGATTTGGAGCATATCCACCTTCGGTGCCAGTATCTGAATCAAAACCATTTTCCCGTAAAACTCTTCCTAGATGCTGATAAATCTCTTGTCCCATTAAAATATTTTCTTTTACTCCGAAATTTTTTGACAATAAAAGATACTCCTGAAAATCCAGATTAGTGTCGGCATATAAACCGCCATTGAACATCGTGAAAATCGGCTGTGGCAATTTTTTGGCGACCGGAATTTTGAAAGATTCCGCCAAATAAGCGTAGAGTTCGGTTTTCTCAGCCAACGCGGCCGCTCGAGCACAAGCGACGGAAACGGCAAAAATTGTGTTCACTCCGAGATGG
>CAYSIJ010000005.1:18689-21744 GCA_964431155.1 uncultured Gammaproteobacteria bacterium
TCGTCTAGCTCCTCCTGATTTTTTGGGTTGAATCCTTTCAAAGCCGGAGAAATTACTTCCACAACTGTTTTAATGGCCCGGGAAACACCTGGAAGAAAAGAATCTTTTGTAAGTTCGTCCCGCAGTTCTTTTGGTTCAAAGGTGTTGTAGTAAACTCCGGAAGGAGCCGAAGCCTTGGCCTCCAAGCCGTTATCTAAAATTACTTTTACTTCAAGGCTTGAGTAGGCGCGACCGGCTAGAATTTCGCGAGCCGTAATTTTTTTTATTTTTGGCATATTTTTATTTGCTAACGATTTTGGTTAAACCAGGCATTTTTTCTCCTTCAAGAAAAGAAAGCATTGCGCCACCAGCCGTAGAAACCCAATCCAAATAGTTCGCCATCTTGGTAAGTTTTATTGCTTCAACTGTTTCTCCGCCGCCAACTACTCCCCAGGCTGTTCCTCGAGAGCGAGCAGCAATTAAACGGCCGACCGCTAAAGTGCCAAAAGAAGAAACTTTCTCCTCAAAACAACCCATTGGCCCGTTCCAAATAATTGTCACCGCTTTTTTAATAAATAGAGCAAATTCTTCAACTGTATTCGGTCCGATATCCACAATCTTGTCTTTTTTTGCTAAGTTGCCAACTGGCTTAACGACCGCTTTCCCTCCGTTTAATACTACGACGTCAGAAGGCAAAATAATTTTTGAATCTAACTTCCCTCGTTTAATAAACTTTTTAGCAAAAACTAAGCTGGCGTTATCAACTAGAGAAGCCCCCACTTCATACCCCAAGGCTTTAAAAAAATTATTTGCCAGAGCACCACCGACCAAAATAAATTCGGCTTTCTTGTGCATCTTTTCAATCAAAGGCGCTTTGGTATCAACTTTTGCGCCACCCATCACAGCGATTAAAGGCTGCTTTGGCTTCACAACTTTTGATAAAGCCAGCACTTCGTTTTCTAAAAGCAGGCCCGCAAAACTTGGTAAGAATTTTTTAATAGCGGAAACGGAGGCTTGATCGCGATGAGAAACCGCGAAAGCATCATTAACATAAATATCACCAAAAGCTGCTAATTTGGTGGCAAAAACCTGATCGTTTTTTTCTTCACCGCCTTCAAAGCGAAGATTTTCTAGGAGAATTAGTTCTCCGTTTTGCAAACCTTCCACTTCCTTTTTCACCCACGCACCAATTACTTCCGGTACAAATTTTATCTTCTTTTTGTATGCCCTTTCAGATAAAAGTTTTTGAAGCGTTTTTGCGACTGGCAAAAGGGATAGCTCCGGATTAATTTTACCTTTTGGTGAACCAAGGTGGCTCACCGCAATCACCCTGGCGCCCTTCTTCAATAAATATTCAATGGTCGGTAAAGACATTTTTATCTTATAATCCTCGCGAACTTTTTTTTTGGTAATCGGCACATTAAAATCAACTCGCAACAAAACCCTCTTGCCTTGCAGATTTTTTATATTTCTAATTGATTTTATTTTCATAAATTATTTTTATTTTAACTCCGAAAGTTTGACGGAAGTTTCAGCGTTAACTCCAGAACGAGAATAAGAGATTAGTAATTCTTGACCCGGAAGATAATTTTGGATAATAGAACTCAAATCATTTGTGGCGTTAACCACTTCGCCGTTGATATCTAAAATCAGGTCACCTTCTTTCAGCCCAGCTTTTTCGGCCGGCCCACCTTTGATGACTGCTTCCTTTTTTCCAGAGGAATAAACCAAGGCCCCTTTATTTCGATTAAATCCTGGACTCCACAAATCAGAAAGATTGTAATAATTTACTCCGAAAAACGGTTCGGAAAAACGACGCAATTTAAACAAGGAATTTAACCGAGCATTCAGCGAATAAATCGGCGAAACTTTTCCAGAGGGAGTCTGCCAGGCCAATAAATCGCCGGCGAGATTAAAAATAAAACTTGGTTTTGTTGAACTGGCAGAACTAAAATCTACTGCCAAAGATTCAGAAAAATCTTCACTGGACCGAAGCAAGTTGGATTTTTGACGATCAGCCAAAAAACCAAAACCCACCCCTCGACCACCATCGTAAGAGAACAAAGATTGACCGACTTTCAAATCTGCGGGCTTGACCAAATTTCTGACCGGCAAATTATTAACTGAAGCCAAATGAATTAAAATCGGAGTAACTCCTAACTGCTCACTTTCTTTGGTAATTTTTTCCGTAAGAATCGCTTGGTCGGCGCGATATACTTTTCCTTCATAACTAAGCGCTTCAAAGTCGCCGACAACTTTTTTCAAATCAACAGCTTTTCCACTTACTGGCCATAAAGCGAAGACCCAACCATCAGTAGACATAATAACCCCGGAAGCAAAAGGCTCTTTCAATAAATAATATTTCCCAGCATCAAGTTTTTTGTCCAAAGAATCAGAAGACGAGGCATTTAACGCCGGATAGAATTTAACCATGCTAGTTGAAACAGAATTCAAACTCTCTTCAATTTTTAAATCTTGATTAACAACAACTTTTTTCGGATCACGAATTACCAGACTGGCATTCCCCCAATTATAGTCAGAGACTTTCACTTCTGAGTCAGCTTGTGAATTAATAAAATAGGGGACAACCAAGAGACAGCCGATTGCTCCAACCACCAAAGAAATTAGAGCGGAAGAAATGATTGTAAAAAAAGAAGCGCCAGCCAGCGAGAATTTTATTTTACCGGCAAATTCGGAGCTATTGTTTTCTTTAGTTTTTTTAGAAACTGATTCCTTTTTTTTCTTCATATAATTAAGTTATTTTCTTATAATATTGTACCACAAAAAAACAAAAAAGAAGTGATTAAAGCCAGCGAGCGGTTAAAATCAAAATTAAAGTTGCCAACACTGAAAAAAGGAGATAAAAGCGAAACTGCTTGTCAGGAACTGTCCCCTGCAAATAAAAACGGCCGACACCAACAATAAAATAAAAATAAATAGTCATCATTATCGCCAAAAGATGATAGCTAAAAGGAAGGAAGAAAAGGACTGCACCAAATTGCAAAAGTAGCAACAGAGCAACAAAAAAGAAAAGGAGATTTTTTCTAAGAGATGAGGAAATAAAAACAAAAATCTG
>CAYSIJ010000005.1:21754-25263 GCA_964431155.1 uncultured Gammaproteobacteria bacterium
CAAGCACCGAATAAAAATAGCGATAGTCCGAGAAAAGTTGGCAAAAGAGGATAGCCAAGAAAAACTTTTAAACCATAAGAAACGTTGGCCGAAAAAAACACCGCCAATACTCCACCAAAAAATGAAATATTTTTTAATTGATTTTCTCTATTTTCAGAATTTACCGCCGAATAATAAAGATTTTTAAAATAATTGAACAAGAAAAAAGCAGTCAACAACAGGACAAACTGACCAATTAATAAATTCGGCTCAATTGAAAAATAGAAGATGCTAGAAAGATAAAAAACTACTGGCAACAAAGAATATTCCCACCACCGGCCGAGCTCTTTATTTTTCTTTTTCTTAAACAACAGAAAAGTCCAATAAATTATCAGCCCTAAGCTAATTAAAACTATCGGAAAAAAACTTTTCGGAAAAAAAACAATAGACTGGGAAGATAAATAGAGAAACACTGGCAATAGTAAAACGCTTAGACGAATATAAAACATAAAAAATAAAATTATTTAATTAATACTTCGGTACCAATAGCCAACCGCTCATAAAGATATTTGGCATCATTAAGTCCCAGACGAATACAGCCATGGGAAACCGGTTTGCCAAGATGATTTACTCCTTCTCGGTAACCGCTTGGCCAAATTGGCAACTCGTGAAGACCAACTTTCCCGTCGCCTAGCCCCATCCAGAAGGGCATCCAAAGACCATAGGCTTTGGACCAGGCTTTTGGCGACTTATTGGAAATCTTCAATTTTCCCTTTGGAGTGGGGGTGCTGGGTTTGCCACTAGAAACTGAGAACTCTTTCCATTTTATATCACTGACAAAAAAAGACAATTTCTGAGTTTTTAAGGCAACCTCCACTCGGACTGGCAACTTGGCATCTTTATCCGAAGAAAGCGGATCAAAAATGGAATCAACTTCCTTAAAATCGGAAAAGCCATCGGAATCGGAATCGCTTACTCCGATTTTTGTGCCAAAAAGCAATTCCAACTCGTCGTTTAAGCCATCTTTATCAGAATCAACTTGTGATAATTTCTTATTTAGAAATAGTGGAGAATACTTATTTTTGATCTCCTCTCCGTCCAAAAAACCATCGCCATCGGAATCTGGGTTATTCGGGTCAGTAAGATATTTTGAAATTTCTTCTTGATCAGTCAACCCATCGCCATCAGAGTCATTTTGACTGATAACCTCTTCCGCCGCAAAAACCTTTGGCGCATAAAAAAACGGCAAAGAAAATAAAAATAAAATTGCGACCAAGGTAATAATTTTTTTGGAAAATTCACAGCCACAAAATTTTTGACGATAAAAGCCCTCTTGTTTGGCAAACTCCTGGGACAGACGGAAACCATTATCAGATTGAAAATCTTCCGCCAAATATTTTATTTTAAACTGCTCGGACAATTCTTCGCACATCAAAGAAATTTCTTGAGTTCGCTTGTATGGGCTAGTCAATAGGCTGGTAGAAAAATATTGATATTTTTTTTGAACAGCCAAGGCGACAGTTTTTTTCAGCCGGTCAAAATAACAAATTAAACAACGCTCACCACGTTCCGGGTCATTTTCTCTTCCGGCTACCGCAGCTAAAAACTCCTGATGATTATAAGGTTCAACAATGAGTTTGATACCATATTTGCGGCAAAATACTTTCACGGCGTCCAAACGTTTTTGATATTCTTCTTTAGAATAAAGATTTGAATTATAGAAATACCAAGAAACCTGAAAACGACTCATCAATCTGGCATGAGTGATGTAGCTGGCGCAAGGAGCGCAACAAACATGCAAAAGCAATTTTGGTTTTTTGTTTTTTAAGCGAGATAAAAATGCGACCAAAAACAGCATTAACAAACAGACCAGAGACAGAGCGATTAACTTCCCGCGACTCTGAAGAAATAGGCCGCTGATTCCAAAAAGAAAAGCAAGCGAATAAAACACCAAGACTGTCTGCTTTTGACTCAGGCCAGCGGCTAATAGCCGATGATGCAGGTGGTTTTTGTCGGCAAAGCGAAAAGGATTTTTTTTATTGGCAATTCTACGGATAATTGTCCAAGCAACATCCAAAATCGGCACACCCATAATCAACAAAGCAATCGCAATTTTCCCGCCGGAAATAATTGCTAGCACTCCCAAAACATAACCAACAAGCAAAGAACCTCCTTCTCCTAAAAATATTGATGCCGGGTTCCAATTAAAAACCAAGAATCCAGCAACCGCCCCAGCAAATAACCAGGCCGCCCAAGCAATGTCTGGTTGAAAATAACGAGTGGTAATGGTGAACAAAAAAATAACTAAAGCGCCAATCAGGCCAAGGCCGGAAACCAAACCGTCTACTCCATCTAAAAGTTTGGTGGTGTACATCATTCCCAGGAGCCAAATAAAAATTAAAACTGCTGACAAAAAACTCCAATTTAAATAAACTAACCCGCCAAAAGGATTGCTGATTTTTGGAATTTCAATCCCGCCCAGCAAAACTGAGGCAATTGCTAAAAGCGGAAAAACGATTTGCCATTTTGGCTTCAGATTATATTTATCATCCAAAAAACCGCCAATCACCAAAAAGAGTGCACCGAAAAAGAACCCCAGCCAATGATGGACTGAAAGAGCGCGGGGGAAAAGGTGCCCGCGACTCAAAAACAAAACCAAAAAAAAGCTGAAAAATATCGCCAAGCCCCCCAATAGAGGAATCGGCTGATGGTGAATTTTTCTTTCACTTGGCTGATCAAGAATCCCCCAACGAAAAGCAAAAAAACGCAAAACCGGCACCGTGGCGGCACTCAAAGAAAAGGCGAGCAGGAAATAGATTGTAGCTTCAAGAATTGACATCGGGAAAAATATGCTTATAATTAATTAAATAGAAAATTAACAACTAAATAGAAAAAAATGAAGAAGAAGACGAAAGAAAAGATGCAAGAAATTATTACTGATTACAAAAACGGCAATTTAGAATCAAAGGTCAAAGAAATGGCCCCACAAGAAATCGGAGATGCGATTAATTTAATCCCGAAAATGGTCAGCGAAAAAATAAAAGGACTAGAAGAAAAAAGGGAGGAATTGGGAAAAATTAAGCTGGAAAGATCAAAGCAAATTACTTCAGAATTTTTGGAAAGTATTATAAAGAAATGCCAAAATTCTTCGGAAGAAATTATTAAAATCTTAAAAAAACAACAAGAAAAAAACAAAGAAAAACGAAGAATGATTGAAGGTATTCCGGCCTAAAACATTAGAACCCTGATAACAATCGGGGTTTTTTATTTTTAAAGACTTCTCCCCTTTTTCACACTCAGTTCCCCATCTTCACCAATTACCACGGTATCCCGCCGGCTCAAGGATTTTGCCAAAATCAAAGAGGCTACCCGATCTTCAATTCTTTCCTGCAATAAACGGCGCAAAGGCCGAGCACCAAATTTTGGATCATAACCATCCTTTGCTAATTTGAGTGCCCCCTTTTTATCAGCAATAAATTCAATCCCCTTTTCAGACAGGAAAGCCAGCCGATCTTTCAGTTTCTGTTCGT
>CAYSIJ010000005.1:25273-36323 GCA_964431155.1 uncultured Gammaproteobacteria bacterium
TAAAAGTTTGGAGATTTGAAAAAGGTTGTCTTCACTAAGCGGTTTAAAAACGATAATACCATCAAAACGATTCACTAATTCCGGCTTCATGTATTGATTGAGCTGGTTATTTATCAAGCCTTCTTTTATTTCTTCAATCGGCTTCTGATTGTTTAATTGCTCTTGAATATACAAGGCGCCGATATTGGAAGTAGCAATAACAATTGTGTCCTTAAAATTAATTGTTCTTCCTTGGCCATCGGTCAGGCGCCCGTCATCCATTAATTGAAGAAAAAGATTGAGAATATCGGGGTGAGCTTTTTCTACTTCATCAAATAAAATTAAAGAGAATGGTTTTTTGCGAACTGCTTCCGTCAAATACCCGAGTACTCCGTTCTCATCGCCAATCATTTTTTTGACGCTGTCAGCATATTGGTATTCACTCATATCCAAGCGAACCATAAATTCTTCACCGCCAAAATAAATTTCGGAAACCGCTTTTGCTAATTCAGTTTTACCGACACCAGTCGGTCCAAGGAATAAAAAGCTGGCCATTGGCCGATTATGATCTTTTAGCTCCAGACGGGCGCGACGCAAGCTGTTGGCGACCCTTGAGACCGCCTCATCTTGACCAATTAAACGCTGATGGATTTCAGCCTCTAGGTTTAGAAGTTTCTCGCCTTCTTGCTCAGTCACCTTGCTAGCTGGAACGCCAGTTAGCGAGCTGACCGCAGCGGCCACTTCTTCTCGGCCGCAAAAAGAAGAGCTGCCGCGACGCAAATTTTTTGCGGCAATTACTGCCGCATCTTGCAAAAGATTCAAGGCTTTGAGCGGCAAAAATGATTCATGCAAATATTTATCGGACATCCTAACCGCTTCTTCAATTGCTTCATAGAGAAAATAGATTTTATATTTCTGCTCCAAAAAAGCCACCTTGCTTTCTAAAATCAAAATCGCTTGATTTTCATCTGGTTCTTCAATTTTTATTTTTGCTAAAGCTTCATCCAGCGCCCTGCCTTCTAAGTGCCGGCGATAATTTTCCAAACTAATTGTTGCCAAACAAATTACTTGCCCACGTGACAATGATTCATTTAAAACTTCAGACAAATCCAAGCTTCCTTCTTCTCCGGCGCTAATCCCGATAATATTTTCAATATTTTGAATCGCCAGAATAATATTGCCAGAAGAATTTGCTTCATAAATACAATTTAGCAGTCTTTCTTCGGCTTCAGGAGCAGAAGCACCAGCTATTAAACGAGCGAGATCTAATTCCACCAAACGCTTATCGTGTAAAAATTCTGGCACTTCTTCTTTTACCATCAATTGTGCCAGACCTTCAAGCATGGTTTTTTTGCCAACCCCCGGTTGACCAATTAACAAAATCCCGTTTCTTCCACCACCAATGTTTTCAAAAATTTGGGCAAATTCCTCTTCACGTGCCACGCACATTTCTAGATAACCATATTTTGCAGCCAAAGTTAAATCATGGGAAAAATTATTTAAAGTCGGTGTGGCAATCGCCGTATAAGAACGATTCATTCCGCTGTCCGGCTTGAAACGAGCCAAAGTCCGAAAACGACGATAATTTTCAGCAAGACGATCATTGATTTGAAACCAAGAAACGGCATTTTCTAATTTTTCTCCAGGAATTTCCAAATCAAATAATATTTCTGATAAAACCTGGTCATTTTCCGCCAATAACGCCGGAAGGTCCAAAATTTCTACTGCTGGTCGAGAATTTAGAGCCGTATTTTGGAAAGCGGCAATCAAGGCCTCGGAGAGATTTGAAGAAAAAACAATTTTTTTGGAAGCCAAATTCCCCTCGGCAAGATGGCGATCAATCTTTTCCAATAAAGATTTGGCGTTGACATTCAGGCGCACAAAAACTTCTTGAACTTTTTTCTTTTTCAATAACACTCTAAACAAATGAATTGGCCGGACTTCCGATTGTTTGGATTTCCTTGCCAAAATAAAGGCCTCGTCAAGACAGGCTAGACTTTGCGCACTAAAGCCCTTCGTCACCTCCAGCTCTTTGGCTGATTTATCAAAAAAGGGCGATAAAAGATCTTCGCGCGGCAAATCTTTTTTAAACCAAAAATGATAATTTATTTTTTTCAAAGAAGCTTTTTTTTCACTACGGCGATAGATTAAAAATAAATCAATTAGCAAAGAACAGGAAAAAACCAAAAGCAAGGGATGTTGTTTGGTCCAAAAGACTAAAAGTTCTTCCGGATGAGAAATAAAAAGGGTTTTTTCTGAATAAAACCAAAAAAGCAAAGCCAACAAACCGACAGCGAAAAAAAGATAGGAAAAGACATCAATAAAAAACAGAATTTTTCTTTTTAGCCGCTGAATAAAAATTAAATCCAAGCGAGGCTCATAGTTACAAACTAATGGTCGGCCGCCAAACCAATTTTCTTCCCCAGTTTGTTGATTATCTTGATAATTCATAGAAATTAAAGCAATTGCAAAATGATAAATGCCAACACCACAGGAGGCAAGGCGAGCCAACCGATTGCTAAAATTGCCGCCAAGGCAAGATAAAAGATCAGAGCGATACTCCGAAAAATAATCTGAACAAGCCTCATCACAAAACTAATTAAACGGCCAGCAAAATCAGATTGCCCATACATTGGGCGAAAAATATTTTTTAGCCAAACAAATAGCGCTAATTCTTCTTGCCGTTCTTCTAAAAAACGGCCCAAAGAACGCAAAAATCTGATAAATCCGACTGAATACCACCAAAAGGGGAAATAAATTATCACGAAAGCAACTTCAAAGGCCGCAGCCAAAAAAGCAAAAAAAGGATTTTTGTTTACCATATAATTATGAATAAATTATAACATAAATTCAGACAGTTGACAGCGGTCAAACACTGCGGTATATTGTTTTTAGCACTCTAGCTCACCGAGTGCTAAAAACTAACAAAAAATAACCTAATTATCTATGTTTAATAAATTCACCACCAAATCTCAGGAGACGATTATCGGCGCCCAGGTTATTGCTAACGAAAATGGCCAGCTCCATATTGAGTCTTTGCATTTACTTCTTGCTCTCTTGGACCAAGAAGAGAGTTTGGTTAAAACTATTTTAGAAAAGCTGCATATTGACCCAGAAGAAGTCGCCGACTACACCGAAAACGAAATCAGAAAATTACCAAAAGTTAATATCAACCCCAACCACAGCGGCCCCATGAACACTGTCCAGGGAAACGGCGAAACAGCCATTATTTTGGAACGAGCAAAAAAGGAAGCTGATTTAATGAATGATGAGTTTATTTCCACCGAACATATTCTTTTAGCGTTAATTGGCGTTAACAGCCCCGCTCAAATAGTTTTGTTAAATTTTAAAGTTTCCTATGAAAGCGTCTCACCGATAATCAAAGAATTACGCGGCAATCAGACAATTTCTGATCCCGATCCAGAAAATAAATACCGAGTTTTAGAAAAATTCACCACCAATCTGACCGAACTGGCAAGGAAAGAAAAACTTGATCCCGTCATTGGCCGCGACGAAGAAATCCGAAGAATTATGCAGGTTTTACTACGACGAACTAAAAACAACCCAGTTCTAATTGGCGAGCCAGGTACTGGAAAAACCGCGATTGTGGAAGGTCTAGCCCAGCGAATCGTTTCTGGTGATGTGCCAGAAAACTTAAAAAATAAACAAGTTCTCACTTTAGATCTCGGAGCATTAGTCGCCGGAGCAAAATTCCGCGGCGAATTTGAAGATCGCTTAAAAGCCGTGCTAAAAGAAGTCCAAAACAACGGACAAATTATTCTGTTTATTGACGAGTTGCACACTATCATTGGCGCTGGCGCCAGCGAAGGCTCAATTGATGCTAGCAACATGCTGAAACCGGTTTTGGCCCGTGGCGAATTACGAACCATTGGCGCTACTACTACTAAAGAATATCAAAAATATATTGAACGAGACGCGGCTCTTGAAAGAAGATTCCAACCGATTATTGTCAGCGAACCGAGCCTTGAAGATACCGTCTCAATTTTGAGAGGCATCAAAGAAAAATATGAAGTCCACCACGGCGTCCGCATTACTGACAACGCCCTGATTTCGGCTGTTAAATTATCAAGCCGCTATATCGCCGATCGTTTCTTGCCAGACAAGGCCGTAGATTTAATTGATGAAGCGACCTCGGCTTTGCGGATGGAAATTGATTCTATGCCTGAAGAATTGGACCGCCTCAAGCGAGAAATTAAAAGATTGGAAATCACTCGCGCCGGGCTAATCAGTACCGAGCCGAAGTCCGCAAAATTGCGAGGCATCAACAAAAATCTAAGCGAATTAAAAGAAAAAGCCTCACAATTAGAACTTCACTGGCAAAATGAAAAAAATATTATTGATAAAATTCGCACTAACAAAAAAGAAATTGACGAGTTAAAAGCAAAAGCGGAAATCATTGAAAGGAAGGGCGATGATTTGACCGAAGTAGCAAAAATAAAATACGGCATGATCCCCGAGAAAGAAACCGCGATTCATAAATTCCAAGAAGATCTTATAAAAATTCAAAAAAACGGACAAAGAATTCTCAAAGAAGAAGTTGATGAAGAAGACATTGCAAAAGTTGTCGCCCGCTGGACGGGAATTCCAGTCCAAAAAATGCTGCAAAGCGATTTGCAAAAACTGGTTCACACTGAAGAAGAATTAAAAAAAGAAGTGATTGGCCAAGATGAGGCAATCACCGCAGTCGCCAACGCGGTTCGCCGCAATCGTGCTGGCATCAACGAAGAAAAGAAGCCAATCGGGTCCTTCTTGTTTGTTGGTCCAACTGGCGTCGGGAAAACTGAACTCGCCAAAGCTTTGGCCCGTTTCATCTTTAATGACGAAAATTCTCTCATTCGCTTGGATATGAGTGAATTTATGGAAAAACATAGCGTTGCCAAATTAATCGGCTCTCCGCCAGGTTATGTCGGGCACGAAGAAGGCGGCCAGTTGACCGAAAAAATCCGCCGCAAGCCATATAGTGTGATTCTCTTTGATGAAATTGAAAAAGCTCATCCGGAAATGTTTAATATGCTTCTGCAAATTTTGGACGACGGCCGATTAACAGACTCCAAGGGAAGAACAGTGAGCTTCAAAAACACCGTGATTATTATGACTTCCAATCTCGGCAACGAAGTAATCCGCCAATACGCAATTGGCTTTGGCGATCACGATCCAAAAAACCAAGAAAAAGAAAAAGGCGATGAAATGAAAGATAAGATTGATAAAATTCTCCGCGATAATTTCAAATTAGAATTTTTGAACCGAATTGATGAGATTGTCGTCTTTAAAAATCTTAGCAAAGAATCGCTCGGCAAAATTGTGGAGTTGGAATTGGCAAAAGTTGAAAACCGCCTAAAGAACAAAAACATTATTCTAAAGCTCGGCCAAAAAGTAAGAAAACAATTAGCGGAAAAAGGCTATGATCCGACTTTCGGCGCCAGACCGCTAAAAAGATTAATCCAAACAATGATTCTAGACGAACTCGCCATGGAAATAATTGAAGGAAAAATCAACGAAGGAGACAAAATCAGTATTGATTTGGGCCTGAAAAACGAAGTAGTAATGAAAAAAATGTAAAAAATTAAAAACAAGCGTTGATTTTGCCCTTATTTGTCTTTTATATTATAATGAAAAAGTAATAATTAAAACTTTTAGCGTATGTTGAAGAAGTATCAGTCAGCAATTTTTTTGGTGTTATTAATGTTTTTTGCCTATTTACCGACCGCCAAAGCCATAGAAGTTGACCCAGAATTCAACCCAGCAAATATTATCAGCGATGCTGAACTTTTGGATTACGACAGCATGCAAGTATCAGATATCCAGAGCTTCTTAAACAAAAAAAATAGCTATCTGGCAAATTATCGCACTATCAACGCCCACGGAACTTCCGACAAATCGGCGGCCGAAATAATTTATGATGCTACCCACCAAAATTACGATTGTGGTGGAATTGATTTGGGGGTCTCACCAACTGAAGCTGACAAAAAAGCCAAATGCCGAATTATCACAACTGTAAATCCAAAATTAATTCTAGTGCTTCTTCAAAAAGAACAAAGCCTAATTGAAGAAACTAGTCCAACACAAAGGAGTTTGGATTGGGCAACTGGTTATGGCTGTCCTGATGGCTTGTCCTGTAACCCTTATTACAAGGGCTTTGGCAAACAGATTAATAGTGCTTCCCTGCAATTCCTGGCTTATGTGAAAGAGCAATATCGCTATTCCTACAAGGCCGGTCAAACCTATAATTTTACCAACCCCTACGGCACAATCAGTACTGCCACGATGGCCGTCACCCCAGAAAATAAAGCTACAGCCGCTCTTTATAATTACACCCCCCATGTTTTTAATGGCAATTATAACTTTTTTAAACTTTGGAAAAAATATTTTCCAACCATCAAAACCTTTTACCCAGACAGCACCATTTTGCAGGCTGAGGGAGACAAAGTGGTTTGGCTGATTGAAAACGGAAAAAAGAGGCAATTCCTCAGTTGGGGATCTTTTGCTTCCAGATTCAACAAGGGGCAGATTGTCAAAACCAGCGCTGAGATTCTTGAAAATTACGAAAAAGGCGCAGACATAAAATTTCCAAATTATTCAATCGTTAAAGACCAAAACAAAAACATTTTTTTGTTAGTAGATAACGAAAAACGATTAATTGTTGATGCCAATGCTTTTAAAAAAATCGGCTTCAATAAGGATGAGGTGATTTCCGCTGACACTTCTGAGCTAGGCAACTACCAAACTGGGGCGGAAATTACTGCTTCTAGCACTTATGCAACTGGAGCCGTCCTCCAGGACAGCAAAACGGGGGCCAGATTTTATGTGGAGAATGGACAAAAATTTCCAATCCTGGATAAAGCAATCATGACTTACAAATTTAAAGACCGAAAAATAACCAAGGTAACCAGTGCCGAATTGGCTCGTTACAAAACCGGCAACCAAGTTATTTTTGATAACGGTAGTCTTCTTGCTTCTCCAAGTTCACCAACCATTTACATGATTGCTAACGGCAAAAAAAGGCCTTTTGCTTCTGAAGATGTCTTACTAAAAATGGGATACAACAAAAATAATGTCATCACAGTTACCCCACAATTACTATATATTTATGATATGGGCGAGTTAATCCAATTTAGCGTTAACTAAAAAAATATGAAAATAATTTTTGCCGCTCTTGTCCCCCACTCCCCTTTGCTAATTCCCGAAATTGCTAAAGAGAATTATCGGTTAATCGCCAAAAGTGCCGCCGCCTATGACAAGCTGGAAGCCGAGCTGTGACCAAACCGGAAACAATTATCATTATCACGCCGCACGCCAAATCCCCGACAAAAAATTTTTTCTTTAACAGTGCGCCAGAATCTGCAACTGATTTTTCCGAATTAGGATTTTTGGCAAATGGCCACAAATTCAAAACTGACTTGGTTCTCTTGCAAGATTTAAAAGAAAAGCTCCGACCAGATTTTCCAATTCAATTTTTGAGTACCGAAAAGTTAGATTATGCCTCTTCAATTCCCTTACAAATTCTGGCCAAGGAATTAGACGACTTAAAAATAATCCAGTTATCCTATACCAGCGGAAATTTGGAAGAACAGCTTCTTTTTGGCCGAGCAATCGGAAAAATAATAAAAGATGGCAATAAAAAAATCGCCGTTATTGCTTCGGGCGATTTGTCGCATCGTCTCAAAAAAAGTTCTCCAGCCGGTTACTCCCCAAAGGGTGCTAAGTTTGATAACAAATTAATTGAATATTTAAATAGCGAAAATCCAACCGAAAATATTTTAAAAATTGACGAGAATCTAATTAAAGGCGCTGCTGAATGCGGCCTCAAATCAGTCCTGCTCGCTCTCGGAATCTTGGAGGGCGCAGAAACAACAATTAAGGCCCAAGGATTGGCCTACCAAACAGAATTGGGTATCGGTTATTTGACGATGCGCCTGACTGAAGAAAATTTATGACCGATTTTTCTTCTTTTTCAGAAATTATTTCTCAAAAAAAAGCCGTCAAAGCACCAGCTTATCCCTGGCAAGACCTGGCTCTTTCGGTCATCAAGGAATTATCCATCCCAAATTTCAAACGAGGGTCGGTGTTTAAGGCCTGCAAAGAAAAAACTCCGGAAGAAATAAGGCGAGCAATCACCGACACCAAAGAACTCTGCCAATCAGGAGAAAAATGGAAATACTTTTTTAAAGTAATTGAAAAAAAATATGAAACAAAGCCCAACAGCCAAAATTTTGGAAATTCTCCACTACCCCGACCCCACCTTGCGAAAAATTTCCAAAGAAATACTGGAAACCGAAATTACGAAGAAGAAGATTCAGAGTCTGGCTTTTGATTTAGAAAAAACCATGCTAGAAAAAGACGGCGCTGGTTTGGCGGCGCCGCAAGTCGGGGAAAATATCAGAATAGTAGCTTTGCGCCACCAGAACAAAACCCTCTTTCTGATTAACCCCAAAATTACCAAAAAATCCTGGGGAAAAATAACCGAGCAAGAAGGCTGCCTTTCCATAATTGATGAAAAAGGAGAAATTATTTATCACCCGATTGAAAGACACAAAAAGGTCACCTGCCTTTATTTTGATAGGGCAGGAAAAAAGAAAAAAATCCAAGCCGAAGACCCCCTGCTCGCCCGAGCAATCCAACATGAGGTTGATCATCTGGATGGAATTTTGTTTATTGATTACCTGAAACCAAAAAAATAAAGAAAAAAGCAGTTACTCGGTTGGAATAACTGCTTTTTGTTTAACGGCTAAAAATGTTTTTAGCCGCTAAACACCGCTGTAATGTTTTAAGCTCTTTTTATTACTTCAAATTTATTAATTTTTTTAAATTGAATAAATTTTTTAGTGTCGGGAATTAAAAACTCTCCATTCAATGTTCCGATTTTTAGGACATGCGTGGCGGACTGAAGTGGCGCCTCGCTCACCTTGATGTCTAGAACAATACATTCCTTCCCCTGATGATAATCAATTTTTTTAACAACTGTCACTGAGGCTAACACTTTACCACCAAAAGAATGAGGGGAAAAATAATTGTTGGTGATAAAAACACCATCAACCAAAGTCCCACGGCGGTAATAGGTAGGGATATAAGTTTCAGAATATTGATTATTTAAAGTTACAGCTTTGAAAGCTGCCATCTTTTTTAAATAAATATCTTTCATGTCCGGAATCCGGACTAAGACATTATTAAAAGTTTTCAAATTTTTGAATTCGGCGCAAATAAATTTTGCACCATTTTTTTCTGCTGTTTTTTTAGCCTCCTTAATTTTTCTTTCAATAAATACTGAGATTTTCGGTTTTTCTTCCATGACTTACTATTTTTTGGTTTGTTATTAAGTTCTTAATTTACTAAAGCCATTGTATAACAAAAGAAGAAATTTGTCAAGACATTTGAAAAAGCTCTCTATTTTTTGAAGATTTTTTTCCTAAATTTTGCTAATATCCAAACAATTCCGAGAATTAACAACAACCAACTAATTTCTTGATAATACTGCTCCAATAGCTCCCGATTAGCGCCCAAAAAATAACCCAGAACGGCAAGAATTGAAACCCAGACAAAGGAGCCGAGGGCGGTAAATAAAACAAAGGAACCATAAGGCATTTTACAAAAACCAGCGGGAATAGAAATTAAATGGCGAACAACGGGAATTAAACGGCCAATAAAGGTGGATTTTTTGGCATCAGCTAAAAACATTTTTTCCACTTTTTCCACTCGTTCACGAGTAACGCCCAGAACGCGGAAAAATTTTTTTTCTGTTAAGCCATAGATAATGAGGCGCCCGAGCCACCTTGAAAGAAGGTAGTTAACCGTAGCGCCAATAACGCTACCGAGGGTGCCAGCAGCAATCAAAAGCCAGAGATTCATCTTCCCCTCACTAACCAGCCAGGCCGCTGGAGGAATAACTAATTCAGACGGCAACGGCAAGAAAGAACTTTCTATTGCCATCAGAATGGTGACTCCGGTGTAGCCGAGCCCTTGGGTTAAATTTAAAACCCATTGAATGATTGTTTCAAACATAGTAAGCTAACTATATCATTTTAACTTGTTTTATGTCTAATTCATCATATTCGGTAATTTTCATGGGGACGCCCGAGTTTTCCGTTCCAACTTTGGAAGCACTAATTAGTAGTGATAATTTTTCGGTTTGTGCCGTCGTCACTCAAGAAGACAAACCGATTGGCCGCAACCAAAAATTAAATGCTCCGGCAGTGAAAGTTTGCGCGCAAAAACACGAGATTTCAGTTTTCCAACCGAAAAAAGTAAAAGAAATTTTTGAAGAGATTAGCGAACTAAAACCCGACTTAATTGTCGTACTCGCTTATGGCCAAATTATTCCGCAAAATATTTTAGATATTCCAAAATTTGGTTGTATAAATATTCACGCTTCTCTTCTCCCAAAATATCGCGGTGCCGCTTGCTTACAAGCTGCTATTTTAAACGGTGACAAAGAGACCGGCTTAACAATTATGAAAATGGAAGCTGGGCTAGACACGGGACCGATCTTAAAACAATTTACTATTCCCTTAAGTGGACGAGAAACAATTGGCGAACTACACGACGAAGCTTCATTATTGGCTGGTCAGGTGGTTTGCCAGTCGCTGAAAGATTATTGTGAGGGGAAATTAGAGGCAAAGATTCAAAATGATAGTCTAGCGACTTATGTCAAAACCATAAAAAAGGAAGATGGTCATTTGAACTTTCAAAAAACCGCCGAAGAGTTGGAACAACAAATTCGGGCCTTCAACCCCTGGCCTGGAAGTTTTTCCTTGACAGAAGATAATAAAATGATAAAAATACTAGCAGTGTCCAAAGATATCGTTTCAGAAGCAGGACATCAGCCGGGAGAATTGTTTCTGGATGAAAAGAGTTTGCTAGTGGCAACGGTTAAGGGCGCCCTGAAAATTGAAAGTTTGCAGTTGGCTGGCGGAAAAAAATTAAAATCCGAGGAATTTCTTGCCGGGCATCAAGATTTTGTGGGGAAGGTTTTGAAATAAAATTGGTCCCTTCGTCTAACGGTTAGGACGCCAGGTTCTCATCCTGGTAACAGGGGTTCGATTCCCCTAGGGACTAC
>CAYSIJ010000006.1:0-1771 GCA_964431155.1 uncultured Gammaproteobacteria bacterium
AGTATTTAATCAATTAATGAGTAACGCTGTTGCGTTAGATTCTAGAAACTAAGTTCTCATTGGCTTACAAACTAACACAACAAAAAATCAACTTGCCGCAGGGCAAGTTGATTTTTGTGCGGAACGGACGGGACTCGAACCCGCGACCTCTGCCGTGACAGGGCAGCGCTCTAACCAACTGAGCTACCGATCCAAAAATATTAAAACCACCTTAAGTGGTCATTGGAATAATAGCAAAAAGTTTTTTCCTTGTCAAAAGCTAGCAAAAGCGTTTTTGGCCGAAAAAATAAAACGAAAAAAGAGGTAGCAAGCACCAAGAGAACGCCTTGCTAAAAACCAAAAAATACGCTATTATTGTCATTGAAGGACCCTTATTAAGGTCATTTATTTTTATCCAAAAATATGAAAGAAAAAACTGAAAATTCAATATTAATCAGCGCTGAAGAAATCGCCAAGATTGAAAAAGAATTAATGGCGCAAAAAAAACAAATTTTAAACGACTTGCAGGATATTTCTGGCAAGGATTCCCACGAACCTGACAATCTCGGCGCAAAATTTCCTGAATATGGCGACAAGATGGACGAAAACGCTCAAGAAATCTCTGATTACACCACCAATCTAGCCACCGAAAAAGTCCTGGAAAGCGCCCTGAAAGACATCACGAGCGCCCTAGAACGCATCAAAGACGGGGCTTATGGCGTATGCAAATATTGCGGCAAACCAATTGCTCCGAAAAGACTGCTTGCCAGACCAACGGCTAATTCTTGCGTGGAATGCAAAACTGAATTGCAAGAAAATGAATAAAAAATCTTTTTTTCAAAACCCGAAAAACATAGCGATAATTATGGCTATGTTTTTTGTTGCTGACCGGATTCTCAAATATCTCGCCATAAAAGATCTACTACCGAAGTTAAATATCGGCGGTTTTTTAAAATTAACCTTCATTCCCAATAGTTTTATCTCTTTTTCTCTGCCACTATCTGGAACCCCCTTAATGGTCATAATTAGCATCATCATGCTGGCCCTAATTTCTTATATAATTTATCTAATAATAAACAAAAAGACTGAAACGCTGGAAGTCATCCTCTTGACAACAATTCTTTTTGGTGCTATAAGTAATTATATAGACCGAATAAATTTCGGCTTTGTTATTGACTACCTTGACCTCAAAAACTTCACTGTTTTCAATTTTGCCGATGTGATGATTTGCCTTGGCGCGGCAGGAATAATTTTTAGAAACTTCAAAAGAAAGAAAAAAATATGTTAAATTTTGATCGCTACGAACAAAGCACTAGCTACATTGAAAGACTAGGTTCAACTTTTGAAAAAGAACTGATTGGTGAAATTCCGAAAAGAAAATACGCCGAAGAGGTTTTTAAAATTAAAAATCCAATATCTGACGAAAACTGGGAAAAATTAGATCCTGAAAAAAGATTTGAATTATCTTGTAAAATGCGCGATTACGCCGATAATTATTCTGGAGATTACGAAGAAATAAAAAATTCTTATCTCACCTACCGTGAATCAATGGAAGCGATTGAAAGCTGCGAAGATGGCCATAATCCGTTGGCGTTTTTTGCAGCGACAATCAGAAAAAGGCTAGATGATTATGCTGGACCAGAAATTGATATTGAATTTTTTACTGCCGTCGGTTCACATCTTGATGTTTCTCACGGGGTTGATGCCTATTTCAAAATTACTCATCCAGCAAGCGGCAATGTATACACTGTCACCATTGATTTATCGCAAATGAACAAAGGTAACCAGAAAG
>CAYSIJ010000006.1:1781-5218 GCA_964431155.1 uncultured Gammaproteobacteria bacterium
GGAGGATCGCTCAGTAAAGAGAAAAACTATGTGGAAGATAAATATTATACAGATGAAGAAAATGTAAAAAAAGCAAATGCAGGATTTAACATAAAAAGAACATATTATCTCATAAAACCTGAAGAAAAAGATTTATATGACCATTCTGTGACCAATAAAGAATTTGACCAGCAGGCCATGGAAGATCGGATGGACCAAGAAATTACTGAAATTATTAAAGAAATAAACAAAAAAATAAGAAACAATGAGGAAAGAAAAAATTTTTAAGAGAAAAAGCAAAACGCCATTCTCTATTAATTTTGAGGAATTAAAAAAACCATTCAACAGCCCGACATCAGTTGCAAAAGTATTTTGCACTGGTTGTGGGGCAATATACGAAATTGACCTGGAAAGAGCTAGACAAATAGACTTCTTTCCGGAAAGAGAAAACTATCAAGATATTTATTTTATTTCCGACCATTGCAATATAACTTGCCATGACGGAGAAAATAAAATAATCTACACAAAAAAACACCTTTGAAACAAGGTGTTTTTATTTATCAAAAGTTATTTTTCTTTCATCCTCGCTTAGTGCTTCAAGTGTTATTGTCTTCGCTCTTCTCGGTAAAATATCTTTTGCCAGGTCGCCCCACTCAATAATTGTTAAGACTTCCGGGTCATCAAAAAAATCTTGAGCACCAATATTTAATAGATCTTTGGCACTTTTTAAACGATAAGCATCAATATGGCAGATTGCTTTTATTTTTTGGTTATTTTTAACCGAATAAACATTCATTAAAGTGAATGTCGGACTTTTTACTCCTTTTTTAATTCCAAAAAATTCACAAATTCCGCGTGTCAAAACTGTCTTTCCTGCCCCCAAATTACCGACTAAAGACAAAATGTCGCCACCTCTTGAAGAAGCAGCAATCTTTTCCCCCAACTTTAAAGTTTCGGCTTCATTTTTACTAATCGTTATCATAAAAATATTGTAGACCAGGATATTAAAAAAGGGAAGTCTTTATTCAAGACTTCCCTTATATTCCTAGGCTGGAACCAATAAAGGCTCCGTTTTTTTAACAAAAAAATTTAAAATTTCAATAAATCCATCGCCAAAAGTAAAAGTATGGCCAACCTCTTGATTGATTATTTTGCTTCCAATTGGACTGAATGGGGTAATGACGGTTTTTTTATTATAAATGTAACCATCAATAGTTTTTTCAACCGACTCACCATCAATTTTTAATAAAACGGTATAACCAATCTGTAAAATCTGACTACCATCAACAACGTCAACGACTTTAAATCTATTTTGCAAGCGTTGCATTTTGATTATTTCGGAGCTCAGTCTGTCTAGCTCTCCGCTATATTCGCGCGGATGCTCACTTGATAAGATTTTTATTTTTTCTAACTTGTTATTAAGCTCTTCCAAATCTGCCACGAACAGGTTAAAAGCATGTCGAGAAATTTTTATTTCTTCCATCGTTTTCCTTTTTTTGTTTGTTATTTAATTTTTAAAAAAGGTTTAATGGTCAAAAATGGTTGGTAAATTAATATTAGGTGTTTAAAATTTGGTGGATAAAATGGCCAATTTACTGCTATTTTTACAAATATGATACGCTCTCTTGCAGGATTGATAGAGCGAAGTATAAACCGTTTTATAATTATTTCAAATTATATTGTAATATTAAAATAGATTTGGCATTCTCACCAACCATTTTTGACCATTAAACCTTAAAAAATAAAAAAACCACATTAGGTTTTAATGTGGGCGCACGAGGATTCGAACCCCGGACCCCTTCGGTGTAAACGAAGTGCTCTAACCAGCTGAGCTATACGCCCCAAAAAAAGTGCGAAGACTTTTTAGGAATATTTTTAAAATTTTAATCTTGACTGCGGTGGTGGGCGAAAGAGGACTCGAACCTCCACAGCCTTGCGGCCACAAGCCCCTCAAGCTTGCGTGTCTACCAGTTTCACCATTCGCCCAAAAATGGCAAAAGCTTATTTTGCAGCTTTAACCACGGTTTCTTTCAAGCGTTTTTTGTATCTGCCTTTCAAATAATTCAGTTTGGCGCGACGCACTTCCGCCACCTTTTTGATTTCAATCTTGGTGATTGTTGGCAAATTCAACGGAAAGATTTTTTCCACACCAATTCCATCAGAAACTTTGCGAACAGTAATTGTTGAACCTTTTTCTTTGCCATGCTTACGGGCAATAATCATTCCTTCAAAATACTGAATTCTTTCTTTTTCTTCGCCCTTGGAATTTAATTCTTTAATTTTTTGGTGAATACGCACAGTCATGCCTGGCTTCAGTCCAGAATCCTGGGTGATGGTCTTGTCTCTCTTTGCTTCGCCAGATTTGGCGGCAGTAATTTTTTCAGCCATATTATTTGCTAATTTATTTATTTAAACAATAAAACCTCCAGCTCTACGCTCAGGGTCTTTAGTCTTGTCTAATATTATAATGAATAATATCAGATGTCAAGGAGATAAAATTGGCTTATCTCAAGCGTTCAGTAACAAAATCCCAAACTTTTTTAAATACCTCCTCAATCGTTAAATTACTGGTGTCCAGATAAAAGTCGTGATTTTTAGGATTGTATACTTCAATATTAAAATATTTTCGATAACGCAAAACATCACTTACTTTCCTTTCTGCTAATATTAGCCTAATATCCTCCATGGTGGCTGAACTTTGCGCCTCTTCTGGGCGACTTTTCAGATCGTGAAAAATACGATTTGCCGCCTCTTCTTCGCTAACATCGAGGTATAATTTCAGAGAATGAGGGATAAAATGCCAAGAAGTGCGCCCTTCAATCACAAAATTATCACTCGTTTCTCCTAGTAAACGCTGGTATTCGTCAACCTCCAAATCGGTTTGTGGATCAATTTCCCCTAATTTGTTATACTCCGCCAAAGTCAGACCTCTTTTCTTGGCGGCTTCACGGCGCATCCCGCCCATATAATAACGCGGCCAGGCCAATTTTTCTGCTAATTGTTTGGTGATGGTACTTTTTCCTGAACCTTGAGCGCCACTGATTGAAATTATCATATATTATATTATAATGGTAAGATAAACGAACGGCAAACTTTTGCCTTTATTTTTTTGATTATGTATTTAGAAAAACTAGAAATTCAAGGCTTCAAATCTTTTGCCACCAAAAACTCTCTGCTTTTCCCCGGAATTATTAGCGGTGAAAAAAGGGGAATCACCTCAATCGTTGGCCCAAACGGTTCAGGAAAATCCAACGTTGCTGATGCCGTGCGCTGGGTGCTCGGAGAACAGAGTCTCAAGACTTTGCGCGGAAAAAAAGGCGAAGACGTTATTTTTTCTGGCTCTGACCAAAAAAGTAAATTGGGAATGGCCGAAGTTTCCTTGATTTTAAATAACGAAGACCGAAAAAATTTGAAAGCACCAAAAGAAGAAACTGGCGAAGAAGATGTCCGTGATGAAA
>CAYSIJ010000006.1:5228-36180 GCA_964431155.1 uncultured Gammaproteobacteria bacterium
AAAAAGGAAATTCTTTTTTGGATTATTCTCAAATAATTATTACTAGAAGGCTTTTTAGAAGTGGTGAGAGTGAATACTTAATCAACGGCCAAAGAGTCCGGCTTTCCGATATTCAATTACTGCTCGCCCGAGCAAATTTCGGCCAACGGACTTATAGTGTTATCGGCCAAGGAATGGTGGAAGGATTTTTAAACACCAACGCCGCCGAAAGAAAAGATTTCTTTGATGAAGCAACTGGCGTCAAACAATTTCAAATCAAAAGAGAATCGGCCTTGAGCAAACTTCAAAGCAGTTACGAAAATCTTCAACAAGTTGACATGCTTTTGACTGAAATCCGCCCTCGCCTGAAAATTTTGACCCGCCAAGTAGAAAAACTGAAAAAACGCAGCGAACTGGAAGGAGAACTGAAAAATTACCAACTGGAGTATTATAGTTTTATTTGGCAAGAAATTGACCGTCGCCTTAATGATTTTAATCGCCGCTTCTTGGAGTTAGAAAAAAACCAGATTGAAAAAACTCAACGACTAGAAAAATTGAACCAAGAACTAAACAAAATAAAAACTGACGACCGTTCAGCTGATTTGCGCACCATAGAATTAGAATTAGAAAACCAGAGAAACGAAAGAAATAATTTCGTCGGCCAATTAGCCCGGCTCCAAGCCGAATTGGAAGTAAGCCTGGAATCACAAGGGCAATTTGATGTTAGCTGGTTAAACAAAAAACAAGGAGAAATTCTGGAGCAAAAAAATCAAATTATTTCCGAAATTACCAGCCTAGAAATTGATCTAGAAAACCCCAATGAAAAAATCTTGCAGACCAAGCTCAATGAAATTGATCAAGATATCAGAAAAGCCGGCGAGTTAAAAAGAACCACCTACGCCAAAAAAGAAGACAGGGAACGATTACTAAAACAGGCTAATCGCCTTGATGCCGTGATAGAGGCAAATTTGGAGGCTCAAGGGCAATTTGATGTTAGCTGGTTAAACAACAAACACGAAGAATTATTACAACAAAAAAACCGGATTGAAATTGAAATTAGCGAGTTGAAAAGTGCTGACTCTCACAATCTGGAAAATGAATTAAATCAGGAACTGGGCATTTTAGAAAAAAAGATTAGCGAATTAAACAATTTAATCCGCGAAGCAAATCATTGGCTGGAACAAAACAAGAACCGAGACAACAAAGAAGAAATCAGCCGGCTGATTAATGAATTTTTGGCGGGCCTGGAAAAACTGGAGAAAGAAAGTGATTTGGACTTGATAAAAAAAGAGTTAAAAAATCTAAAAGACGATTTTGAAAAAGCAATCACTGAATTAATTACTGGGCAGAACGCCGACAAACTATCAGAAATAAAAAATTACCAAGACAAAATAATCATCTTAACCACCGAGAAACAGGCTTTAATCAACCGGATTAACGAAGAAAGATTGAAGGCTTCTTCGGCACGAGAAAGGGTGCGCCTCCTAAACGATCAGCTAGTAAATATTGAAAGAGAGGTCGCTGATATCGCGACAAAAGTTGCCAAGGCCAGTACAAAGTTTGATGCCGAAAAAATAAGCCAAGAAAAATCTGATTTAACAAAAACGGCAGATAAAATTAATCAAGAAATTATTGAATTAGAAAAAACTGTCCGCTCCCTGGAAAGATACGGAGAAAAACAAGATTTGATTAACACAATTAACGAAAACCGCTTGAATCTTTCAGCAAAAAGAGAACGGGTAAAACTTTTGAATTCTCAAATTTCTGGTATTGACCGAGAGTTGGAAGATATAAAAACAAAGTTGGCCAAATCTCAAATTAAATTTGATGCCGAAAAAATCAATCACGAGAAAACCGCTTTAAACCAAAAAATTTCAGCAATTGATGAAAATATCCGTCTCATTAAAGAGCGGGCAAATGTTTTAGAAGAAGCAAGACAAGGAGAAAAAGAAAAACTCTTCGCCGCCCAAAAAGGAATTCAAGATTTACAAAATGAAATCAACGGCTTGAACGAAGAATTAAACGAATTAAAAGTTAGCTCGGCCAGACAAGAAACCCGATTGGAAGATTTGGAGAATAATATCCGTACCGACGAACTCCAACTACCAGAAATAAAGAAATATTTCGCACCGGAAAATTTGGATCGCGAAAAAAGTGCAAAAAAAATCAGTGAATTAAAAAATCAGTTAGAACAGATTGGCGGTCTTGACCCAGAAACCGAGAAAGAATACGCCGATACAAAATCCCGTTATGATTTTTTAAGCGAGCAGACAAACGACTTGAACGAAGCAATCAAATCCTTGGAAAAAATCATTAATGAATTGGACGTTAATATTAAAAATCGTTTTGAAGAAGAATTCAAAATGATTTCTCAGAAATTCAGCGAATACTTTAAAATCTTATTTAGTGGTGGCGAAGCAAAAATCATGAAGGTGGAAAGCAGTGACGAAGAAAAAACCACAGAAGAGCAAGAAGCAATGGGCTTGGTCGCTGAAAAATTAAAAACCATTAAATCTCTGAGAAAACTCAATGCCACCGGATCAAATGGTATTGAAATCCAAGCAATTCCTCCTGGCAAAAAAATTCAAAATGTGGCGATGCTTTCCGGTGGCGAACGCGCCTTAACGGCAATTGCTTTGATTTGCGCGATTATCAGCGCCAACCCTTCACCTTTTGTGGTTCTTGATGAAGTAGATGCCGCGCTTGACGAAGCAAATTCCGAACGTTTGGCTCACATCTTGGATGATCTCTCGCATCAAACTCAATTTATCACCATCACCCACAACCGCGCCTTAATGAAAAAGGCAAATATCTTATACGGCGTGACCATGCAATCCGATGGTGTTAGTAAATTATTAAGCATCCGCTTGGAAGACGCACAAACTGGAAGATAAACTTTAGTTATCAAAATTTTATCAGCCTTTTGCTAAAATAAGGCCACCCAAAAGGTGGTCTTATTTTTAAATAAAAAATTTATGGCTCATAAAATATTTTGCGCTTCAATTTTGGGAATGGAGGCCAAGCTAGTAGAGATTGAAGCGGACCAAGGAGGCGGAGAACTCGGAAAAATTAGGATTGTTGGCTTACCAGACACTTCAGTCAACGAATCACAAGAACGCTTGCGCAGTGCCATCAAAAATAGTGGCTATGAATTTCCCCGCCGAAAAATAACCGTCAATCTTGCCCCGGCCAACATCCGCAAAAAAGGATCTCAATATGATTTGCCGATTGCTCTGGCAATTTTGGGATTAAAAAATAAAATAAAAATCCAACCAAGAAAAATATTCGCAGTCGGCGAACTTTCTTTGACCGGAAAAACCAAGGCAATAAAAAGCATTTTGCCATTAGTAATTTTGGCGGCTCAAGAAGGGTTCACAGAAATTTTTATTCCGACAGAAAATTTGTCCGAGGCCTTAATTGTCAGAGGAATAAAAATTTTTCCCGTTTCTTCTCTTAATCAATTAGCTGATTTTATGTTTAAGGGACTGACTCTTTCAGGACGAAAATCGCCAGCTTTTGAAGCATCAAACAAGCCAGACGACAAAAGTATTTGGCAAAATATTCTTGGACAAAGCCAAGCAAAAAGAGCGGCCGAAATTTCTCTCGCCGGCGGCCATCACTTGTTGATGATTGGTTCACCCGGAAGTGGAAAAACCATGATTGCCAAAACAATGGCCAAATCTTTGCCGCCAAACTCTCCGGAGAAATCTTTAGAAGTTGCCAATATCAAAAGCATATATGGTCTTGCCGCGAAAATTGGGGATGATTTTTTTCAAGGAATGTTTCGCGCCGTTCATCACACCTCTTCAAAATTAGCAATTTTGGGTGGAGGACGAAAACTTTGTCCAGGAGAAATTTCACTCAGCCATCACGGGATCTTATTCCTTGATGAACTAACTGAATTTCCCAAGGCAACGATTAATGCCCTGCGCCAACCGATGGAAGAAAATAAAATTTTGATTTCTCATGCTGAAGAATCTTGTTTTTTCCCCTGTTCTTTTATTTTAGTCGCGGCAACCAATCCTTGCCCCTGCGGTTTTTTTGGCGACAAAAAAATTAATTGCCGTTGCCGTCCAAACCAATTAGCCAACCACCGCCAAAAAATATCCGGCCCAATTCTTGATCGTTTTGACTTGCGAATAAATTTAGAAAGGCCTGAGGCCAATAATCAAAAAGACTACTTCCCATCCGCCAAAAATATTGAACGAGCCCGAAAAATCCAAGAAAAAAGAGGTTTTTTAAATGGCCGCTCACCAGAAAATCATTTTGAATTATTGGGATTAAAAGAAAAAGAGTTTTTTGAACAGGCAACCAGCAAACTAGCCTGCTCCGAAAGAGCAAAAACCAAAATCGTAAAAATCGCCCGAACAATCGCTGATTTGGCTGGTGAAAAAGAAATTCAAATCAAACACCTCGCCGAAGCTTTTAGTTTGCGGAGTGACGATACAATTTGCTATAATTGAGTTAGCATAAACAACTTCTGTGCTTTAGCAAAAAGCGCTCAAAAATCGCTAATTTTATGAATAAAAAATTAATCGCCCTTTCCTTATTATTTGTTTTTATTGTCACTTCCGGTTTTGGCTGTAAAGCCGTCAGCACCGAGACAAAAAAAGCGAGCGAACCAATCGCCCTAGAATACTGGCGAGTCTTTGACGGTCCAGATGCTTTTCAAGAAATAATTGACCAATACAAAATTCTTCACCCAAACATCACCATCAACTACCGAAAACTCCGCATTGAAGAATATGAAAATGAACTGATAAACGCACTGGCCGAAGACCGGGGGCCAGACATGTTCACGATTCACAACACTTGGGTAAAAAAATACGAAAACAAAATCACCCCTCTTCCGGCTCAAATTTCCATGGTTTACCAAGTAGAAAAAACTGGCATTCAGACCGAAATCGTTCCTGAAATAAAAACCACCAAGAGCTTAACCCCTAGCGACGTTCAAAAACTCTTTGCTGACGTTGTTGCTAATGATGTTGTTGTTAACAACCAAATTTTTGGACTCCCTCTTTCTGTTGATACTTTGACCTTATTTTACAACAAAGATCTTTTTAACAGCGCCGGGATTGCAAACCCACCGCAATTTTGGGATCAAGTTTTTCAACAAGATGTAAAAAAACTAACCAAACAAGACCCAAAAAGACAAATCATCCAATCGGGAGTTTCCTTGGGTGCCAGCAAAAACATCAACCGTTTCAGCGATGTCTTGACCGCCTTAATGATGCAAAACGGCAGCAAAATTCTAGAAGACGGGAAAGTAGTTTTCAGCGAAATTCCAGAAAATTTGAGCAGCAGCGGTTACAACCCTGGATTGGGTGCTTTGATTTTCTTTACTGACTTTAGTAACCCCATCAAAGAAGTATATTCTTGGAATGAAGCTCTGCCAAATTCCTTGGAAATGTTTATCAGCGGTAATTTGGCTATGACTTTTGGATATTCTTATGACTTGCCAACAATCAAATCCCGAGCGCCAAAAATGAATTTTGCGGTCGTCAAGTTACCGCAGATTTCCGGAAATCCAGAAATTAATTTTGCTAATTATTGGCTAGAAACCGTTTCTAAAAAAAGCACCCATCAAAACGAAGCCTGGGATTTTATTCAATTTGCCACCAAACAAGAACAAGCCAAACTTTATTTAGCAAAAACCAAAAAACCAACTGCTTTGCGCTCCTTAATTGACGAACAAAAAAATGACCCAGAATTAGCACCATTTGCCGAACAAGTTCTTACCGCCAAAAGCTGGTACCACGGCAAAGACCCGCAATCAGCAGAAAATGCCATCGGTGAAATGATTAGCAATGCCGCAAAAAATTATGATCAGCTCAAAGAAATCTTAGAATTCGGCGCTAGCCAAGTTCAACAAACTATCCAATAATATGAAATTAAAAAAAATAAGCAGTGCCATTTTTTTCTTAACTTTTTTAATATTAACACCTTTTGCAGCCAAAGCCGCTAATCCAGCGCCAATCCATATTATTGATAATACCAGCGGGAACTATGCCACGGGAAATTATCAACTAACTGACGCGATGGCCCTGGTAATCAAATTCTCCACAATCATCTTGCAAGTTGTTGGTGTTTTGACTTTCGCGATGTTTATTTATGGCGGTTTTCTCTTTTTAATTTCTGCCGGCAACCAGCAAACTGTTTCCAAGGCCAAAAAGATTTTACTTGCTGCCGTCATCGGTCTAGTCATCGTTTTTACTAGCTACACTTTAGTTCAATTCTTTATCAACAGTATCGCTGCACCTACTTATCAAATGCGCTAGCTTAATTTAGACCAACCATGAATTATTCAATTCTCAGAGAAGTAAATGCCTCGGGCGGTGTCGGAAAACAGCTGAAAAATGCCAGGGAAGCACTCGGCTGGCGGCTTGAGGAAGCGGCCAGAAAAACGGGGATTAGAATAATTTACCTCCGGGCCTTAGAAGAAGAGCGTTTTCAGGAAATACCCAGCGGCCTATACACCAAAAAATATATAAAAAAATACGCCAAGGCCCTGAAATTGTCACCAGAAAAAATAAACCAGAAATTTGAAAACAGCAGCTCTTTTTCTGAAATAATTGACCCTTTTGAAAAAAAAGTTTTAAGTCGCAAGCAATTATTATCCTTCCCGAAACTTCTCAGAAAAATCGCACTGTCGCTAGTTATTTTTCTTTGCGTCCTCTATCTTCTTCTCTATTTTAAAAAAATGTTTTTCCCGCCCCATTTGACTATCTACACGCCGGAAAAAAATCTGATTTCTAAAGAACAGACAATCATCGTTTCCGGAAAAGTAGAGGCCGAGGCAGATTTAAAAATAAATGATGAGACCATTGCAAAAGATAAACAAAATTATTTTTCTCAAAAAATAAGTTTAAAAAAAGGAATAAACAACATAATTATCAAGGCTAAAAAAAAGTATAGCCGCGAAAAAGTGATAACCCGCCAGATTCTGGTGGAATAAAAATATGAGCACCTTGTTTGACATAACTTTAATTTTGAATAAAATAGGAATCACTGAGGGTTGGCAGGTCCTGGAAGCTGGCTGTGGCCAATTCGGCCACTTTGTCTTTCCTGGCGCCAAGCTAGTTGGAAGAGAAGGAAAAGTATTTGCGGTGGATATTATCAAAAACCATCTAGAAGAAATTGACCGGCAAAAAAAGACTGAAAACTTGCCGCAAATCAGCACAATCTGGACTAATCTGGAAGTTTGGCAAGGAACAAAGATTGCCGCCGGCACCTTGGATGCCGTACTACTGATAAACACACTCAACCAAACCGAAAAAAGAAGCGAGGTTTTAAAAGAATTGGCTAGGATTCTCAAAAGGGGAGGAAAACTCCTAATCATTGAATGGAAAGAACACGACTTGCTGTTTGGGCCAAAAGTGGAAAAAAGAATTAGCCGAGAAAACTTGAAAAATTCCGCATTAAAATTAGGATTAAAATTAATTGAAGAATTTGAAGCCGGAGTAATGCATTATGCTCTGATTTTCGAAAAAATCTAACAACAAAAATATGGAAAGATTTATTTATTGGCGCTACTGGTTCAATTTGAGACCAGAACCACTCACCACCCCATCATTCAAATTATTTGGCGCTTTTGTCCTTGCACTAATAATTTTAGGGGCAATCGCTTTTTACCTAAAAACCCGTAGTGGAGCAAAAAACGGTTTGTGGCTAAAAATCTTTAATTTTTCTTTTACTAACAGCTTACTAGGAATTTTGCTTTTGTTTTGCAATTACGAAATTATCCCATTTTTTACCGCCCGTTTCTTTCTCGCACTTTGGGGAATCGGTCTGGTAATTTGGCTGGTAACTTTAACCAAGGAATTTAAAAAAATCCCAAAAAAATTAGAAGAAAACAAACAGCAGAAAGAGTTTGAAAAATACTTGCCTTAACCCTAAAACAAAAAATAAAGCCCGAGACAAAAACAGGCGAAAATTCGCCTGTTTTTTTAAAATCTATGAATAGCAAAAAAGAACTAGGAAGTCGCGGCGAATTGGCGGCGAAAAATTGGTTAATAAATGAGGGGTATGACATTATTGGACAAAACCTTCGTTTCGGCCACCAAGAAATTGATTTAATCGCCGAAAAAGATGAATTAATAATTTTCTTTGAGATCAAAACTGGCCACTACTTTTCTGATGATTTTCCACTCAAAAATCGCCAATTAAAATCCTTGAAAAGCGCTCGTGCTAAATATTGTGAAATACATCAAATTCCCCTAGAAAAAACCCGTTTTGATCTGATAATTATTATCCCCAGTGGACAAAGAGCAAGACTTGAACGCCTGGCTAATATTAGCCCTTAAGGGGTTTGTTTTGTTTTTTGCGGTATGCTACAATAAATACATATAAAAAAATTAAATCTAGAGAGGTGGTGAAATTATGAAAAAATTCTTATTTTCTGTAATGGCTTTGTCTTTGTTGGTTTTACCAACAGTAGCAATGGCGGCAACCGCACAACCAACTGATACTCAGCTTGGAATTACCGAAATTGACAACTCCAACCTTGCCCTTTCCAAAGAAAACCCAATCAAAACTGCTACTAATTTAATTAATTCCGCTATGACATTTTTGGGGTTAATCGCCGTAGTAATCATCTTGGTAGGTGGTTTCAAATGGATGACTGCGATGGGTAACGAAGAGAATATCAAAAAAGCAAAAGAATTGATGACTGCTGGTATCATTGGCTTGGTCATTATTTTAGCTGCTTGGGGTATTGCCAGGTATGTTGTCACGACTTTACGACAAACTATCTAAGTTTTCGATCCTCATTTTTCAGATGGGGATCGTTGTCTTGGAAGCAAGAAATTGTTTTCAGGACAACGATAAATTGAAATTATGAAAAAATTCTTATTTTCTTTTCTGGCCTTTTCATTCCTAATTTTTCCGATAACCGTTTTTGCTTTAACCACTGATTCAGTTGGCATTACTGGCCCAAATGGTGTTGAAAGTTACACTGTCAATGGCGGAATTCATCTCTCCGATAAAAATCCGATTGACATGACCGTGCGTTTGATTAACGTCGCTATGACATTTTTGGGCATCATTGCCGTAGTAATCATCTTGGTAGGTGGTTTCAAATGGATGACGGCCATGGGCTCTGAAGATAACATTAAAAAAGCAAAAGAATTGATGAGTGCCGGTATTATTGGTTTGGTTATTATTTTAGCCGCCTGGGGTATTGCCAGATTTGTGGTTAACACATTGGCAACTACTATCTAATTTTATGAAACTAAAATCTCTAATTTTATTTGGTTTTTTAAGCCTTTTTCTTTTTGCGCCAAATATTTCTCTAGCGGCCTCTTCAACGGCAAATACCAATAACACCTTAAGCAATTTAGAAACAACTGTTGACAGTACTGGTGGAGCAAAAACCGCACTGACAAAAATGGGGGACATCCAAGGTGGTGCCGCTTCAGTAATCGGTACCATTCTCTCCTTTGTCGGCGTCGCCTTTTTGATTTTGATGATTTACGGTGGTATTCTTTGGATGGTTTCTCAAGGCAATGATACTCAAATCAAAAAAGCAAAAGATATAATTATTAACGGCATTATTGGCTTAGTAGTTGTTATTTTTGCTTATGCCATCACCTCTTACATTGGCGGCTCGCTCAGTGGCAGCCAAAATTCAGCGCCAACCCCGGCGCCCGAAACTCCTTATGTTCCCTACAGCGGCCCTGCCAATTAAAAATAAATGATTAATTTATTTACAAAAATCGCCCATGCGAGTTATGACTTCAACCAAAGCAGCGGCCTCAACCAAACGGCTGGTAAGTTAGGTTACTCCACTGGCGGACCTGGTTTTTCTCCAGACAATATTATTGCTAAAGGAATTTCTTATCTTTTATCTTTTTTGGGAATAATTTTTCTCGTTCTCGCGATTTATGCCGGCATCCTTTGGATGACTTCTCAAGGTAATGAAAAAATGGTTGAAAAATCCAAAGATATCTTGAAAAACTCTCTGATCGGGCTGATTGTGGTTGCTCTCGCTTATGCAATTAGTTATTTTGTCGTTTCCACTTTTTCTAGTGGTTATCTAAATTAATTTTATGGCTAATCTCAGCGATGCCTTTACTGGAACTATCAAACCATTCGCCGAAAAAAGCGGCTATAACACCGCCGCCGATGTTCAGCCGGAATTATTTATTGGGACAATTATCCAAACCGTTCTCCAATTTCTTGGCGTTATATTCCTAGGCCTAGTTATTTACGGCGGAATCAAATGGATGACGGCCAGCGGCAATGAAGAGGATGTCAAAACTGCCAAAAAAATCATTACTAACGCCGTGATTGGCTTGATTATTGTGGTTATGGCCTATGCAATCAGCGCTTTTGTTATTCAAAGTGTCTTAAAAAACGCTTTAACCAATATTTAATATGAATAAAAAGGTCAAACAATTATTACTTTTACTTTTCCTTTCTCTTCTTCTCAGCTTGCCTTATTTTGTTTTTGCCGCTGAAACTAGTACCTCAGCTTCTCAAAATAGTCCCCTAGAAAGAATGCGAAATGTTGCCGATTCTTCCTATCAAACTTCGGACCCAGAATCTTTGATGACTTTTGCTGGTCAATTTATTGCCGTTCTCTTGGGGTTGCTTGGAGTAATTTTTATCGGCCTGATGATTTATGCTGGTTTCAAGTGGATGACCGCCGCTGGCGACCCAGAAGATGTCAAAAAAGCCAAAGCCACAATCCGAATGGCAATTATCGGCCTAGTGATTACAGGCTCCGCTTATGCCCTTTGGAAATTTATTGCCGCCTATTTATTATAAAACTATGAAAAAACTATTTTTTTCGCTTTCTTTTATCACCTTACTTTTGGTTGGCTTTCCCGCTCAAGCTGGCCTTCTCGCTCCGGAATTTAAACAAAACATTGACAGCAATACTTCACAATTTAATAGTGCTGCTGGTTACGACGAAGGAACGAATCTTCTGGGGGTCGCAAAAACTGTTATCACTATCATTCTTGGTTTGCTAGCAACAATTTTCTTATTTTTATTAGTTTATTCCGGCTTCAAGTGGATGACCGCCGCTGGCGATGCTGATGATATCAAAAAAGCCAAAGCCACAATCCGAATGGCAATTATCGGCTTAATTATTATCCTCAGTTCCTATGGAATCACCTATTTTGTCTTTAATCAGCTAAACTTTTTCTCTGGAGTCGCCCCGGTTCCCAGCGAACAAAATTCCCCCAATCTTGGTAGCGGCTAGCAGACTAACTAAAACCTAAAAACCCAAAGAAAAAAGACCTTGTTTTTTACAAGGTCTTTTAATTTTTTGAAATGGTTTAGAAATATTTTGGGGCATAGAAAAACCCCGCACATTTTATTCCTTCAATTTCTTGAGTTTGCAAGCCAACATTGGCATAATTACCATAACTGGCGCGACGGCTTTCAATGTCCACAATATCACAAAGATATTTTTGTGGTAAAGCCGAAATCTTTTTTACTTCACCTGGTTCAAGAATAAAAGATCTAGTGCCTTCAATCCCTTTTACGGAAAATTGCCTTTTTTTGTTTTTAGAATAATTTTTTAAAACAATAGTATAAGCTGTTTCGTTTGATTCTTCTTTGGCAATTGAATTAGTAGTTAACCTCCTTAATGCTTCATTTTGAAGGTTAATCTTGTAGTTTAGGTCCGCGTCTTTCTCTTTAACTGCGAATCCACGGTTTCTGAGTTTTTCTTCTCTAATTCCAATCTCGGTAGGTACCGCAGAGTTTGTTGCTGCACGTTTTAAGATACTGCTTTTTTGATCTATCAGATTATTAAGCTTTTCTTTTGCCATTGGCAACTCCTCATCAATGTTTGGATTTTCGATTTCTTTCTTAGAAAGCTCATTTTTTACTCTTGCTTCCTTCTTTGATAATTCCCTAAATCTTCGCTCCTCAATTGGAGATAGATAAGTGGAATCATTTAATTTAGCAAGCCTATCGAGTTCTTCTCCTGTGCTTTCATCAATCATTCGTAAAGATAGAATAGCGGCAAAATCTTTTTCCAGCTTTTTAACCAACACTTTTTGTTGGCGAATTTGCCTATTTAAGATTTGCATTTGTTCCCTATCTTGGATTGTTAACTGTGAGAATACTGCGGCTGGAGCAATAAATATTGCTACTAACGCCAAAAACATCATTTTTTTCATTTTAATTTATTTTTTTGTTGTTAATTTACACTAATTTTACACTTTTTTTAGCCAAATTTTGAATTTTTGTACGATTTTTCAATTTGGATATTCTAAATATAGCACAATAACAAAACTTTGTCAATAGGTTATCCCCAGGGCACCCTTGACCTAATTTTATTTTAGTGCTATTATTTAGGGTCCAATAAAAATTCCTGCGATTTTTATGATTAAGTAGGAATTTTTTGTTTGGCCAAATATAAAACTATATGAAAAATATCATCAGCAACACTGAGGGTTCTATCCCTCTCCCTAGAGTGAAAAACCTTGGTAAAAAAGTCTTGACCTTTCTAACGGTCGCCTTGGTTTTTCAATTAGCCGATGAGGCGGTGGCAAAAGCGGAAGCTAATCAAAGTGGCGCCATTTCTTTAACTGATATCCGGATTGAAGAACAGCCAACAGCGGTTACGCCAGAAAAACTCACCAAGCAACCGGAATACAAAGTCGTCCGCACGAGCACTCACACCATGACTGCTTATAACTCCGAAGTTGGACAGACCGACAACTCTCCTTGTATCACTGCTAACGGCTTCAATGTCTGTGAACATGGCGTTGAGGACACAATTGCCGCCAACTTCTTAAAAATGGGAACAAAAGTCCGAATCCCTGAATTATTCGGCGACCGCGTTTTCGTGGTTCGTGATCGGATGAATGCTCGTCATGCCACCCGCGTTGATGTTTGGATGAAAAACCGTCCAAGCGCAATAAAGTTTGGCGTGAGAGTTGCCAAAATTGAAGTCTTGGAATAATAATTTATTCTAAAATACCAACAAAAAATACCTGCCAAAAATTTGGTGGGTATTTTTTTGATTTTAAAAAATAAAGATGATATTATAATAACAAACAAGCGGATGTGGCGAAATTGGTAGACGCACTAGCCTTAGGAGCTAGCGGGGCAACTCTTGAGAGTTCGAGTCTCTCCATCCGCACAATTTTATGTTTAGCTTCTTCCATCATTTTGAGCCTCAAGCCCTCTTTTTTTCTTTTGGCTGGCTACATCTTTATTGGTATGGCCTATTATTAGTTTTGGCTATTATCGCCGCCATGCTTGTTTCCCGTTATTATTGGAAAAAAGCGGCTCTAGACCTTGAACAATTTGATAATCTGTCTTTTTGGCTGATTATTAGTGGGATATTTGGTGCTAGAATTTATGAATGGTTTTTAAATTATCATTACTATGCTACCCATTTAGGAGAGTTGTGGAAAATTTGGCATGGCGGCCTCGCAATCCATGGCGCAATTTTGGGGGCTTTTTTGGCGTTGCTTCTGTTTGCTAGAAAGCATCGCCTAAAACTCCTCCAAGCCACCGCAATCATTGTTCCTGGTCTAGCTCTGGGGCAAGCAATCGGTCGTTTTGGAAATTATTTCAATCAAGAGTTATTTGGCCGACCAACCGCACTCCCTTGGGGAATATTTATTTCTCCAAACAATAGACCACTGGATCTCCGACAATTTGAATATTTTCACCCAACATTTCTTTATGAAAGTTTGGCCTGCCTATTGTTATTTTTGATTTTATTTTTTCTCAAGAAACACCAAGAAAATAATGACTTGAAAATCGTCGGCATTTATTTTCTCGGTTATGGCGTAATCAGATTTTTACTAGAATATATCAGAATAGACCAAGCGCCAGAATTATTTGGTTTTCGTTGGCCGCAAATTGCCAGCCTAATTATGATTACTATCAGCGGATTATTAATTTATCAATATTTCAAGAAAAAATAACATGCTTAAAAAGCCTCAAAAAAATAAAATAAACCAAAAAAAATTATTAATCCTTTATTTTTTAGGATTTATCATTTCCGTCGCTGCTGCCATCCCCGCCTACAGCCAATCCAGTTTCTTAACAGAAACTGTCGGTTTATCGCTAGTTGGGACCTTCTTTCTTTTGGCAAATATCCTGACATTTGCTAGTATTTTGTTTTTTCCGGAAATGATCAAAAAAATAAAAAATTTCCGCAGTACTAGACGGGTAATCTTTGTTTATGGCGTTTCTCTTATTGGCTTAACATTTGCCCCCAAAGACCCGTGGTTGATGTTTCTGTTTTTTGGTGCGATGAATGTCTGTATCAGTTTGATTGCCATTAATATGGATATTTTTGTGGAAAGTTTTTCCTCCAAGCATCTAGCCGGGACCATCCATACCACTTATTTTACCGCTATTAATCTTGGCTGGATTATTTCTCCTTTTTTAGCGGGACAGCTCATCAAATTCGGCGGATTAGAAATGACTTATGCTGCCTCTTTGGTTTGTTTAATGATTTTTGCTTTCTTTTTTATGTTCCAAGGAAAAAACCTGGAAGATAAAAATATCTATAAAAACCAAGGAATTTTTGAAACGATAAAAAAGATCTCAAAAACCAAAAGTTTACGCTCTATTTTCTTTTTGGCTTTTTTGTTGAGTATTTTTTATAGCATGGCGGTAATCTTCTTGCCGGTTTATCTTAATAAAGTAATCGGTTTTGATTGGCAATCTCTGGGAATCATGTTTTCTTTCATGCTTATTCCTTTTATTTTTGTGGAGATCCCCGCTGGCGTGATTGCTGATCGTTATTTAGGAGAAAAGGAACTAATGACTTTGGGTTTTATAATTCTTTCCATTTCGTTAATGTTTTTCTCTTTCGTAAAAGGGGCCGACTTCTGGCTTTGGACAGGAATTCTCTTTTTCAGCCGCATTGGCGCCGCCCTAGTGGAGTCCATGCGAGAGTCATATTTTTTTAAGGTGGTAGACGCCAAAGACGTTGACTTTATTAATTTTTTTAGAGCAACTGCTCCTTTGGGTTATGTTTTTGGGTCATTACTTGGTGCAATAATGCTCACGTCTGTTACGATGGACTATTTTTTTCTGGCTGGCGCTTTCTTGATGTGCCTATCTTTTCCGATATTATTCTGGTTAAAAGACACTAAATAAAAATTGACTAAACCAGAAAATTTGGCTAAGCTATTCTGGTAAGCGGGTATTGTATAGTGGCTATTACATCAGCCTTCCAAGCTGAGGAGAGGGGTTCGATTCCCCTTACCCGCTCCAAACAAGAAAAGAACAGGATTTATCCTGTTCTTTTCTTGTTTGCAATACTGTTTACTATTTTTTTCTATAAAATGATCTTAACAAAGAAAGTATAATTATAAAAAAGACAAAATGCAGAAAAAAATCAGTCGGGCCAGCATCAAAAACAAATAATTCACCAGCCTGGTTAATTATCCCGGAGCTGTTAATTCTTATAGCCAGTCCCAGTGCAATTGCTAAAAATAACAAAAACAACCAGGCCACATACTTTAACAGTTTTCCACCAATTAAAATTACTAGACCACCAAAAATTTCAAAAATTATCAACACCCAAGTAAAAAAGGCCGGCACACCTAATTTAATCAACTCCATTTCCGCCGCCACTGGATTAAAAATTCTAAACACCCCGGCAGAAATAAAAACGCCGGCCATCAAAAGACGAAGAATAAAATCGGTGCCAAAAAACTTATTTTTAAAATTTTCCGAAATCATATTTTACAATTTGTTTTTTTATTCTTCGATGGGTTAGAGTAAACAAGCCCATTTTAAACCACTTCCAGCCAGAGCGAAAAAACCCTTCCTGTTCTAAACGACGAGAAGAATAAAGCAACTGGCAATTTTTAATCATTCTAAACTTTCCATCCTTTGCTAAACGGGCACAATAATCATAATCTTCCGCCAATAGCACCTCCAAATCAAACCCGCCATTTTTTTCATGTGCCAAGCGACTTGCCATTAGACCTGCCCCAATAGCAGCCGGATGGTTCGTGGTTTGTTTCAAAAAAGAAAGGGTATTAGAAATAAAAGAGTAGATATTATAATACCATTTATTTGGATTGAATTTAATATAAAATCCAGCGGCCGAAAGATTATATTTTTTAAAAGCCGAATCGGCGGTAACTAAAAAATCAGAAGGCAAAACGGAATCTGCATCTAAAAATAATAAAATTTCTCCCTTGGCGATTGCCGCGCCATTATTTCGCTGGAAAGAAGGAGATTTTATTTTCCCGTCTATTATAACTCGCGCTCCAAAATTAGTAGCCAAGTCAACAGTTGAGTCACTAGAGCCACCATCAGAAACAATTATTTCATAATCATTAAATTTTTGACTTTTGATTGAATCTAGCAGACGAGGCAAATATTTTTCCTCGTTTAAAGTTGGAATAATAATTGAAATCATAAATTAAAAAATAGTTCTAGCCAGTTCCCAATATCTGGGATCCCCTTTTTTATATTGATAATACCACCACTCCACTCCCCATAAATAAGATTTATTAAAACCAATATCCATAGCATACTGCAAATTAGCCTTAAATTGCTCAATACTAAAAGATTTACTCGTCTCATTTTTTGAAAGATTAATAATGTTTCCCTGGGGTACCCATGGTTCCGCCTGCAATTCTATAATTAATCTTTTATCTTTTGGAATTTTTGCTAGGTCTGCTTTTGCGGAATAAAACCAAGCAGGAATCGGATAACGAACATAGCCGCTCCAATATCCCCAAACAACTCGATAGACTGTACTGCCAAAAATATCAGCTAGCTTTGCCTCTTTATTCCACCAACTTAATTCACCAGTAGCCGAAATCACTACTGGCCGGTTATCTAAACTTTTAACCGTTTTTAGTTCTTCAGCAAAAAATGTTTCATCGCTTGGAGGACAAATGCCAAAAGCATCAAGAAAAGGTTCGTTTTCTAGCTGCCAAGACTGAATTGATTTATTGTCTTTATAATGATTAACCGTTGTCGTAAGCATTCTAATTACTCCCGCTCTTTTGACAGCAAGACTTTCCTCACTAATCCACTCTGGGGCATGACATTCTGGCCAACGAGGTAAACGCCAACCAATACTAACAATAAAATTAACATTTCTTTTTTCTCCTTCGTTGAGAATATAATCGTAGTCAGAAAAATCAAATACTCCTGGCTCTTTTTCAATTTCATCCCAATAAACCGGCAGTCTTATTTCTTTAACTTTTAAATCGTCCAAAATCGCCAAATAAGCTTCTTGCCAGTCCAGCCCGATTTCCTTACTAAACTTAGTGGAGAAAGTAACACCAAAAAAATTAGGGCTAGCTTTAATTTCTTTATTTTTTGGATAGTTATCGGCTATTTTAAAATAATAGATGAACAAAAAAATCAAAATAAAAAAGGATAAAGCTACCAACACCAAGGGACGCCGCAAAAATGGCCTTTTTATTTTTAAAGTTTTTTCTAATTTTTTTTTGATCATATTTTAGCTAGCAATAAAATAGAGGCCAGTTGCGATTAATAAAATAGCAAAAGTTTTTTGTAAAATGATGCGCCAAGAAAAAGTTTCTTTTAATAACTTTGGGGAAAGGACCGCAAGCCCAGCACCAATCAACAATAAGAAGGCATATTGCACCCCCTGCAAAGCATTAACCAGTGCTACCGAACCAAGGGAGATAGCATAATTTTGTAAAATAAAACCAGTTGATCCCAGACCTTGGTTAAAAATAACTAAAAATTTATTTTTCCCAGGACTCTTTCTATTAAAGAGTTTAGAAATAGCTGTCCGGTCTGCTTTTTTAAACAAAAAAATCAAGACAAAAATACCAGCGCCTAAACGATTCCAAAGAAAAGCACTAAAAAATGGTTGATGATCATAAGCGTACTTGGAAGCAATAAAATAAGATGAATAGGCAAAAGCTGAAAAAAGCGCAATCAACAACCCGCCTTGATTTAAGTTTTGAGTTAGACCAAATTTATTAATCACTCGGGATAAAAAACTACGTGGTTGAGGCAAAAAGGCCACGACTAAAATGCCAATCAACAAAAAACCAATCCCCACCCACTGATTCCCAGAATAAGTTTCTTTGAAAAATAGAATGGAATAAAAAACGGAAAAAACCGGTGTTAGACCACCAATAAAAACTAAGGTGCGCGCCGCCTCACCTCTTTTCAAGGATTCATACAGACCCCAGAGGGCTAAGGCAAAAATTCCACCCGTCAAAAGATTGAAAAAAAACAAAAAAAGTCCTGGCCATTTCAAAAACCACGGGGCAACCAAAAAAACAATTAACCCCATTATACAGGCTATAAAAGCATAGGCTTTACTACTTTTTAAAACATTATCAACCAAAAACTTATCTAACAGATTAGAAAAGGCTAATAAAAAATAGGCGCCAAGAGCGACAAGCAACCAACTCATAAAATATTATTTACAAAACATTTTTTCTATATGATAAGTTCCAAGGTTTTCTAAATTCAAAAAACCATCCATGGCTGCTCGAGCCAAACGGCCAGAAGAGATTAAATCTGGCAACCACTCATCAACATATTTTGGGTCCAAACTGTCTATTCCCGCACCGCAATTCAACAAAGTCTCCCGATTAAAATTTTCTTGAGAGCCAACCGGATCGGAAATAATAATCGGTAATCCAAGGGCCGCATAAAAAGAAAGTTCTGAAGGTTTGGTCCATAAAATATCAGTTTTCCTTAAACAGCTGTTAAAAAGTTTAAAATAGCCATTTTTTTCAGGGTGAAAAATAATTTCTACTCCATCCTTTAGCCCTAATAGATTAACGGCTTGTTCAAAATATTCTTTAACTTCTTGTCTACTGCCTGCTACTAAATTTAGATTTATTTCTCCGGATTTTATTTTCCCAGCTAATTTATTAAGGACTAGTACCCCAACTTCTTTTTGAGCTCCGGCACCGCCGACTGCAAAAGTTAAAGTTATCGCCTCCTTGTTACTACGTGTGGCGAGTGGCAATTCTTCTGTTATTAGGCTTTGATATTGGTTATAATATTTTTTGTCAACATCCAAAACTTTTATTCTATTAGCTAAGTCTTGTTTCAATATTTCTTGTTTAGCGCCAATATTTTCCTTTGGCAAAGGAAATCCAGTAACAAAAAGATTTTTATTTGATAACCCATACATTAAGAATCTTTCTCTTAATTTTTCACTCGGTAAAAAATATTTAATTCTGCTAGTTTTTGGCTTTAACGGGGCCCAGGCCCTAGAGGCGTCTGTGTCACAAACTATACAATAAATATCTCCAGGATAATTGTGATATTCAGCCGCTTGAGCAGCCACAAAAAAAGTCGTTACAAACGGTAATGAATTATCCAGCTTGGGAATCAAATCTTTTCCCAAGCCTTTTTTAATAAAACGATAAAAAAATCTTTGTTGGATTGTCGGCCGCGACAAATCACGAGCAGGATAAAATGAATCAATCTTCTGAAAAGAGTCCATCACCGCAAATACCAAACGACCAAGCAACGGAATTTTTTTGAAACGAGAAATATTTTCATAAGACTTCAAGTTTTTTATCCAATAATTCTTTTCCCACTCTGGAATTCCCTCATAATTATTCAAGGTGATAATCTCGCCACCAGACAGATCAAGGAGCGGATAGGCGGCTCGCTGATGGCCATAGCCCATATCAACGGCTATTAAATTAATTCTTTTGGTAATCATAATATTTTTTATCTGATTTTATTATACAGTCTTTTTAGTAATATAAAAACACCCAGCTGGGTGTTTTTAAAAAATAAAAAAATAAAAAAGTTAGGCTTGTAAATATTGATAAGCGCTCAGAGCGGCAATCGTTGCCTGGCCGGAGGCAATAGAAATTTGTTTGAATTCGCTGAGGTTGCTCACATCACCAGCGGCAAAAATTCCAGCAGTTTTTGTTTCACAACGAGAATTGGTAATAATCTGTCCATTAGAAAGTCTTTCCACAAAATCAGCGACCAAATCCGTATTAGCAATTCTTCCAATTTCCACAAAAACTCCATCTACATCAATAATAAACTCATTATTTTCTTTAATATTAGCACAAATTATTTTTTTAACCCCCGAATCACCGACAATTTCTTTAATTTCTGAGTTCATCATCACTTTTATATTATCTCTGCTTTTCACCTCTTTTACTAAAGAATCAAAAGCCTTGATGCTTTCTTCGTTTCGAATCATCAAATAAACTTCACTGGCAATTTTTGAGAGAACCTCGGCGGCATCAAAAGCAGAATTTCCCGACCCCACTACAGCAATTTTTTTATTTCTAAAAAACGGCCCATCGCAATTTGCACAATAGGAAACCCCTTTGCCATTAAACTCTTCTTCTCCTTTAATCGCTAAGCGACGAGGAGAAAGCCCCATTGCAATAATAATTGTCCGCCCTTCAACAATTTCCGAGCCGAAATGGACTAAAAAGGTATTTTTTTCTGTTTTTTCAATTTTTTTAACTTCCGCTTCTTTCATCTCAACCCCAAAAGACAAGGTCTGATCTTTAAAATTTTGGATTAACTCAAAAGCACTAATTTTTTTAAATCCCGGATAATTTTCTATTTCGTGAGCCCAAATCATTTGACCACCAGTTTCCTTACCAATAATCAAAGTCTTCATTTCTCTACGAGCGGCATAAATACCAGCGGTCATCCCAGCTGGGCCAGCACCAATAATTATTGTGTCATACATATATTTTTGGATAAGTCCACAAAAACGTAGACTCTAAATAGTTAATCTATAGAAAAAGGCATCTTCAGATGCCTCTTCTATGGTGGACCATAAGGGACTCGGACCCTTTACCTCTTCCATGCCATGGAAGCGCTCTACCAGATGAGCTAATGGCCCAAAAGTTCTACAAAGAACAATCTTTGTCAAACTTGACAAAAGCAATTTTTTATTGTGTCCCTGCCAGGAATCGAACCTGGATCTAGAACTTAGGAGGCTCTTGTTTTATCCATTAAACTACGGGGACTTCCTAAGTTTTTAAGGGGATGAAAAACAAATAAAAAACTACAAGCTAAATTTTACAGGATATTTTTTCCTTTGACAAGATTAGCCCCTTTACCAATAGATAAAATTGGCATAAAATATAAGTAAAATGAGGAGTGATAATTAAATAATAAAAAATATATGTTCAACAAAGACAACCGTGCGGAAAAATTCAAAGACGCCGAAACTATTATCGGTGGATCTATAAAGGTGAAAGGAAACTTTCATGGGCAAGGAAACATTGTAATTGAAGGAAGTCTTGAAGGCTCCTTGAAAACAAATGCCAGCCTTTTCATTGGTGAAAAAGCAAAAATAGTTGCCAACATTGAAGCTCAAGATGCAATTATTAACGGCTTAGTCAACGGACAAATAAAAGTTAAAAAATATTTATCGCTTGGATCAACTGCTAAAATTTTTGGCGATATTCAATATGGTGAAATTTCTGTTGAACATGGGGCAATCATTAATGGTCAATTAATTGCTAAAGCAGAAACCGAGGATTCTAGAAAAAAAGAGGAGGAAGTAGGCGAAGAAGAATCCGTTGGATAAAATCGGAAAAATTTTAGCAGTTGAGCCTATGAATGTTTACATTTACGATGATTTTTTAAATAAATCAAAATATAATCGAGCAATTAATCGTTTAGAAATCAAGCTGACTGACCTTGGTTTAAACGGAAAAATTGTTCGTCTTGGTGCAATAAAAAATATTCACGACGCTGTCTCCAGCGAAGTAAAAAATGGTGCCAAAACTATTGTTGCTGTTGGAAACAATGAGACAATTTTTAAAACGGCAGCTGCCGTTATTGAACATCAGGCTTTAGACTTTATTCCTCAAAAAACTTTATTTGCGAAGATGACAACTCAATTGCTAATGCTCTAGGAATCAAACGAGAAGAAGAAGCTTGTAATATTTTGCTTGCTAGGAGAATCCGAAAAATAGATATCGGAGTTGCTGGAAGAAATTACTTTATTGAAAAGGCAGAAATAGAAGCTGCGGGAACGGTTTTGGAGATGGACGGCTTTAGAATTGAAACTGAAGAAAAGGGAGTTATTTCTATTATTAATCTGGCGGAAAAAATAAAGATTGTTGGCGACAAAATTCCAAAACCAAACGACGGCAAACTTGATGTTTATATCAAAACAAAAAATCGTGATGAATCTTTCTTCTCAGTTAAATCTCTAAAAATTTTTAATAAAGAACACTCCCTAATATTAGACGGGTCCGTTGAAGTAAAAACTCCGATTGAGCTCGGAATAATTCCCGAGGGATTAGAGATAATAGTCGGAAAAGCAAGAAATTTTGAATAATATTATCTAAACAATATCAAAAACCCGCTAAATCAGCGGGTTTTTTGGTAAATTTTATTTATTCTTTTTTCTTTCTAAACATCAACCATTGTTGCAGAGCAGTTAATAAGGTGAGAACAAACCAATACAAAGTCAGTCCACCGGGCAAACTAATCCCAATAAAAACTGTTAGTGCTGGCATCATGTATAGCATTTGCTTATTCATCATTGCCGAGATGTCCATTTCTTTGGTCTCGGTGCCTGGCTGAGGTTTTGGGGTTTTAGCCATCATTGTCTTTGCTTGCCAGAATTGTGCCGCCCCAGCTAAAACAGCTAAAATAATATTTGGTTTTGATAAATCCAAAAAACCGAAAGAAAAAGCATTAATTGTTTCGGGCTTATAGATAAAAGGATAAACCAATTCTAAACGACTAGCCAAACCATCTCTAAAAACTTGATAAACCGCAATTAAAAAAGGTAATTGAATTAATAAAGGCAAACAGGAAGAAAAAGGATTAACCTTGTTTTCTTTGTACAAATCCATAGTAGCCTTTGCCAACCCTTGTTTGTCGTCTTTATATTGAGATTTTAAGGCATTGATCTTCGGCTGGATGTCTTGCAGGGCTTTCTGCGACTTTAATGACTGCAAAGAGAAGGGATGGAGGATTAATTTTATAACAATAGTTAATAAAATAATTGCCAAACCAAGGTCATGACCCGGAATAATATTGTATAAAAATACTAAAAGGTTAAGAATTGGCCGATAAAAAACTTCTTGAAATAAATAAATCATAAAATTTAAATTAATGGATCATTGCCGCCCTTATTAAAAGGGTTACAGCGTAAAACGCGCCAGCAGGCTTTTAGCCCACCTTTTAATATACCATACTTTTCAATTGCCTGAATACCGTATTCTGAGCAACTAGGGTTAAAGCGGCAGAACCCATGTGGATAAAGGGTTTTAAGCGGCCCATGATCAAAAGAAAGGGTTCTTTGATAAAACTTAATAACAGAAATTGCAATGTGGCGGGGATAAAAACGAAAAATTTTAAACATAAAGCTTTAATTTGTTGAGCCCTTTGACTAATTCTTCTTGAATTTCAGAATATTTTTTATCTATGATTTCAGCCTTAGTGATTATTACCAGATTATACCCTTGTTTTAGCTTGGGATTTTCTTGGGTTAAAACTGATTTAATTCTTCTTTTTATCAGATTTCTCTTCACTGCTGACTTACTAACTTTTAACCCTACTAATACGCCGAAATTATTGGTTTTGTTTTGGCTTTTAACCATCTTGATTCCTAAAAAAATGCCAAAAAAAGAATGGCCAATTTTAAAAACTTGGTCAAACTCTTTGTTTTTCGTTAACCGAAGGCTCTTTTGTAGCATTCGTTGAAATTTATTTAGACAAAACTTTTCGTCCTTTATCGCGGCGGCTTTTTAAAACATTACGGCCATCTTCCGTCGACATCCTCTTCAAAAAACCATGCTTTTTCTGAGCGCGGCGCTTGTTCGGCTGGTAAGTTCTCTTAGTGGACATACTTCTAGGTATTACAAATAAAAATTGAGCAAGTTTTTTGCCTGATTTAACACTATCATCTTTATTTAGAGAGGTCAACAGGCACCTTAAAAACTTATTAACTTTTTATTAACAGTTTTTAAACAGTTTTTTCAATTTTTCGCTTGTGGAAAAGTATTGAATTGAATATAATGACTCTAGATAATCTTAAAGAAAATATGAACAACGAACAAATTTGGCAAGCCGTCTTGGGGGAAATGGAAATTAGCCTTTCAAAAGCAAATTTCGTTACCTGGTTTAAAGATACTTTTATTTCTTCTTTTTCGGAAGACCTGGTTGTTGTGGGCGTGCCGAATGCTTTTGTTAAAAAATGGTTGGAAGAAAAATATCATAAAAACATTTTAATTGCTTTGGAAAAAGTTACTCAGCAAAAAGTGGATAAGATTGAATATCACCTGGAAAATAAAAAGCAATCAAATACCCAAAATATTTCGCCAATTATTCAGGCGACTCCAGCGACCAACACTCAGCTAGAAGAAAGTGCCAAAGAAATTAGCAGCAGCGCCACAAAAAATGTTTATAACCGTTTTGGTTTGAATCCAAAATATGTCTTTGAAAATTTTGTTGTTGGAAAGAATAACGAACTGGCCTATGCCGCTTGTCAGGCAGTAGTTAGAAATCTCGGCAAAGCCTACAACCCATTATTTATTTATGGCGGGGTTGGTCTTGGCAAAACCCACCTTCTCCAGGCAATTGGTAATGAAGCCTCAAAATTCACCGATAAAATTCTTTACACCACTAGTGAAAAATTTACTAACAACTATATTCAGGCGGTCCAAACCGGGAAAGGTAAAGATTTTAAAAATCTTTATCGCAACGTTGATTTGCTTTTAGTTGATGATGTTCAATTTATGGGCGGTAAAGACGGCACTCAAGAGGAATTTTTTCACACCTTCAACGAACTACAACAAGGAAACAAACAAATCATTCTCACTGCTGACCGTCCGCCAAAATCTATTCCGGCAATTGAAAAAAGATTAATCTCGCGATTTGAATCGGGAATGGTCGCTGATGTTGGAAAACCAGATATTGAAACCAAACTGGCAATTTTAGAAAGAAAAGCAATTGAAAAAAATTTCCCCCTAGACAATGAGGTATTACTTTTTATTGCCAACCATATCCAAAACAATATTCGAGAGCTTGAAGGTGCACTTAATCGAGTGATTGTTCACCATCAACTGAAAAATATCGCCCCAACAATTAGAAGTGTTAAGGAAATTTTAAATGATTTAATCACTAATATTCAATTAAAATCTTTAACTCCAAAAGAAATAGTGGAAACGGTCGCAAAATTTTATGACATTTCTTACAAAGATATCACTGGTAGCAGCCGCACCAAAGAATTAGTTTGGCCAAGACAAGTAGCAATTTATTTAATCAGAGAAGAATTAAATACTTCTTATCCAACAATCGGCCAGGAACTTGGCGGGAGAGACCACACCACCGCTATGCATGCTTATAGTAAAATTCATCAAGAGTTGAAAGAAAGAGAGAACGAAAGAGTGCGACAAGAAATTGAATCAATTAAACAATTATTTGCCGGATCGGTCTATTAATTATTGTTGAAAACTTGTTAATCTCTTGTTGTTATCTTGTTAGTATAAAATGATAAGATGTTAATAAGTAGGGAATAAAAAAAGTTTTAAACATTTTATCATTTTTTTTCCACCAACTATTTACCCATCTATCAACAAGTGTTTTTACCTAAGATTGGAAAATAAAATAACAAAATTTTTTTTATCCACTCCCTTATTGTTATTATTAGTTTTAATTATATAAATTATCAATATAATATGAAGTTCATTATTCGGAGAGAAAATTTAAAAAAAGGTTTATCAGTTGTTGGTCACATTACTACAAAAAATATTAACTTGCCGATTCTTAATAATGTTTTAATTAAGGCGAGTAGTAGTGGAGTTGAGTTGGTTAGCACTAATTTGGAAATCGGAATCATTCACCGCCTAAGAGGAAAAGTAGAAAGTGATGGTGAATTTACCGTTGATTCAAAAACTATTTCAGAATATGTTAATTTTTTAGCTGGAGAAAAAGTGGAAATCTCTGAAAACAATGAAGAACTAAAAATTGAATGCGATAACTATAAAACAAAAATAAAGGGAGAAAGCGCAAAAGAGTTTCCCCTTATCCCGACATTATCTGGAGAAAATTTTTGCATTTGTGAAGTTGAAGAATTGAAAAAAGCTTTATCAAGGGTAATATTTTCAGTTTCTAATAATGAAAATAGAATTGAGTTGTCTGGGGTTTTGTTTAGTTTTTTTGGTTCTCGGTTGGTTTTGGCCTCAACAGATAGCTATCGTTTAGCAGAAAAAGAAATAAGTATTGAATGGCGCGGTGCACCGATTGAAGATCAAAAATTTATTGTTCCAGCAAAAACTATTCAGGAATTTTTAAGAATGATCTCTAATTTTTCTGATAATGATTCGTCGGAGGAAAATAGTAATCAAGTGAAGATTTTTATTTCTGACAATCAAATTATGTTTTCTATTAATTCAACCGACTTAGTTTCCCGACTAATTAATGGAAACTTTCCTGATTATCGGCAAATTGTCCCCGAAAAATTTAATACCAGCGTTATCTTAAATCGTGTTGAATTTTCACGAGCCATAAAAGCAGCGGCAATTTTTTCTAAAAGTGGAATTAATGATGTTGGATTGGATTTTAAAGGGGGAAAACTTGTGGTCTATTCTTCTTCGGGACAAAGTGGGGAAAGTAGAATTGAACTTTCTTGTAAGCAAATTGGCGATGATAATGAAATAACTGTTAATTTCCGTTATTTGCTAGACGGTTTAAATAATATCAGTGATGAGGAGGTTAATTTGAAAGTAATCAGTGATAATTCTCCTTGTATGCTTTCACCAACCAAGGAAGAAAATTATTTTTATATTGTGATGCCGATTAGGCAGTAGAAAAAAACAAAAAAACCGCCGGTAACTACCGGCGGTTTTTTTGAAAGAGGCTATTTTACAAAATTAAAGTCAGTTGAGGTTATTGTACAATTTAAGACATCGTCGCAGGCCTTAAAACTTATTTTGTGGTAGCCGGTTATTAATTGAGATAAATCAATGGAAAACATTTGGCTTTTATCGGAAGAAATGAACGGAGAATTATCTAGTGAATATTCAATTATGGAAATCCCCCGAAATGCGCTAGCGGTGATTGAGGCGTTCATTTGATTGCCGCTGACACTCTGTCCATTTGTTGGCGAAATAACGCTGAGAACCGGCTTGTTGGCTTCGGTGTGGACATTGTCATACTCGGTTGGGATGACCTCAATTGTGCTAGTGGTTTTATTTTGTTTTGCAAACCAAGTTTGAACACCTTTTTCCCAATTATTAAATTGAGGGTCGTTTGCTGGTTGTTCTGGCTTTGGGCCAAGGGGATTATCTTTGTTTACATAATAAAGAATACAATGCGGTACGCCATAAGCCTTTTCTTCAATTAATTCTGGAGGCGTAGAACTACTAGCAAGAAGCCCGGAAAATTTATCAATTCTAATAATATTAGCTGAAGCAATATCACCGTCAATAATTGCTTTACCGGTTTTGGTGTTGTCATAGGAATTAAAACTTTCTACCGAGGAATCTTTGAGAGCTAGTTTCATAAAATCATGCCAGATTGGTGCCGCTAAAAAACTACCATCAGAACCAGATTTCATTTTTGTGTTGTCGTTGTTGCCAACCCAAACCCCAGTGACAAGCGATGGAGTATAACCAATTGTCCAGGCATCACGAAAATCATTAGTCGTACCAGTTTTGGCGGCGACCGGTCTTTCACCTAGGTGGAGATAATTGTTTGCCGAAAAAACAAAGGAGCGAGCCTGGTTATCTGATAAAATGCTATTTATCATTTGAGTGGTTTTTTTTGAAAAGACGGAGTCTTTTAGTTTTGGCTTGGCTTCTTCTAAAATTTTTCCATCTTTATCTTCTACTTTTAAAATGGTAGCAATTTCTGGGATTTGTCCCTCGTTAGCAAAGACACTAAAAGCATTGGTGTGCTCAAGAAGTTTTACTTCACCACCACCGAGCACTAACGATAATCCATAACGATCTGGATCAGTGAGAGTGCTATACCCCAAGTCATTAGCGTTAGCAACGACGGTTTTCACATCTGCCAAATAAAGAGCTTTGACCGCAGGAATATTGAGAGAACCGGCAAGCGCTTTTCTAATACTCACTGGTCCATTTTCTCCAAGATTATAATTTCTGGGTTCGTAGGGGTTGGCGGGGTCGGACGAAAAATTGGTGTTAACGTCATAAAGAATAGTGGCTGGTGTATAGCCTTTTTCAAAAAGGGAAGCGTATACCAAGGGCTTCATTGATGATCCTGGTTGGCGAAGACTAGTAGCAATGTTTACTTGGCCGTCAATTAAATCATCAAAATAATCGCGTGAGCCAACCATTGCAAGAACTTGCCCAGTTTTTGGATCAATTGAAACTAATGAGGCGTTATTGGCATTATATTTTTCCGGATAATTTTTTGTTTTTTCAGTAATAATTTCCTCTGCCGCTTTTTGTTTGCCAAAATCAAGAGTAGTATAAACCTTCAATCCTCCTTGTTCCATTACTTTTTCTCCGTATTTTTCAGATAAAATATCTTTGATATACATCACAAAATGAGGAGCGGTAATATTAGCTTCTGGCTTTTGAAACTTTATTTCTTCTTTTTTTGCCTGATCCCTCTGTTCGCCACTGATATAGCCCTGCTCGGCCATCACCTCAAGAACATAATCCTTTCTCCCTAAAAGCAAATCTTTGTGTGATCCATAGGGCGAATAGCGACTTGGAGCTTGAGGTAGAGCGGCAAGAACCGCAGCTTCGGCAAGACTGACGTCGCCGATTTTTTTCCCAAAATATCTTTGGCTGGCCGCCTCTACGCCGTAGGCGTTAGAACCATAAGGGATTTCATTAAGATACATTTGAAGAATTTCGTCTTTGGAAAATTTTTTTTCAATTCTTTGGGCAAGAATTATTTCTTTAATTTTTCTTGGTAAACTTTTTTCAGAAGTAAGAATCGCATTTTTTACTAATTGTTGAGTGAGAGTTGAGCCGCCGGCGCTTCTTTGGTATAGAACATTAGTAATCATTGTTCTCGCCATTGCCCAGATACTAATGCCGCCATGATTATAAAAATTTTTATCTTCAATAGCGACAGTGGCGTGTTTTACATTATCTGGAATTTCCTTCAAGGAAACGAGAGTTCTTTTTTGCTCACCGTGAATTTCATATAAAATATGTTCGCCACTGCGGTCATAAATTTTTGTGCTTTGCACGACCTCCCGGTTGATTAACTGATTGGGGTTCGGTAAGCCACGTGAAAACCAAACAATCATTAAAGCTAAAGCAATACAGCCTGTCAAAAACAAATAAGCCAAAAATTTGAAAGTTCTTTTGGTAAAAAATCTTGAAAATAAATTTTTTGGCGTTTTTTTTGTTCCGTGCGAGTTTTTTATTTCGGCACCTTTTCTTTCTTGCCACTCGGGGCGGATACTATTTAAATGTTTTATTGGCATATTTTTGTTGTTTTTAGTAATTCTATTATATATCAGAAAAAGGTTATTGTGAATTTTAAATAAAAAGAGGAGATTGTTATCTCCTCTGTTTTTAGCCAGTTACTGTGTTTTTTTGAAGAGCGCCCATGTATAGATTATTCAAATCACACATTTTTTTGTTGAGGATTTCTTCGCCCTCGTGCCTCAATTTTTTTAATTCGTTTATTTTTTCTGGGTTGTTTTCTTCTTTTTCCAACTCTTTTATTCTTTGAAGAATTTCTTCAAATCTTTCCATTTTTCCCTCCGTTTTTTTGTTTATTATTATTTGATTGTTGAGGTAATATTAAGACACACCGCATTTTTTGTCAAATTTTTGTTTTGTCGCTATAATGGTTTTATGGAAAGTATAAATAGTGTAAATAATTCAAAAATAAAGTTGATTTCTGCCCTCAGAACAAAAAGTGCTAAACGAAAAGAGTCGGGCCTGTTTTTGATTGACGGCAGTAGAGAAATAAAAGAAGCAGTAAAAAACAAGGTAAAAATTGAGCAGATTTTTTATTGTGAACAACTTGTTGATAACTTTGAAGCAATTAAAAACTTTGGCCAACAATTAACAAAATTAAGCAAAGAAGCCTTTTTAAAGGTCTGTTACAAAGATTCTCCAGATGGCGTGATTGCCCTGGCAAAAAACGACGAAAAAACGCTGAAAGATTTAAAAGTTGCCAAAAATTCTCTATTTTTAGTGCTTGAAGCGGTGGAGAAACCTGGAAATTTGGGGGCGATTTTGCGGACCGCCCAAGCGAGTGGTGTTGATGGGATAATTTTGAATAATCAGCAGACAGATATCTATAACCCAAATGTAATTCGGGCGAGCCAGGGTTTTGTTTTCTCAATTCCAGTAGTCCAGGCAAACTTTAAAGAAACTGTAGAATTTTTAAAGAAAAACAAGATTAAAAGTTTCGCGACTAGCCTGTTGGCAAAAAAATCTTATATTAAAGGAGATTATTCTGGTCCTAGTGTGTTTGTTTTTGGAACGGAGGCTGATGGTTTGAGTGAGAATTGGCAAAATCAAGCGGACGAGTTGATAAAAATTCCAATGATGAGGCCGATGGATTCGCTTAATGTTTCCGTTAGTGCTGCCTTGGTACTTTTTGAGGCCCTAAGACAAAGAGGAAAATTGTAATTGACTAAAAATAGACAATTGTGTAATATCAAAATTGCCTGTGAGGCGAAAAATACGCGCCCGTAGTTCAATGGATAGAACACCAGCCTTCTAAGCTGGTCATGAGGGTTCGATTCCCCCCGGGCGTACGTTTTATATAAATTAATTTTAAATTTATGGAAGAAAACAAAGAAGAAGTTGAAGGAACTGAAGAAGAAATGGCAGGAGGATGTGATTGCAGTTGCTGTCATCATCATTGCGGCGCGGAAGAAGAGATTGGCGAAGAGGGAGATCGTGAATAACCAAAGTTTCCGGTAGAATTCAGATAATGGTGCCCATGGTGTAGTGGTAACACAGCAGGTTGTGGTCCTGTTATCGAGAGTTCAATTCTCTCTGGGCACCCATAAAGAATAACCCCTTTTTAGGGGTTATTTTTGTTTTTACCGCAAGAGGAAAATATGTTTTAGGTACACACATATGGCGGTTTTAATTATTCATTAAAACCATCTCAT
>CAYSIJ010000007.1:0-1342 GCA_964431155.1 uncultured Gammaproteobacteria bacterium
TGGCGAGAGTGACAGTGACGGTGTAATTGGTAGTGGAGCCATCTTCGGCGGTGACAGTGTAGGTGACGGGACTAGTGAAATCGTTGGGGGTGAGGGCGGAGGTTTGGGCTACCCCATCAACTTTAACCACTGATGCAACTGAATTAGTAAATGTGGGGACTAAATTATTAAGCGCGGTCGTTGGAGGAACTAAAACTGAAATAGTTTTATTGGCTTCATCAATAATGCCAACTGATTCGGGAGTTAAATTTTGAAAACCAAAAGTAAGGAGTGCTTTTTCATCGCTGAAAGGAACATTAAAAATTCTCACTGCCCGAACTCGGAAAGCACTTCCCTTTGGGTTATAGCCAGCGCTGTTTCCTGGTTCCGGTGGGTAAGCAAAATTTTGATAAAAAGCAGTCTCAACATCGCGCTCGGTTGAACTCCAGTAGTTGTCATTTTGAAAACCGCCAAAACCTTGCAAAAGCAAATTGTCATGCATTAAATTCAAGGCACCACTGGAAGGAAGTGACCAATCGCTAAAACCATTGAATTCTAGGGAGTCACATAAATAGGCTGCCCGATCAGTTTTTGAGGTGACATCTCCTCTTGAGTCATCAAGATTATTATTCAGCCATTCCACAATTTTCGTGGTATTCGCTTGACTGACTCCAATTGGCACTGCCGTGCCGTCAACAAGCGATCCGGGAGCATCGGTGTTTCCACCCCACTGCTTTTCTGCCAACTCTGTCTCAACGGGAGCGGCCTCAAAATAATTCCAACCAGACCAAGATTTGTCGGCATAAAAAATATTGCCGCCAGCCGGACCAACACTGCCGATATTGTAGCGTGGTGTTATCGCTAAAGCCTTCCCTGCAAAAACGAAAAAGCTAGCAACAAACAAAATTGCGACAAATGATATGATGAAGTTTTTTCTTAAAAATAGATACTTCATAAATTTTATCAATTAATTGTTTAATATATAAAAAATTAAAACTGAATTCAACTAAACGATAATCATGATTAATAAAAATAGAATTAAACCGACACCGGAAAAAATAAGTTTCGGATGCTGCCTCTTGATTTGAATAAAAATATTGAGCAACATCGCCAAAACCGCTAAACCTAAAATGATTTTAAAATAAATAGAACTGATACTAAAAATTTGCCCCAAACCTTGGTTCGGATGACTTTTGAATAACCAGTACTGAGAAGCAACGGAAGTTTTTCGTGGTTCAATATTATTGTTACTGACTTCAATCCTTTGTGTCGTACCGCTATTTGAATTTAAAGTGATAATTGGCGGAACAACTGATTTCCCATCATCCTGAATAACTGCTTGCCCAACCCACTTATTTTCGCC
>CAYSIJ010000007.1:1352-12932 GCA_964431155.1 uncultured Gammaproteobacteria bacterium
CGCCATCAGCTTTGAAACTAGATTCTGGCGCCATTTCAATCTTATTATTTAAAACTTGGACACTAGCGGAATTTGTTTCTGCCGGCAAGCTAGCTTCCACTCTCACTACTTTGTCATTTTTAAAGCCAACGGGCTGGTCAATCACAATCTTTGTTTCTTTTAGTTCTGTCTTTTCAGCCAAAACCGCTTTTTCTCCCGGTTGAAAAGTTTTGTTAATATTTTTTCCAAGCGTTTTTTCGGAAATAACTGATTCAGTAGTTTCGCGCGGCAAACCGAAATATTGAGCAATAAAAACTGTTTCCTTTTCTTTATAATTCCCGCCAGCCAAAGCAACGCCAATTTCTTTAAAATTAGGATCTACTAAATTACTGTAATGGGTCGGACTTTTTTCCCAGGCCGCCATTACTTCGTTGGCGTTATCAAAACCCATTGCCAAATTTTCACCGACAGTCAGATAATTCTGATAAGAAGCCGCCTTTAAAAAATATTCTAAATCAAAATTTTGCGGACTTAAATGAGCAAAATATTGATTAATAAACATGTCTTCAACTTTTTTGGTGGCCGCTTGGTTGAGTTTTTGGTTTTCCACCAAATTTTCAAGGGACAAACTTTTTCTTAAATTATTAGTCAGGGCAATTATCTTGCGACCTTCAATCGCTGAAACATCGGGAGTCATCCAGGCAACCATTGGATAAGAAGACACCAACAAAACGATTAATAATTTAACGGTTAAAACACCGCAAGCATGAAACAGGAGCCGTTTTGGGTGCAGCGATTCCGGTCGATAATTATTTCCGGCATGAGGAATGAAAAAATTTTTCAAAGGACTGCCACCAACCGGGTCCCTGCCGTTTAAAACTGCCTCACCATCTTCAATGCCATCACCGTCGGAGTCGGCATTATAAGGATCGGAACCAAAAATATTGACTTCATCAAAATCAGAAAGACCATCGCCATCGGAGTCCTTATGTTTCCGGGTATTTTTATTTAAAATTATTTTATTTTTTTCTTTTTTTTCTTGTGACATCGTTATTTTTTTAATTTTATCTTTTCCGTTATAAATAAAATTATTTACCGGTATTTTATCATAAAACCAAATTTATGTCAACCAGAACGCGAGGGGCGAGAATCAGCCAATAATTAATTTCTTTCTCTTCCCTAGGCGCCATTCCGCCAAGCCAATTCCCAAACAAAGCCAAAGTAAGCCGAGAAGATAGCCGCCGACAACATCACTTAAATAGTGCATCCCCAGATAAATCCTAGAAAAGCCGATTCCTAAAATTATTATCAAACCAAAAACCAAAATTGTGTTTTTCTTAATTTTGGAAGAAGTTTTTTTCCAAAAATAATAAACCATAAACCCATACAGAACGACCGCTGCCGTTGAGTGACCACTTGGGAAAGAAAAAGTATTTTCTAAATAAACAGCGCCAAGAGGACGACCGCGATAAAACCCAAGTTTGCTCAAAAAGTTTGTGAGCACCCCGCCGAGAAAAGTAACCAAAAATGGCATCAAAAAAACTCGCTTCTTTTTCAAACAAAGTAAAGCAGTAAACGCAATGCTGATTCCCGCCACAAATTGTGGCAAAGCCAAAGCAGTAATCATTAAAAAAAAGTTCACCAAGCCAGCAGTGCGCGCTGAAGAAATAAAAATATTAAATTGATAATCCAGTAATAACATCTTTTCAAAAGGAAGAACCCGGTTGATTATCGCGCCAAAAAACACAAAGCTGGCAAGCAAAAACAAAATCAGAAGCGTCAACGCCAGACCAAAAAAATTATCACGAGCCAATCTTTTTTTAAAAACATCTCTCATATAAAAATTAATCTTTAACAAAATAATAAAATATTCTTTTTACAATTTCCATTAAAATTAGGTAGCATAAAACTAATAGAATGATTACCGGAAAAACAAACAGTGGTAGCGGTTCAAACCCAAACAAACTCGCAAAAGGACGGAAAGTCAAAATAACACCGACCAAAACAGCCGCAGTCGTCAAAATCGTTAACATCAAGCTGGCACGAGATTGAATAAACGGAATCCTTCTGGTTCGGATAATATGAATTACAAAAACCTGCGTAGCAAGAGATTCAATAAACCAACCGGCTTGAAAAGCTGGGCCGGAAAGGGCAAAAATTTTATATAAAATGAAAAAGGTCAAGACATCAAAAATTGAACTAATCGGACCAAAAGTCAACATATACTTCTTTAACAGGGCAATATTCCAATGTCTTGGTTTTTGTAAATATTCCCGATCAACATGATCGCTGGGAATAGATAACTGAGAAGTGTCATAAATAAAATTGTTCAATAAAATTTGGCCAGCCGTCATCGGAAAAAAAGGAAGAAAAAGACTAGCGGCAATCATTGAGAGCATATTGCCAAAATTGGAGCTAAGGCCCATCATCAAGTATTTCATGGTATTGCCAAAAGTGCGCCGCCCCTCCAAAACACCATCCATTAATTCTTGCAAACCTTTCTGGAGAAGAATAATATCTGCTGCTTCGCGGGCAATATCAACGCCATTATTTACACTAATCCCAACGTCGGCCATTTTTAAAGAAGGAGCATCGTTAATTCCATCACCAAGATAAGCAACGACTAAACCATTTTGGCGCAAAAGAGAAATAATTTTTTCTTTTTGAGCGGGAGAAAGGCGGGCACAAATTTCCGCGTCTTTCACGTGATGATAAATTTCATCATCAGACATTAAATTAAAATCCAAGTCTTCACCGCTAATTGCTCCACGAACCGCAAAACCGATGTCATCACAAACCTTTTTGGTCACCAATAAAGAATCGCCCGTTAAGATTTTTATTTTAATTCCATGAGCAAACATAAAATCCAAAACTTCCTTTACTCCCGGTTTTGGCGGATCATAAAAAGCCATCAAACCCAATAAGACCAAGCCCTGTTCTTCACTCCGCCAATCTTTTTTATCTTCTGAAAAATCGACCACTTTCTCGGCAATCGCCAGGACTCGAAAACCCTCGGTGCTCAATTGATTATACAATTTCTGAACTTTATCTAAATTTTCGGAATCAAAAATTTTTTCCCGCCCGTTATCGTCAAAAAAATTACAAATTTTAAAAATTTCCTCCGGCGCTCCTTTGGCAACAATTTTTGTAACACCAGCCAGACTGGCAACCACGGACGATCTTTTGCGTTGAAAATCGTAAGGTATTTCAGCGATTTTTTTTAGGTCATCTTGTTTTTCTGATTTTTCCTGATTAAAAATCACGATTGCTTGGTCTAAAACACTTTTAATCCCCGACTCCAGGCTGGCATTAATAATTGAGGAATTAACTACTCTCTGTGATTCATTGCCGAAAATATTAAAATTATGAACGAGAGTTATTTTATCTTGAGTCAGTGTCCCAGTTTTATCAGTACATAAAACATCCATTGAACCAAAATCAGGAATAGAGGTTAGTCTTTTTACTAAAACCCCTTTTTTCATCATCCGCATTGCTCCCTTTGACATATTGACGCTCATAATCATCGGCAAAAGCTCGGGAGTCACACCAACCGCAATAGCAATCGCAAACACAAGAGAATCAAAAAAATCTTTTTGCATGAACAGATTAATCAAAAAGATCACGGAAACAATAGAAATGATTACTTTCATCAACAAAACTCCGAATTTTTTTACACCGAGAGAAAAAGCATCTGGTTGAGATTTTTTTTCTAAACTAGCGGCAATTTTCCCAAATTCAGTTTTTTGCCCAGTTGTCTCTATTAATAGCTCGCCAAAACCGGAAACAACATAGGTGCCAGCAAAAGCTTTTTTATTTTTTTTGTTATCTTTCTCTATCGGCAAGCTTTCACCAGTCAAAGCTGACTCATTAACAAAAAGATCGCTTGAATCAAGAATATTTCCGTCAGCTGGAATAATATCTCCAGCCATTAAGATTACTAGGTCGCCGGGAACAACAAACTTTGAATTAATTTCCATTTCTTGGCCATCACGCCGGACTCTTACCATGATTGCCAAACGAGAATAAATTTTTTCCGCAGCCCGATCAGATTTGTGTTCTTGATAAAAATTCAAAACAACGCTCAGAAGAATCATGGAAACGATAACACCCGCCCCGCGAAATTGCCCAGTGCAGGTTGAAATAGCCGCGGCCGCCAGAAGAATCAAAATCATCGGATCAAGAAAATAAGAAAACAGCTTCCGGAAAGCGCTTAATTTTTTATGTTCTTTTAAAGAGTTCGGGCCATAAGAAATGAGCAGTCTTGCGGCTTCTTCATTGTTTAATCCAGGAAATTGTGGACAATTTTTTGACATAAATGAGAGATAGAAATCTAACGAAAACTCCTGACATTATTATAACATTTTTTACAAAAAACCACCGAACATGCTCAGCGGTTGTTTAATGCTAGTAATCTCTCAATTTTTCCAGACCTTTCAGTTTTCTGATTTTTTCCAAGGCCTTGGATTCAATTTGGCGAATACGTTCACGTGTTACTTCAAATTCTTGACCAACTTCTTCCAGGGTGTGAGCAACACCGTCTATCAAGCCAAAGCGCATTTCCAAAATCTTTTGTTCGCGCGGTGAAAGCTGAGCAACAATATTTTTTACATAATCTCTTAGTAGTTGCAGGGCGGCAGCACGATCGGGGGTAACGTTTTTCACATCTTCAATGAAATCCTCCAAAGTTGAATCTTCTTCATCATCGCCAATGGTGGTTTCCAGAGAAATTGTATCTTGAGAAATTTTGATGATGTAGCGAATTTTTTCTAATTCTTCCCCCATTTCAGCGGCAATTTCTTCTGGCAAAGGCTCGCGGCTCAACTCTTGAATCAAGGTACGCTGAACTTGTTGGAATTTGTTGATTGTTTCCACCATATGAACCGGAATACGAATGGTGCGGGATTGGTCGGCGAGAGCACGAGTAATAGCTTGCCGAATCCACCAGGTGGCATAAGTAGAAAATTTGTATCCTTTGCGGTATTCAAATTTTTCTACGGCGCGAAATAAACCGATATTTCCCTCCTGAATCAAATCTAATAAACTCAAACCCTTGGCGCCGGCAAATTTTTTGGCAATTGAAACTACTAGACGCAAATTGGCTTCAATAATCCGATTTTCCGCTTCTTTGTCTCCCTTTTCTTTCCGTTTTGCAAGTTCAACTTCCTCGTCTCCAGAAAGCAAAGGAACTTTGCCGATTTCTTTTAAATACATCTGAATGGAATCGGCGGATAGTTTTGATAAATCAATAGATAATTGGGCCTTTCTTTCTTTTTCATTGCGGGCAATAGTCTCCGTGCCACCCAAAATATTCCCAGTGTCTTCAATTATTCTAATGCCATTTTTCTGAAGATCACCCAAAAAGACATCATACTCATAAACATAATCCTCTACTTCCGGAAAAGCATAGAGTAACTCGGTTTCCATCACAAAACCTCGGACACGCCCTTTGTCTAATAGTTTTTGAAGTTTTTCTTCGGAAGGATATTTAATTTCTTTTTTGACCTCCGGGTGTTTTATTTTTTTTTCTTCTTTTTTTAAAACAACTTTTGGTTTTGCGACTGGTTTGGCAAGTGGCTTGTTTTTCTTCGCTGGCAGTGCAGATTTTTTGGCTGCCACTTTAGGCGCTGCGATTTTTTTGACCGGTTTTTTGGAAATATTCTTTTTGACAATAGCAGGCTTTTTTATCATTTTTTTGGCAGTTTTTACTAGTTTTTTTGTAACAGGCTTTTTCGTGTTTTTCGCGATATTTTTCTTGTCAGTTTTTTTTGTTGGTTTCAAGCCTTTTTTTACCGCCCTTAAAAGAGGCTTGCTTTGCTTGAGAGGCTTTTGTGATTTTTTTTCTATTTTCTTCTTCCCTTTTAAAGAAGAAGTTTTTTGTTTTTTTAACGCCATATATTGATAATTTATCAGAAGAATCAATCGGCCGGACCGTTAACTGCTAACCACATTAACTTCACGCAAACGATCCGTGAAATCTTTTAAATCATTCATTAATTTCTGAACCAGCTCTTCTTGCCCTTTTCTTTCGGCCTCTGGCAATTCGCGCTGGATACTCTTGATACGCTCTTGATAATAATATTTTTTTAATTCAGCAATACTTTTGCCAATTTCGTTTTTTATTTCAATTTCGCTCAAGGAATAGAAATCTTTTTCTCCCAAAAGGACTAACAAATCAAGAAGGTTTTCCTGCTTTTCTCCTTTGGCAAGCAGAAAACTGCGAAAATCTTCATAACTAAAGATTCCAGTTTTATTATAATAGATTATCAGGTCCTTGTAAAATGAAATTTTTCCGTTACCTTTCAGAAATTCCGGCTCTAATTTGGTGGCTAAGTATGGAATTAACGATGGTAATCGCAAGACGAGCGCTATTGTTAATTCGCTCATCAGTTCGTGGCGATCTAATTGCTCTTTTGGTGTTGATTTCTCTTCTGATTCAGTGGCCTGGTGATTCACCACGGCTGAGCTATTTTTTTTGAGTTCGTCTCTTAGTGATTGCTCGGGCACTCCAATAATTTCGGCAACTTGGCGTAGCCAAAAATCTTGTTCAATTTTGCTGGAAAACTTGGCAATCATTTCTAATGCTCTTTTTACTAATTCCTTGCTCCCGACGGCAGTCTTTGGGTTAAAATCAGCACTTAGTTTATCCAGATAATACTCCATCATCGGCCGTGCCTCATTAACTGCCTGACGCCATTCTTCTGGATGTTTTTTGAGACATTCAGCTGCATCCTTTCCGTCTTTCAAAATAATGACATTAATATTAAAATCGAGCGCCATCGCTTCCTTGATTCCTCGATCAGCAGCCATTTGTCCGGCCGCATCCATATCAAAGGCAAGAGCCAAATTATTAGTAAATCTTTTGATAATTTTTAATTGTTCAGCAGTTAAAGCCGTCCCTGACGAAGCTACAACATTTTTGAATCCATGCTGATGAGCCATAATAACATCCATTTGCCCCTCAACCACAATCGCTAAATCTTCACTTTTAATAGCTGCTTTTGCCTGGTCCAAACCAAAAACGACCCGACTTTTATCATATAATTCCGTCTGAGGACTATTTATATATTTACCGCCCGCTTTTTCATTCTGCTCAGATTTTGGGTTGATACGCGCCGTAAAAGCAATCACATTACTATTAATATCGGCAATCGGAAAAATAATTCGATCACGAAAACGATTATAGTAATGGCTAGCACCTTCTTTGCGAACTGATAAGCCGGCGGCAAAAATTTCCTGGTCGTTAAAATGCAGCCGATCATTTTTTGGTAATTCTTTTAGACGTAAGATTAGATTGTCCCAGCTATCGGGAGCAAAACCGATTCGCCATTCTTTGATGGTTTCCTCTTTTAATCCTCTTTCAGTAAGATACTCCCGAAAATATGCGCCAGCTTCGCTTTCTAAATGTTTTTCAAAATAACGGGTAGCCGATTCCAAAATATCTAATAAACGATTGCGTTTGGAAAAATCATTTTTTTCATAATCCGTAAGAGTAACTCCGGCTTTAGGGGCCAAGAGTCGCATTGCCTCCACAAACCCAATTCCCTCCATTTCTTGGACAAACGAAAAAATATCCCCCCCCTTGCCGCAACCAAAGCAATGCCAGATATTTTTTTCTGGAGAAATCACAAAAGACGGGCTTTTTTCCCGGTGAAATGGACAAAGAGCCTGGAAGTTGGCTCCAACTGCCTTTACTTGGACATAAGAGCGAATAACCTCCACAATGTCCAAACGACTTTTGATTTCATCTGATTGACTCATTTTTTATTGGTTAACTCTATATAATACCCGCATTACTCTATTTTAGCAATAAGTCTTAACCGCGATTATAACTTTCAATAACCAGAGCTTTCAGGCGAGCAATCTCACCCTCAACTAATTCGCCTTCGTATTCGGCACTATGTCGAGTTTCGCTTTGGCTAGATTGCTTTTGATCTAAATGGAGACTAAAAACGACAATCGCCTCACCATTATCATTTTTTTCTTCTAAATAGAGATGGAAACGGGGATAAAAATCTCGACTCAAACGATAAGCAAAGCTTTCCTGCTCTGTCCCATGATCAACAATCCTTGCATACCCACAATAACGCTGGATAAACTGGTCAGGGCGAAGAGCTAAATATTTTTGTTTAACTTCAAACTTCATTTTTTTTTCGGAAAATAATAAATTTAGAAAAAATATAATTACCCCCACCGAGGATAAAATTTACTAATAACTGAGAAAGGAGATACCAAACGCCAAAGCGATTAACAAAGACGTGCATCAAAAAGCCGTTAAAATTTAGATTAACAAAGCCAACAATAAAATACATGAACATCTGATGAAAAACCTTGTCATTGCTTCGATGGCGAAAAGTCCAAATTTTTTGCAAGAAAAAAGAAAGAAGGAAACACAAAACAAAAGAAATTGAAGTTGACCTGATTACCCCCAAATGAAAGATTCCATGGAAGATAAAAAGAAAAAACAAATCCAAGCCGCCGGTCAAACAACCACTCATGATGAATTTTGCCGCCGACTTGTTCCGATGCAAATAGTTCATTAAGTGTGGCAAATATTTCCAGAGAAAGCGTTTTAATTTAAAATAAAAATTATCTATTAAAGGCATACGAATTAAAAATCCAAGTTACGAGTTTTTTAGTTTCGGAGAAACGGGCGTCTTTGCTTGGCGATCCAAGAACCACAGAAATTATTTCTTTCCCTTCCTGGTTCTTGAACTGACCAACAAAGCAATAACCAGCTGATTCCGTAAAACCGGTTTTTCCACCGAGAATTGAAACGTCTGGCCAATCATCTGATAATAATTCATCGGTGTTGCTAAGTTTTTTTTCTCTATCTTCCAGGGTTTTAAAACTATAAGTTTTTGTGGTAACTGCTTTTTTTAATTCCGGTTGGAGGAGGGCTTCGCGGGCCAAGCGCGCAATGTCGCGAGCGCTGGCTTTATTCTTGTCACTAAGACCGGTTGGCTCAACAAAAGAAGCGCTAAACATTCCCAACTTTTTTCCTTTCTCATTCATTAAATTCACAAACTGCTCATTATCAAGACCGGTGGAATGAACCAGGGCGAGAGTGGCTCCATTGTCAGAAGAAACAAGACTGGTGTAAAAAAGGTCGCGAATTTTGATGGTGTCGCCAAGAAATAAATTATTTTTTCCACCGCCGATTGAATCATTGGCCGTGATTTTATAGGTCGTTTCCCAGCCGGGATTGTTGTCCAAAAACACGAGAGCAGTCATTAATTTTGAGATACTGGCAATCGGCTGAGCAGTTTCGGCATCCTTGCCCCATAAAAAAATATTTGGCTCAGCCGCTAAAACCGCTGCCCTTTTTGCTAATAATTCTGGATCGGCAATTCCAGGCTTTCTCACAAAAATTGGTAAGTCAGAAGTTCTTGGCAAATAAGCGGTTTGCTGGCGATTGGTGTCGCATAGAATTTTCGGTGGGCAAAGAGAAATCGGATTAAAAAAATCAAAACGAGCAAACAAAAAAGAAACAAATAAATTGAAAAATATAGAATATAACATTGATAAAAATAAAGATTAACGGCTCTCCTCCTCAACAGCTAAAAATTCATTTAATGACGGATTATTTCTTAAGGCTTCAAAATCTGGCAAATCTTCTAGACGACTTAGACCTAGGAATTTAACAAACTCCAGACTGGCTGAATAAAGATTTTCATTGCGAGTCTTGTCAAATTTTTCCTCAATCAAACCCCGAAGCATTAGATTGCGAATAATTAAACTGCAATTAACCCCTCTTATTCTTTCCAAATCAAATTTGGATACCGGGCCGCGATAAGCAATAATCGTTAGCGCCTCAAGACTAGGCTGGGTCAACTCTCCGGCAGTTTCATTTTGTAAAAATTTCTTAATAATTTCTGCGCTATCAGGAGAACTTGCTAATTGATATTTATCAGCCTGGGAAATAATTCTTAAACCTCTGTCTCCCTGCTCATATTCATCGGCTAACTCTCTTAAAGAGTTTTCAATTTCTTTCGCTTCCACTGAAAGCAAAAAATTCAGTTCTTTTAAGCTGAGTGGTTTGGCGGCAACAAGTAATAATGATTCTAGTTTTGATTTGAGATTCATGGGGGTTTTAAGTATTAATAATTTTTTCTTCCTGGACTAAATTTATTTCTCCAAAAAGTTCATCTTGTTCAAAAAATATTTCACGCTGTTTTGCTAATTCTAGAACCGCTAAAAAATTAACAATTAATTCGGTGCGAGTTTTAAAATTCTTTAAGAGTTGGGAAAAATTAACCCGAGCTCGATTTTTAACTAGAAGGCGGATACTTTCAATTCTCTCTTCAATACTGATTTTCGGTTCTAAAAATTTTTCTTCCAGCTTTTTGACAACCGGTTTGAGCTTGGCGATTACCCGAGCAAAACAATCAGCCAGGAGGTCGCCAGTTAATTTTGCTGGCGGATAAAACCCGGGGTTGAGTGCAGAACGGTTTTTTGAAGGCATCACCGGAGCAAACAAAGGCTTCCCGATGGCAATCAAATCTTTAATCTTTTCGCTGGCATCAACAAATTCCTTGTACATTTTTAACTGCCTCTCCAAGTCAAAAGCGCCCTTTTCTTCTTCTTCAATCACTAAGTAGGGCAACAGGGCTTTTGATTTTATATACAGCAACTTAGCGGCAATTAACAAAAATTCTGCTAATTCTTCAGAGTCAATATTTTCGGCTTGTTCTAAATAGGCCAGATACTGATCAGCGATTCTTGCTAAAGCAATTTCTGTAATATCCATTTTTTCTGCTTCAATTAATTGAAGCAGAATACCAAGGGGGCCTTCAAATTTTTCAATCTTAAAATCAACCATAGAAATTATTTAACAGGCTGGGCAACGGTAGTTTTTCCGGCACTTAATTCTTTCGCTTTTTCGGTGTCAAAAATTATTCCCTTAAAGCAATGGTAACCGACTGGATGAGTTTTGTCGCCTGGGGTTGGATAAAGTCCCTGAAAGACCGGCTCGCGATTATCAGTGCGGAAAGTAGCACAAAGCTGAAAATCGGTAGCGGAATTTTTTTTATATTCAATTGGCATTTTGGTTTCTGGATCAAGTAAGCTTGTATCGCTCAGATAGAGATTTGAATCAGATTTTAATTGATTCAAGTTTTCCGGTAATTGATTGTGGATGTTTAAGTAGGAATTGACCGTGCCTTCAATATTGGAAATATTATTGACTAAATTCTGATCCAAGCGGCGGTTTCTGGCCATTTTTGGAGATTCCACAAAAAACCAAGCAGAAACAAAAGCGGCCACAACCAAAACCAAAGACCCAAAAAGAAAGGCCTTCATCGCAATCATTTTTCCGGAAAAATTTTCTCGCTTAATTTCATAAAGATAATAAGAAAAAATTGCACCAGAAATAATAAACATTGAAAGCGCTTTCAAGATTGAACGACTGGTCAATTCGCCAGATAAAAAATTATTTACTACGCCGATAAATACTCCCAAAAGAACCAAGGAAGAAACTAAAAGAATAAAATAAGTAAGCCAGCGGCGAATCCCAGACTCTTTGTCCAGCTCTCCTTTTTTCAAACCACGATTAATAAGGTTGGAAATAATATAAAAAATCGGTGCAGAAATTAGAAGGGCGGA
>CAYSIJ010000007.1:12942-15617 GCA_964431155.1 uncultured Gammaproteobacteria bacterium
AATAATTGAAAAAGTAATCATTCCAACCGAGAGCGACATGAAAAACAAAGCGGCGAGAGACAAAAGATAATAAAAAGCGTATTTGGCGTTAAGATGATTAGACATAAAATTTAATTATTAATTTTTATGGATTTAATCTTTTAACATCGCGAGGAAGAAAACAGGCCTCTTTGATGCTATTAAGATTAAGTAATTTCATAATGATGCGCGCTGGACCAATGCCAACGCCGCCATGAGCCGGACAACCGTAACGGAAAAAATTCAGATAGTCTTTTAATTCTTCGAGGTTCATTCCCTTTTCAACTGCCTGTTTTTCTAAAATTTCAATCCGATGCTCACGTTGAGCGCCAGTTGTGATTTCTACACCGCGATAAAGTAAATCAAAACTCTTTGTGAGATTGTTGTCTTCGGAATGCCGCATGTGATAAAAAGGTCTTGCTTCAATTGGATAGTCAGTAACAAAAACAAAATCACTACCAGTTTCTTCTTTTGCTAAACGGCAAATTTCACGTTCTTCCTCTGGCGACAAATCATGGTCTTTCTCGCTGTTCACCTTGATTGCTGCCAATTTTTCTTTCACTAATTTTAAGCTCCAGCGCGGGAACGGTTTTGTTGGTACTTCTACTTCTAGCCCCAGGTTTGCATCTTTTAAACGACGAAGTCCAGAAATAAGCATTGCTTCTTCGGTGGCCATTACTTCTTCATGTGAAGAAATGTTGGCAATTTCAAAATCCCAACCAGTGAATTCAGTAACATGGCGAGTGGTGAACGATGGCTCAGCGCGGAAAACAGTCCCGACAGTAAAAACTTTTTCAAAACCTGAGGCCATCGCCATTTGTTTGTAAAATTGGGGGGATTGTGCGAGATAAGCCTTGCGATCAAAATACTTTACTTCAAAAACCTCAGAGCCGGTTTCGCTGGCTGTGCCCATAAAAGCTGGGGTGTAAATCTGAATAAAATTGTTGTTCAAAAAATAATCGCGGCAGCCAGCTTCAAACATTGTCCAAACTTGAAAAATCAAACGGTGTTCCGGCTTTCTCAAGTCTAACCAACGATTATCAAGACGCAAATCAAGGCTCGCTTCATTTTCTATTTTCTGTATTACAGGAATCGGCAATTGCTCTAAAGATTTAGAGATTAAGGTCGCCTCAGAAACGGCAAGTTCGTAGTCCTTCGGCAAATCCTCTTGCCCCTTTTTGGCTGGTTTTTCTTTTAGTTCACCAACGACTTCTAAATAGCTTTCAATGTTTAAGTTTTCAGCAACTTGAAAGGCAATTGGAGCGAGTGAGGCTTCAAAAACGAGCTGCATGATTCCGCTGGCGTCGCGCAAATCAACAAAGGCAAGTTCTTTTTTGAGACGTAAATTATGAACAAAACCAGCAACGCGGACCGATCCTTCTACCCGTTTTTTGGCTTCAGAAATTGAAATAATTGACATAAAATAAAAATTTCAGCCGAATTCTACGGCTTTAGCAGTTTTTTGTATTTACTCTTAAATTTTATCGCATTTTAATGGTTTGAGCAAGGAGAAAAAACTCTAAAATAAACCCAAATATGCCACCATTGCTTCAATTATTTCTGGCTTATCCCGACGCCAAGAAAAATACGTTTTCTCTTCACAATAAGTACAGCTTGGATTAAAAATAATATTCTCATTTGAAACTCCCCCTGCCAGTAATTGCTCTTGAATAATCCCCTTTAAATCAATAAAAATCTTCTCTTTTTGATAAACGACAAACTTTTGATATCCAACAAACATTTCGGCAACGTCATCTTTTACTTCAAAATGACAAGCGCGAATGTGCGGACCGACAAAAACTTGCAGGTCTTTTGAATCACTAGAGAAAGAATCTTTCATCACGGAAATAGTCTTAGCGATAATATTCCCTAATACTCCTCTCCAGCCAGCATGGACTAAAGCAATTACTTTTTTCACTGGATCATAAAAATAAATTGGCGCGCAATCGGCAACAGTAATTGCTAATATTAAATCTTTTTGGTTGGTTATTAAAGCGTCGACACCACCAATCATTTTCCCTTGATCATTTTGATAAACAATTTTTACCTCCAAACCATTGGCCAGCGCAGCGGAAACAATTTTTCCGTTATCAATCCCCTGCTGAGAGAAAAAATTTTGCCGATTTTCAACCGCCTGGCCTCTATTATTCGCCAACTTCATCGGTCCATCTTTTTTCTCGGAAATTCCAAAAATTATTTCCTTGTAATCGCTTAACATATTATTCAGAAATAGTTAATTTAAATCGCTCAGTCAAAACACTGATTTCGTGTACCAGTTCTTGGGCTAACGCTAAACGGGCAATTTTATAAAAATCATGCTCAAGTAAAAATCTCAAAACCTTAATCGCTTCCCAGGAAATTTTCGGCAAAACTTCATTTCGTTCTTTAAATCTCTGATCAGCACAAGAAGAACAAACCAAGCCACCCTTTAAGGCATCAAAGCGGTTGTCGCTTTCTTCAATTATCGCGCCACAGAATAAACAATTATCTAAGCGGGGCGCATAGCCGAGATTCGCTAGTAATTTCCAGACATAGGCGGATAACAAAATTTCCCCCTTCTCTTTTGTGAGATCGGAAGTGCGACGATCAAGATACTCCAAAAAACTTTCAGTCAAAAAAAACAACTCAGCATCAGGCTCGGCTTCTTTGGTTAATTT
>CAYSIJ010000007.1:15627-18168 GCA_964431155.1 uncultured Gammaproteobacteria bacterium
CGCCAAGGCTGCGCCGGCATAAAACAAGCGATTCAAATCCTGTCTCACTTCAATCCGTGAATCAATTGATCGGGCCGCCCCCAAATAATCACGATGCCTTCCCTTGATAATCATCGCCTCAATCAAAGAAAATGGCTCAATGTGACCAGACAGTTTTGAACTTGGACGTTCTGCACCACGAACTGCTAAATTTAATTTCCCAAAATCGCGGGTATAAAGAACAACCGCACGGTCATATTCTTTGAGCGGGCGGCGTTTGATAACTATTCCAAGGGTATTTTTAGTTTCTTGCGTAAGCATCTAAGTAATTTTGCAAAATTATTGCCGCCGCAATCTCGTCACGGCTGGCACGCATTTTTTTTGAACCGCCAAGAGCATCCGCCGCCTTGCTAGACAAACGTTCATCAAATTCAATGATTGGAATATTTAGCGATTTTTTGAGAGCCTCCAGAAAACTGAGATATTCGGCAGTCAAAGGTTCGCCAAGATTTCCTGAAAGTTTTTCTGGACGACCAATTATCACCTCGTCAATTTCTTCTTCATCAATTAAAACTAGGACTTCGCCTAAAGAAGCAGCCGTTTTAAATGGTAAGGCCATATTAGTTTCGTTGTCAGCCAAAGCCAAGCCTAGCCTTTTACTGCCCCAATCAATTCCCAGATATTTTTTTAATTCTGCCATATTATTCAAGAGTTAGGATTTCACAACCCTTTTCAGTTACAACAACCGTGTGCTCAAAATGAGCGCTCAGACCACCGTCGGCCGTCTTGATAGTAAATTTATTTATTGGATCAATTTTAATTTTCCAAGTACCAGAATTAATCATCGGTTCAACTGCCAAAACCATCCCGGCCTTCAAAGTGAGATTTTCTGGATCACGATCAGAAATTTCATAATTAAAAACCGCTGGATCCTCATGAGCCAAATAACCAACACCATGACCAACCAAATCACGAACCACGCCATAACCATGACTCTCAGCATGTTCCTGAATAATTCTCCCGAGCTCGCCGATTCGCAAACCAGGCTTGATTGCTCTAATGCCTTTATCCAGACATTCGCGAGTTATCTGTAATAATTTTTTTGCTTCTCCGCTAATTTTTCCAACCGGAAAAGTGGCAGACATATCTGTATAAAAACCACCCAAAAGAGAATGAGGATTTTTTGGTAAATTAAATTTACTTCTAGTTGCTTCGTCGGTTGGCCACTCCATCCCCAAATCAATATCAACAATATCGCCAGAATTTAAAATTCTTCCTGGAGTTGCGGTGCCATGGACAACTTCGTCGTTAACTGAAATACAAAGCATATCCGGAAAAAATATGCCGCCACCCATTGAATAATTTTTAAAAGCCGGACGGGCACCAGCTTCATCGGCCAAGCGACAAGCCAAACTCTCCAAATCAGCAGTATTTATACCTGGCTTTATTTCTTTGCCAACTGCTTTTAGGATGGAATTGAGAATTTTTCCTCCTTCACGAATCGCCCGAATTTCTTCTTTATTTTTTATTAGATTAGACATAATAATTTTATTTTTTCTTATTTGCCAAACGGCTTTCACGAATTGATAGAGTTAGAAATACCGCCAAAAGCAAAACTGTATTTAAGGGTGCAACCCAAAACGGAAACTCGTGGCCAAAACTCTCAACAATCATAATAGACCCCAAAAAACCTATTGAATACATTGCACCATTTTTTAGATATGCAAACTTAGCTATTAGATCAACGCCGCGAACAGTAAATTCACGAACAACAAGCGCGCCCAAACCATTACCAAGAAGGATCAAGGGCACGCTCATCGTAAAAGCGAAAGCGCCAATAACACCATCAATGGAAAATGAGGCGTCTAGGGCTTCTAAATAAAATATTTTACTCCAAGCGCTCATCGCCGAACCAGACATTAATTGTTTCTCTTTTTCTTCGGCGTTTTTCTTAAAACCATCGGTAATAAAAAAAGCGGAAACGCCGATTGTGGCTGCTAAGGCCAACATTGGATTCTGTTTCAAGGCCAAGAAAACAATAGCAGTTGTCAAAATAGAAGTAATCGCATAAAACCAAGCACCTTGACGATGAATAAATCCTTCTACCAAAAAAGCATATTTCTTTTCTTCTAAGAATAACCAAGCAAGCGCGACATATAATAAATACATTCCGCCGCCCAGAAGCAAAAGTGGTTTTGAGGCTTCCAGCGAAGCCTTAACTAAATCACTACCAGAGAACGTCGCAGTCCAAACCTGAGGCAAAGAAAGGCTTGGATTAACTGCCCAGACAATGACAAAAGGCAAGAGCCCGCGAACTAGAACTACTGCAAAAAGTAGGCCCCAAAACAAAAAAATCTTCCGATATTTCTCGGGCATCGTTTTGAGAACATGCGCATTGACAATTGCATTGTCAATACTGCTGATAATCTCAAAAAGACAAAGTCCAAAAACGGTAATAATAATGGCCCACATAAATTGATAAATATAAAAAATGCTTATAAAACCCTATTATTATAGCACTTCTAATAGAATAAAACAAAAAGGCCATTCTTTCCAAAATGG
>CAYSIJ010000007.1:18237-18652 GCA_964431155.1 uncultured Gammaproteobacteria bacterium
AGCCCAAGAACAAAGCACCGACAAAAATAATCTTGTGAGTGGTATAGGACAAATAATCGGCAGTATGCTTCCCTGGCCTAATACCAGGAATAAAACCACCTTGTTTTTGTAAGTTTTCGGCAATGCGATCTGGGTGAAAAACAATTTCCGTATAAAAATAGGTGAAGGCAAAAACCAAAATGAAATAAATAATTCCGTAGAAAAGTTGATTGGCAAACAAATCAATTACCTGCTGAGAAAAACGGGCCAACCAAACACTGCGAGCATGAATTGTGAACTGGGCAATCATTGAGGGAAATAAAACCACAGAAATTGCAAAGATAATTGGAATAACGCCGGCCATGTTAACCCGTAATGGCAAATGACTAGACGAACCGCCAAAGGCCCGGTTACCGCGAATCTGACGAGCATATTG
>CAYSIJ010000007.1:18662-20870 GCA_964431155.1 uncultured Gammaproteobacteria bacterium
CCGATGACAGTAATTAAACCAACGATAGCAAAGCCGATTAACATAAATAATTGGCTAAAATCAAAGGTCTGAGAAATTTGTTGAATTTTTTGAGGAATAACCGCAACGATACCAGCGAAAATCAACAAAGAAATACCGTTACCGATCTTCTTCTCGGAAATTAATTCACCAATCCACATCAAGAAAATGGTACCAGCCGTGATGGTAATAATGATACTAATCATGTCAAACGGAGAAATGCTACCGAGAATTCCACTAGCTGAGCGCTGTAATAAAGTAATCATGCCATAAGCCTGCATTGCGGCTAAAGGAACAGTGGCCCAACGAGTCCACATATTAATCTTCTGACGGCCAGATTCTTCTTTTTGCATTTCTTCAATTTTTGGGACAATCATTCCTAAAAGTTGGAAAATGATAGAAGAAGTAATATAAGGAGCAATACCCATCATAACGATGGAGAAATTTTCCATTCCACCCCCAGAAAACAAGTTCATCATTCCTAAAATCTGGTTATTGGCAAACAAGTTTTTCAAAGCAACAGCGTTAACTCCTGGAATTGGAATATGCGCCGCTAAACGAAAAATAACAAGCATCGCGAGAACAAAAATGATGCTCATCCGCAAATCTTTCGCTTTCCAAATTTGATGTAATTTTTCAAACATATAAGCAATACAAAGGCGTCGCGCAAAACGCGACGCTTAAGTAATTATAATTGAGTTTTTACGGTTTCGCTCATTTTGACACCTTCAAATTTTACTTTGACAGTCAATTTTTCTTTACCAAGAATTTTTACCGGTAAGGAGATTCGGGAAATAATATTTCTTTCAAACAAAGAAGCAACGCTAACAATTTCACCGTCTTTGTAATTTAGATTAATCAATTTTACATTAACGACCTGATTTTTTGGTTGCAAAGATTTGAAACCGCGAGATTTTGGAGTCTGTAATAATTGCTGCTTCATACCCAAGCGCTTCAAATTACTAACACCAGAGCGGGATTTCTGACCTTTCTGACCACGGGTACTATAAGTACCGTGCCCGGAAGCGTTACCGCGGCCAACTCTTTTGCGATTCTTTTTGCCGCTAGAAGCGGGTATGGAGTTTAGTGACAACATACTGTTATGATAAAATTTAATTTATATAGTTATTCTTTCTCGGCAATGACAACTTTTTCAACAACTTTTTCTTCGGTAGTTGCTTTTCTGGTTCTTAATTCAGAAAGAGCTTGAATGGTGCAACGAGCATTATTCAGCTTGTTGTTTCCACCAAGAGTTTTGCTAGTCACATTATTGACACCCGCTAATTCCAAAATAACACGAGCAACACCGCCAGCAATTACTCCCTTACCCTTTTTTGCTGGCTTGAAAATAATTCTTGAAGCACCGGCATGGCCAAAAACTTCATGAGGAATAGTTTCATTAACCATCGCAACGGTAATCATATCTCTTTTGGCGCGATTGACTGCCTTATTCACGGCCATAGTAACATCAGCTCCCTTACCAACACCAACCCCAATTTTTCCCTTGCGATCACCGATAGCAACACAGGTGCGGAAATTCATTCTTTTGCCACCAGCCATCACACGAGTAACGCGAGCAACGTCTAAAATTCGTTGTTCAAATTCATCGCGAGGTTTTTCACGATCATTGCTGCGTCTTGGACCGCGAGCACCGCCCGCACCGCCACCACGGCGCTTATCGCCTCCTTGGTTGGGGCTAGCAACGCCAGCCGGTTTATTTTCATTGGTTTTAGTTTTCTTTTCTTCAGACATAAAGATAAATTTAAGGCTTTAAGGTTAGCAAATAATCCCTGATTCGCGTAAAGCGTCAGCGACCGCTTGGACACGGCCATGATAACGGCTAGTACCACGATCAAAAACAACTGCGGAAACACCCTTGGCTTTTGCTTTTTCAGCAATTAACTTTCCGGCTTCCTTTGAAATTTCAGTTTTTGTTCCCTTGGTTTTAATTTCGCGAGTATTAACACTAGCAATAGTTACCCCGGCTACATCATCAATCAACTGAAGATTCATGCCACGCAAAGAGCGAAACACGCTCAAACGAGGTCGTTCGGCGGTACCACTAATCTTGGCTCTAATCTTTCGATGGAGTCTAGCCTTTCTTTCTTGTGTCTCTTTTTGAGTGTTCATATTATTTCACAAATGCTAATTATTTACCTTTATCTAATGAATTAAAATGGAAAGTAGCTT
>CAYSIJ010000007.1:20880-26487 GCA_964431155.1 uncultured Gammaproteobacteria bacterium
CAGATTTGCCAGCCTTTCTTCTAATTACTTCTGTAGAGTATTTAACACCTTTTCCTTTATAAGGTTCCGGCTTGCGGAATTTTCTAATTTTATAAGCAGTATTTCCTACTAATTCATTGCTGATTCCACTAACAGTAATCGCGTTGCCTTCTACGGCAGCTTCAATTCCTTCTGGCAAAGCAAAAATAATTGGGTGAGAAAAACCGAGGCTTAAATTAAGGGTGCGACCAGCAACGTTGGCACGATAACCGACGCCATTGATTTCCAACTTTTTAGTGAAACCAACGCTAACACCAGTTACCATGTTATTAATTAAACCGCGGAACAAACCCCAAAAAGCACGTTGCTTTGGAGCGGTTGTATCTTCAACGGAAACCAAAATCTCTTTTTCGTTAATCGTTAGAAGGACAGGCTTTTTTATTTCCCTCTTCAATTCTCCTTTTGGACCTTTAACTGTCAAAATATTCTTATCAAAAGAAACAGTAACACCAGCAGGTAGAATGATTGGTAATTTTCCTAATCGTGACATATATTTAAAATTCTATTAGTAATTAGAAGATTTCGCCGATTACTTCGCCGCCCACTTGTTCCTTGCGCGCTTCACGGTTAGTCATCAAACCTTTTGAAGTGGACAAAATAGCAAAACCAAAATTATTCAGAACTGTTGGAACGTGGTCCTTGCTTACATAAACTCTCAGGCCTGGTTTGCTGATTCTTTTAATTGAGCTGATGCTCGGACGACCATTTTTCTGGTATTTCAAAACGATTCGCAGTTCATCAAAACCGGTTTTTTTGCCGACAGTGGCATTAGAAACCACTTCCGCTTTTTTGACCCAGCCCTCACGCTCAATAATTTTGGCGATTTCAAGCTTGATTTTGCTCAAAGGCAGAACAACTTCAGCCTTTTTAACGGCCGAGGCGTTTCTGATTCTGGTGAACATGTCTGCGATTGGATCTGTCATATTTTTTCAATAATAATATTTTTATCTTTAAAACCATGGCCGGGACTACCAGCTGGATTTTGTGATGCCCGGTAAATCACCGTTATTGGCTAATTCACGAAAACAAATACGGCAAAGACCGAAGTCGCGCATATAGCCGTGGTTGCGGCCGCAGCGCCAACAACGATTGATTTTTCTCGTGGAAAACTTTGGTTTTCTTTTTGCTTTTACAATTAATGCAGTTCTTGCCATATCAATTAATGATTATTGGTTTTTTTTGAAAGGGAAACCGAGAAGTTTAAATAATTCAAGGCCTTCTTCTTTATTTCTAGCAGTGGTAGCGATACATACTTCTAAACCGAAAAGGTTATCGGCGTCCTCGGCTTTAATTTCTGGGAAACAACTTTGTTCCTTGAAGCCAATTGTGATATTACCACGATTATCAATAGACTGTTCGCTGATACCGCGGAAATCGCGAACGCGAGGGAAAGTAACATTTACCAACTTATTCAGAAAATCTTCCATTCTTTTTCCTCTCAAGGTAACCGTAGAACCAATAACCATCCCTTCTCTAATCTTAAAAGCAGAAATAGACTTTTTGGCTTTGGCCATCATTGGTTTTTGCCCAGCGATTTTTTCCAAACTCTTTTCAACGTTAGTCTGATATTCTTTTTCCTTGGTGTGTTTTCCAAAACCGACATTTAAAACCACCTTGGAAATTTTTGGAACGAGAATCTGATTTTTAAAACCAAATTTTTCCTTGAGCTGTGGGATGGCAACGTTTTTGTATTGTTCTTTGATATTAATCATATTATTCAATAGTTTCGCCGCATTTTTTACAAACACGGAATTTTTGGTCTTTTTTTCCTGCTTCGCCCTTAATGATTTTGGAAGCTAACCTAGTCTGTTTTCCGCACTTTGGGCAGACAATAGCGACATTGGATAAATTAACAAAAGACGGGAATTCAATCCTTTGACCTTTTTCGCCAGCACGACGAGGGCGAAGATGTTTCACTAAAAGGTTTAACCCTTCAATGCTTACTCTTCCGCTTTTAGGCATTATCTGCAAAACTTTTCCAGTCTTGCCGTTATCCTTGCCGGCTAAAATTTTTACTTTATCTCCTTTTTTGATTGACATATTTTTGAAAACTTTTAAACTCTTTCCGCAATTATAATACTTCTGGGGCTAATGAGGCGATTTTTACAAAACCAGCGCGTCGGACTTCTCTGGCCACTGGGCCAAAAATTCTGGTTCCTTTCGGATCTTTTTTATCTTTATCGGTAATTACCACGCAAGCGTTATCATCAAAGCGCAAATAAGAACCATCTTGACGACGAATTTCTTTTTTTGTGCGAACAACAACGGCCTTGATAACATCACCTTTTTTGATGGCAGCATGTGGGACGGCGGTCTGAACGGCACAAACAATAATATCGCCGACACGAGCATAGCGTTTCCGATAACCACCAGAAACTCTGATACACATTACTTCTTTGGCGCCGGAATTATCGGCTGCTTTTAATACAGTTTGAACTTGAATCATATCTTTTCAGTTATTTGATTACTCTCCAGCGTTTATCGCGGCTCATTGGACGGCATTCTACAAACGAAACCTTATCGCCAGTTTTGAATTCATTTTTTTCGTCATGCACTTTATAGCGGCTACTGACGGTAAATCTTTTTTTATATTTTGGGTCAAGCTTAACGCGTTCTACTAAAACAACAATTGTCTTGTCGTTTTTATCACTAACAACCACGCCGCTGAATTTTTTGCGGATTAATTCTCTCTTTGGGGCGGCAACTGGAGCAAGGCGTTTTGGTCCTGCTGGTTTTTTTGTCGCTTCCTTTGGAGCGGTTGGTTTAACGGTTTTCTTGGCGATTTTTTTCTCAGCCATATGATTGATTATTTTTGTTTATTTAACAAGGTAAAAACTTGAGCAATAAAAGCCCTGGTTTCTCTAATTTCCCGAACATTCTTCAACTGTTTATTGGAGTCTTTAAAACGGAGTTCGCGTAATTTGTCGCGGGAATCGGCCAAGAGTTTGTGTAACTCACTGACGCTTTTTTGTTGTAATTCTTTAAATTCCATATTACTTGTATATTATCGTTTTTACTCCTTAGAAACAAAGGTGCATTTTACTGGCAACTTGTGCCCAGCCAATTCCATGGCTTGCTTTGCGGTAACAGCATCCACTCCTTCCATTTCAAACATGATTGTTCCTGGTTTGACACAGGCAACATAGTGGTCAACAGAACCCTTACCTTTACCCATCGGGATTTCCCCGCCCTTAACAGTAACTGGTTTATCGGGAAAAATTCTGATCCAAATTTTACCGCCTTTTTTAACATATCTAGTTAAAACACGACGAGCAGATTCAATTTGGCGAGCAGTAATCCAGTGAGCATCAAGAGTCTTGAGGCCATAGCTGCCGAAGCTGATCTTGATCGTCCGAGTCGCAATACCACCGCGACGGCGTTTATGATCTTTTCGATATTTGGTTTTCTTTGGCATTAACATATTTCTTGTCTTGCTTAAAAAGCTAATTAATTCTGAAGAATTTCCCCCATAGTTTCCTTTTCTTTTTCAAAGATTTCACCGCGATAGATCCAAACCTTGATACCAATTGCGCCATAAGTGGTGTGAGCGGCGCCTCGAGAATAATCAATATCGGCACGCAAGGTGTGCAAAGGAACTTTGCCGAAAACTAACTTTTCAGTACGAGCAATTTCGGCACCATTCAAACGGCCAGAAACTACTACTTTTACACCTTGAGCTCCTGCTCTTTCAACTCTTCCTAGGGCTTGTTTCATTACTTTGCGGAAAGGAACGCGTTTTTCTATTTCTAAAATCATGGACTGAACTAAAATCTGAGAACTGAGATTTGGACGAGCAACTTCTTTGATGTTTAGATTAATTTCTCCTGGTCGGAAAGTTTTTAAGAATTTGGTATGAAGTTTTTTCTTTAATTCTTCAACACCATTCCCGCCGCGACCAATAATTAGGCCTGGCTTCCCGGTCCAAACATCAATCTGAACCTTGTTGCTGCTACGGATAATTTCTACCCTATCAATACCAGCCTCTTTGAATTCCTTAATCATGTATCGGCGAACAGCAATATCTTGCTGAACTGCTTTGATGTAGTCTTCACCAGCCTTGAACCAGACGGAAGGCCAAGTTTTGGTGATACCCATGCGGAATATTTTTGGATTTACTTTTCTGCCCATAGATCGTGTAGTTAGTTTGAGTCAATAGTTAATTTTGGTTTAACCGACTTTGCGGTTAAAAACTTTTTTGGCGAAACTGCCGCCACTTTTTGATTCACCTTTTTTGGTAACATTCTTTTCGGACTTTTCAGAATCTGATTTTTTCACGGATTTTTTGGCTTCTTCGGCAATTGTTTCTAATTTTATTGGTGCATCAGCTTTTGCTTCTTTTTTCTTGGTGGCACCACTTTCATGAATTTCGTTTAAAGTTACATGGATGTGGCAAGAACGTTTGCGGATAGTGGTTGCTCTACCATGTGCCCGAGGCATCCAGCGTTTCAGGGTCTGACCTTCATCAACGCGAACCTCAGCAACAGTAAGATTGTCTCTGCTAATACTATAAAGGTTGTCGGCATTAGCAACTGCTGATTCAATTAATTTTTTCAGAGGATCAGCGGCGAGCTTGTTCGCAAAACGAAGCTGATTAACTGCTTTGTCTACTGGCAATTTTCTCACCAAATCAGCCACTAAACGCACTTTGCGCGGTGACATCCTTAATTGATTTAAACTAGCTTTTATTTCCATAGGATTCTTGATTAATATACGAAGGGATTATTTTTTTCCTTGAGCCTGAGATTTGGCCATTTTACCACCATGAGAAACGAATTTTTTGGTAGAAGCAAACTCACCCAAACGATGTCCAACCATATTTTCAACAACATAAACTGGAACATGAATTTTTCCGTTATGCACACCAAAAGTAAAGCCAACCATCGCAGGGGTAATAGCGCAAGCGCGATCCCAGACTTTGATTACTGCCTTATCGCCTGGCTTGGCGTCTTGGACTTTTTTGATGATGCGGGGGTTGATATATGGTCCCTTTTTCAAACTTCTTGACATAAATTTAATGCGAGAATTTTAATAATTATTTTCTCTTAGTGCGTCGTTTAACAATCAATTTATTGGAGCGACGTTTCTTCCTGGTTTTTACACCAAGAGCAGGTTTGCCCCATTTAGTTTTTGGATGACGTAAACCGATAGACTGATTACCTTCACCACCACCGTGTGGATGGTCAACCGGATTCATCGCTGTACCACGAACTGTTGGACGAATACCTAGTAAACGGGTGCGGCCAGCTTTTCCTAAGATAATATGTCTTCTTTCTGGGTTGCTAACTTGGCCGACAGTGCACAAACAATCTTTTTTTACTAAACGGATTTCACCGCTTGGCATTTTTAATTGAGCATACTTTTCATCAACGCCCATCACAAATACTACATTTCCGGCACCGCGACAGATTTTTGCTCCTTTTCCTGGTTCTAATTCTATATTGTGAATCGGGATACCAGCTGGAATAAATTTCACGGGCATAGCATTGCCAGTTTTGATTTCAATTAACTCTTTTGAGCTGACAACTGTTTCACCGACCTTCAGGTTCAAAGGCATAATGATATAGCGTT
>CAYSIJ010000007.1:26497-32804 GCA_964431155.1 uncultured Gammaproteobacteria bacterium
ATCAGCATAATGGATAAGAGCTAAACGTGGACCACGACCTGGATCATATTCAATCGTCGCAACTTTTGCCGGCACGCCAAACTTTTCACGTTTGAAATCAATGGTACGGATAAATTGTTTGACACCGCCACCAATATGGCGAACTGTGATTTTTCCCTGAGCATTGCGGCCACCAGTTTTTTTCTTGATTACCAACAATTTTTTTTCTGGAGTAGTGCTGGTGATATCAGCAAAATCATCAAACGTAGCTTCACGTCGTCCTGGGGTATTTGGTTTTACTTTTTTAATTCCCATATATGTTCAATAAAAAATTTCGATTAGACTCCTTCGTAAAGACTAATGCTATTTCCTTTAGCCAAAGTGACAATTGCTTTTTTGTAGTCTTTTCTTTTTCCTTTTACACGTCCGCGAACAACTGCCTTCCCTTCGCAACGGATTAAATTTACTTTTTCTACTTTCACGCCATAAACAGAGGTCACCGCTTTTGCGACTTCAATTTTATTGGCATCAAGGCTAACCACAAAAACATACTTGTTTTCAGTGCCAAGATGAGCAGCTTTTTCGGTAATTACTGGTTTTACCAATACCCGATAAGCGGTCAGGGATTTTGCACTTCCACCTTTCGCTTTTGACGCCTTAGCGGCTGGGGCGATTTGATCGGAGTATAGATCCTTCATGCTCTTGTCTTCTTTTTTTGCGGTTGATTTAACCGGCTTCTTTTCAGTAGAACTTGTGGCCATATGTTTATATAATACTGCTTCGCTAATTATTTACTGTACTGTTCTGAAATTTTCTTCACCGCTTCTTCGGTCATAATCAGATTACGATATTTAAGAATGTCCAGAATATTCAAATTTTCCAAATTAATTATTTCTACTCCTTTTAAGTTTCTGCCGGAATATTTTACTTTTTCATCCTTGTTGGCATTAATCAGTAAAACACTGCGACGATCAACCGCCAAAACTTCTTTTTCAATTGCACTTAAGAAAGCATTGAAATTTTTTGTTTTGAACTCTGGTAATTCTAATTTGTCCAAAACAACAAAGCTAGAATTAGTAATTTTGTCAGAAATAGACATCAGCAAAGCCTTCTGCTTCATTTTTTTGTTGATTTTGACACTGAAATTACGATCACTGGTTGGACCAAAAATAACACCACCGCCACGCCACAAAGGAGAACGACTGGAACCGACGCGGGCGCGACCAGTACCTTTTTGCTTCCAAGGCTTTTTACCACCGCCACGAACTTCGCTGCGATCTTTGGTGTCGGCTAAAACCTGTCTTTCGTTAGACATCTGAGCAACTACTGCCTGGTGAATTAATTCAGCATTAGCTTTTAAACCAAAAACTTTATCAGAAACTTCTAATTCACTTACTTCTTTGGCGCTTTGATTATAAACTTTGATTTTCATCTTATAGGTAATGACTTGACCGACAATTTTCATTGAAGCGGTAAAGCCCGTCTTATATTACTCTTGTTTTGCTTCCTCGGCTGGAGCTTCGGGCAAGGTTTCTTCGGTGATTTTTTCTTCAACTACCGGCTCTTCGGCTGGAGTTTCAATTACTTCGGAAACTTCTGGTTCAACAACCTTGACTTCTTCCGCGGCCTTTGGCAATTCTTTTACTAATTTTAATTCTCCTTCGGCTTTGATGGAAACTAAACCAGAAATCGGACCAGGAACGGCGCCTTTGATATAAATAATTCCTTTTTCTTCATCAACGGAAAAAATTTCCAAATTGGTGATGGTGACTTGTTCATTCCCCATCTGTCCAGCCATTCTAGTTCCTTTAAAAACGTGGGCAGGACCTTTTGGACCAATTGATCCAGGCATACGAAGTTGATCTTTGTTACCATGACTCTTGTGACCACCTTTGAAGTGATGACGTTTTACAACACCCTGAAAACCCTTACCCTTTGAAGTGGCAGTGACTTTTATTTTTTCACCTTTTTCAAAAATACCAGCGAGAATCAAATCGCCAACTTCAGCAGAAATATCCGTGGTTCTAAATTCTTTTAAATTGCGAACGCTGTGTTTTTCTGGAGCAAGAGCATTGGCATTTTTCAGATGACCAAGTTGTGGTTTGGCAATATTCTTGTTTTTTCTCCAACCAAAACCAATCTGCAAAGCAGAGTAGCCATCTCTTTTTTCATTCTTAATTTGAGTAACAACGCATGGTCCAGCAGAAATCGGGGTCACGGCAATCACACGATCGCCTTCCCAAACTTGAGTCATGGTTAACTTTTTTCCTAAAATAAACTTCATATAAATAAAAAACTGGTCGGAAACCAGCCTTAAAAACAAAAATTAAAAAGATAATAAATACTAACGGGATTCTTTAATTTTTCGTTCTTATTGTTTGGCGGTTTTACCTCCGATGCGTAAACGAATCCTACTAACGCACTTTCTCCTGTAATATTAGGGGAGTTACGCTAGTCATTTTCGGACGCTTAAAAATTTTAATCTAACAATACTATTTTACTGCATTTTTATCTCCAAGTCAACCCCTGCTGGAAGATTAAGATTGGTTAAATCTTCAATCGTTTTGGCAGATGGATCAACGATGTCAATAATTCTTTTATGGGTGCGCATTTCAAATTGATCGCGAGAATCTTTGTGGACAAAAGTTGAACGATTGACAGTGTACTTTCTTTTATCAGTTGGTAATGGGATTGGACCAAAAAATTGAGCATCGCTTCTTTCAATTGTGTCAACAATTGTCTTTGTGGACTGGTCAATAATCTTGTGATCAAAAGCTTTGATTTTGATTCTGATTCTCTGCTTAAATTCTTTGTCTTCTTTTTTTTCTGGCATAGAAATAATGAACTAGTTTATAAATATATTATTTAAAACAAACACAGCTAGCCCGCCTTCAAAGTAGAAAGCGGGCTAAAGTGATTATTTTATGATTTTTGTTACTACGCCGGCGCCGACAGTGCGACCACCTTCGCGAATAGCAAATCTCTGTTTTTCTTCCAAAGCTACTGGAGAGATCAAAACGATCTTCAAGTTAGCAGTATCACCTGGCATAACCATTTTAACACCTGCTGGCAATTCAATTTCACCAGTAACATCAGTGGTGCGGATGTAGAATTGAGGTTTGTATCCCTTGAAGAAAGGTTTATGGCGACCACCTTCATCCTTTCCTAAGATATAAACTTCAGCTTCAAATTCCATGTGAGGAGTGATGGAGCCTGGTTTGCAAAGAACCTGACCGCGTTCAATTTCATTTTTCTTGGTACCGCGGAGGAGTAAACCAGCGTTATCACCAGCTTGACCTTGGTCTAACTGTTTGTTGAACATTTCAACACCAGTAACAACCGTTTTCTTGGTGTCCATCAAGCCGACAATTTCAACTTCTTCACCAACCTTGATGATACCGCGTTCAATACGACCAGTAACCACAGTGCCGCGACCTTCAATAGAGAAGATATCTTCAACCGGCATCAAGAAAGGGTGATCAACGTCACGAGCTGGAGTTGGGATGTAAGAGTCAATTGCTTCCATTAACTTCATGACTGGCTCAGCGTCTGGGCCAGTTGGGTTTTCCAAAGCCTTTAAAGCACTGCCACGAATAATTGGGGTGGTATCTCCAGGGAAATCCCATTTCTTTAAGAGATCACGAACTTCTTCTTCAACTAAGTCAATTAATTCTGCATCTTCAACCATATCGCATTTGTTCAAGAAAACAACGATATAAGGAACACCAACCTGTTTGGCAAGTAAAATGTGTTCGCGAGTCTGAGGCATAGGGCCGTCAGTTGCAGAAACTACCAAAATAGCACCATCCATTTGAGCAGCACCGGTAATCATGTTTTTTACATAATCGGCGTGTCCAGGACAATCAACGTGAGCATAGTGGCGAGTAGCTGATTCATACTCAACGTGAGCGGTAGCAATAGTAATACCACGAGCCTTTTCTTCTGGAGCGGAATCAATTTCATTAACGCCTTTTTTGGAAGCGCTCATTCCATTGGCACCAAAAACAGCCAACATTGCAGCGGTTAAGGTGGTTTTCCCATGATCAACGTGGCCAATTGTGCCGATGTTTACATGAGGTTTTGAACGGTCAAATTTTTCTGCCATTTGTTTTATTGTTACGACCCCCAACTTAATGAGGTTTCTTTCCTTAAGGAAACCAGTCGTAGTAATTAATTATTTATAAATTTTAAAACTTTACTCAATTATTTCCTCGGCCGCGTGCTTTGTGGCTCCAGAAATCTGCCAATTTTTTGTCTTTTCTGAAAATTTGGAAGGATTTGGGACAAAATATTGACTACCAATTGCGGTTTCTTCGGATAAATACTGATTATTTTCTTGATTTTTCCATTCAGCTAAATCACGGTTTATTTTATCAGTTAAAGCTCCTTCTGTCAAACCGAGTGATTTTACTGGAATGTTGTTTTTTAAACTGGCATCCAATTCCCTCTCATAGGCTTCAACCGACAAAACCACAAAAGAATTTTCTGGTTGCTGGCTGTCAAAAAATACCATTTTGTCACCAGTTTTTTTGATTAAACGGATAATCCGCTGAAAATTCTCGTCCATATATTTGAAGATTCTTAATATGGCGTGGACCGCATTTGCTTATCTTGCGCTTTTGGTCTTGATGGTCTCTAAAATATTTCTTGGTACTTCACTGTAATTAGCAAATTCCATGGAATAATTGGCCCGCCCTTGAGACATTGAACGAAGTGAAGTCGCATAACCAAACATTTCGGCGAGCGGCACTTTAGCATGAATCAATTTGATTTTGTTTGGTCTGTCGCTCATTTCTTCAATCTGTCCACGCTTGGAATTCAAGTCACCAATAATATTTCCCATGTAATCTTCCGGGGTGGAAACTTCAACTTTCATTACTGGTTCAAGAAGGACTGCGCCGGCTTTTTGACAAGCATCTTTGAAAGCAAAGATACCGGCCATTTTGAAGGCGAGTTCAGAAGAGTCAACTTCATGGTAGGAACCATAAAAGACTGCAACCTTGACATCAACAATCGGATAACCAGCGACCACGCCGCTCTGAAGAGCTTCGCGAACACCTTTTTCAATCGCTGGAATATATTCCTTCGGAATGACACCACCTTTAACTTCATCAACAAACAAATATCCTTCACCAGTTTCACGAGGTTCAACGCGCAAGGAACAATGTCCATACTGACCCTTACCACCAGATTGTTTGATATACTTGTGTTCAGCTTCGGCAATTTTGGTGATAGTTTCACGGTAGGAAACTTGAGGGTTGCCGACATTAGCTTCAACACCAAATTCGCGCTTCATGCGATCAACGATGATGTCAAGATGAAGTTCACCCATTCCAGAAATTAAAACTTGATTGGTTTCTTCGTCAGTTTCAACCCGGAAAGTTGGATCTTCTTCGGCTAAACGTTGCAAAGCAACACCCATTTTTTCTTGATCAGCCTTGGTTTTTGGTTCAACGGCAATTTTGATAACTGGTTCTGGAAAGACAATATTTTCTAGAAACATCTGGCGAGATTCATCGCATAAAGTGTTTCCAGTAGTAGTATTTTTTAAACCGATAACAGCAGCAATATCGCCAGCATATACCTCTTTTACTTCTTCGCGGTGATTGGCGTGCATGCGCACCAAGCGTCCAACACGTTCTTTGTTGCCGGTTTTGGAATTAACAATATAGGAACCAGCTGCTAAAACGCCACTATAAACGCGAACGAAACATAGTTTTCCAACAAATGGATCGGTGGCGATTTTGAAAGCTAAGCCAGCGAAAGGTTCGCTGTCGTCAGCTAAAATTTTGTAAGTCTTTTCTGGGTCATCAACATCAATACCTTCAATTTCTGGAGTTTCAAGTGGAGATGGCAAATAATCATTAACGGCATCAAGCATCAACTGAACTCCAATATTTTGCAAAGCAGTTCCGCAGAAAACTGGATAAATATGATTGCCGATTACTCCTTTGTGGATTGCTTTTTTGAGCTCTAAAACACCAATTTCTTCACCATTCAAATATTTTTCCATTACCTCTTCATCACATTCAACAGCTTTTTCTACTAATTCGGCACGGTATTTTTCAACATTGGCTTTTAAATCATCGGGAATTGGGATTTCAATAATATTTTCGCCATTTGCGCCTTTAAATTCATAGGCCTTTTGATCCAATAAATCAACAACTCCCAAAAGATGATCCTCGGCGCCAATCGGCAACTGAGCAGCTACTGCTTTTGGGCTCAAACGATCACGAATGGAAGCTAAACTCATGTAGAAATCAGCGCCCATTTTGTCCATTTTGTTAACAAAACAAAGACGTGGAACGTGATACTTGTCAGCTTGGCG
>CAYSIJ010000008.1:0-9927 GCA_964431155.1 uncultured Gammaproteobacteria bacterium
GTCCTTTGTTCTTTGGTCCTTGGACCTCTTAGCCCTTTGGACTTTGTCCTTTGCTCTTGGTACTCTCTAACCCCGCCACCTGGCGGACACTCTAGCCTCAGCTTACTTAAAGTAAGTTGAGGTTATTTTTTTGACAAAAACACCCCTGTAAACTAAGATATTAGATATGGAATTACAAAAATTACAACAACAAGATCCAGAAATTTTTGCTTTAATTAGCAAAGAAGCGGAGCGCCAAAATTCAGAGATTGAGCTCATTGCTTCGGAAAATTATGCTTCACCAGCAGTTCTGGAAGCACTTGCTACTCCTTTGGCTAATAAATACAGCGAAGGCTACCCTGGAAAACGTTATTATGGTGGAAATCTAGTTGTTGACGACATTGAAAACATCGCGATTGCTCGTGCCAAGGAACTTTTTTCCGCTGAGCACGTGAATGTTCAGCCACTTTCTGGTTCTCCAGCTAATGCGGCGGTGTATATGGCCTTTTTGGAACCTGGCGACACTATTTTAGGACTCAAACTTGATCATGGCGGACACTTGTCGCATGGTCATCCGGTAAATTTTTCCGGTCGTTTATATAATTTTGTTCAATATGGAGTGAATCCAGAAACTGGCTTAATTGATATGGCGGAAGTCCGTCGTTTGGCATTGGAGCACAAACCAAAAATGATTGTGGCTGGTTTTAGTGCCTATTCAAGAGAGATTGATTGGCAAACTTTTCAAGATATTGCGACCGAAGTCGGCGCTTTCTCTTTTGCAGACATTGCTCATATTGCAGGACTAATTGCCGCGGGAGAATTAAAAAATCCTGTGCCAATTTTTGATGTTGTTTCAACTACTACCCACAAAACTTTGCGCGGTCCGCGCGGGGCGGTTATTATGTGTAAGGAAAAATATGCTGCCCAAGTTAATCGAGCAGTTTTTCCGGGAATGCAAGGCGGTCCGCACGATAACATGACTGCCGCCAAAGCAGTAGCTTTTGGTGAAGCTTTAAAACCAGAGTTTAAAGAATATTCCAAACAAGTAATTTTAAACGCCAAGGCAATGGCGAATGAATTTATTGTCAAAGGATACAAAATTATTTCTGGCGGCACTGATAACCATTTATTTATTGTTGATTTTTCTGACCGTGCTTATAGCGGGAAAGATGCTGAAAAAAAATTGGAACTCGCCGGGATTTCGGTTTCTCGTTCAACAATTCCCAATGATCCGAATCCGCCAATGAATCCTTCTGGAATTAGGGTCGGTACACCAGCAATAACTACTCGCGGCTTCAAAGCGAGCGATGCAGTTGAATTAGTGGGACTAGTAATTAGAGCAATTGAAGGAAATGAAGAAGATGTTTTTAAAGTCAAAGAGGATGTAAAAAATCTTTGTAAAAAATTTCCGGTTTATTATTAATATTTTTTAAAACGCATGTTTGTTATTGACGGAAAAAGTATTGCCGACAAAGTAAAAGATGAAATTGTTGCCGAAACAATTAAAATTGCTGAAGCTGGCGCTACTCGCCCAAACTTGGCGATTGTTTTGGTTGGCGAAAGAGAAGATTCAAAGCTTTATGTTGATTTGAAACAAAAAGAAGCTTTTAAGGTTGGCATTGATACGCATTTATATAAATTTGCGGAAAATGCTAGTGAAGAAGAAATATTGGAAGCAATTGGTTTTTTAAATATTGATCCAGAAATTGATGCGATTTTAATCCAGTTACCTTTGCCAGAACATTTAAACACGGAGAAGATTTTAGAAAAGTTAGATTCCGAAAAAGACGCCGATGGCTTTTTAAAAGACAAGCCAGATTTTGTTCTTTCGCCGGTGGTTGCTTCAATTTTTCGGATATTGGCAGAAATCGCTTTTGAGCCAACCGGGAAAAAGGCTTGCGTTCTTCATAATTCGGAAATTTTTGGTGATACCGTCAAGGAGGCTTTGGAGAAATTTAATTTAAATGTGACCGCAGTTTCTTTGAAAGATTTCGGCTTAAAAACCTTAGAAGAACAAAAGAAACTTTTTTTGAAAGCTCAAAAAACTTGTTTGTCGGCTGATTTAATTATTAGTGCCCTTGGTTTGCCAGGTTTTATTGATGATACTTTTGTTAATGACAAAGCGGTTATTATTGATATTGGGATTAGCAAAGTTGATGGAAAAACAAAAGGTGATGCTGATTTTGAAGCACTTTCAAAAAAGAATGTTTGGCTAACTCCCGTACCAGGCGGTGTTGGGCCGATGACGATTGCCATGTTATTCAAAAATGTCCTGGCGATTTATAATCATAAAAAATAAGACTTCCATGTTAAATATTGAAAGACAAAAAGAGCAGCTCAAAGAGCTGCTCAAAATTCATTATGGCTACAGCAGTTTTCGTCGCGGGCAAGAAGCGGCGATTGAATCCGTTTTGAAGGGGCAGGATACTCTGGTCGTTTTGCCAACTGGCGGCGGCAAATCTTTAATTTATCAATTACCAGCTTTGATTTTAGAGGGAATTACTCTCGTTATTTCTCCACTAATTGCCTTAATGAAAGACCAGGTTGATTCTCTGGAAAAAATTGGTATTCCTTCAACCTTTATTAATTCCTCCACTTCAATCACTGAGACAACGAAACGATTAGAAGAAATTCGTCAGGGGTATTACAAGATTATCTATATTGCTCCCGAACGTTTTTATAATAAAACTTTTATGGAGAGCTTGGGTGGCTTGAAAGTTTCTTTATTTGCCGTTGATGAAGCTCATTGCGTCAGCCAATGGGGCCATGATTTTCGTCCAAGCTATTTGCGACTTAGAGAAGCAATAAAATTTTGTGGCAATCCTCCTTGTGTTGCCCTGACAGCAACCGCAACGCCAGAAGTACGTGACGATATTATTAAACAATTAGGATTAAATAATCCCGAGCGAATCGTGACCGGCTTTGCTCGACCAAATCTTCAATTTGGAGTTGTCAAAAGCAGTGATTCCAATAAAATGGAAATTATTAGTGAAGCGGTGAAAGGTTTTAATGGCGCTTGCGGAATTGTTTATGTTGGTACTCGCTCAAAAGCTGATGACTTGGTAAATTTATTATTAGATAACGGAGTTGAAGCAGTGGTTTATCATGCCGGCATGGATACAGACAGCCGCCATTGGGTTCAAGAAAAATTTATGACCGGTGGAGCACAGGTTGTTGTCGCGACTAACGCTTTTGGTTTGGGGATTAACAAAAAAGATATTCGCTTCGTGATTCATCATGATATTCCAGGAACAATTGAAGCTTATTATCAAGAAGCTGGTCGAGCAGGACGTGACGGCGAACAAAGTTTTTGTCTTTTACTGTATTCGCCAAAAGATCGGTTCTTGCGGGAATTTTTTATTAAAGGAGACAACCCACCCGCCAATGCTATTTTGGAGCTTTATCAGATTTTATTGATCCAAGACGATGAGCAAAAAAGTATCGGCAAAGAATCAATTCTGATTACTTATGCAGAGCTTGGGAAAAAACTTTCAGAGAGTTTGCCAGAAATGGCGATTGGCACCGCTCTGAAAATTTTAGAAAGAGAGGGTTATTTGTCTCGGCCGAACGAAAAAACTTCAAACGCCTTTTTAAAATTTAAAGCCAATTATGAAACTCTGTCCGGAGCGATTGGTAAGCGAGCAAAAAAACAATTAATTGTTTTAGAAAAACTTGAAGAACGTTTTTCTGAAGATCTTAGAAAGGGTTGGAATTTTAATCCGGAAGAAATTGCCAATATTATCGGCGAAAAAAGAGACAGTGTTTTGAGATTAATAAAAACTTTACGAGAAGCGGATTTGGCAGAATATGAGCCGCCTTTTCGTGGCACAGAAATTCGGGTTTTGAAGCGAGTCGCACCAGAAGATTTGGAAATAAATTTTCGCGCTTTGCGCGAAAAGTTAGAGCGGGCTTATGATAAACTTGATGAAATGGAAAATTATGTTTTTGGTGAGTCTTGTCGGAGTGAATTTATTTTAAAATACTTTGGCGATATCGAGGCCAGGCCTTGCGGTATTTGTGATAATTGTTTAAATCCAAAAAGAGCGGAAAAAAACAAGCAGACTGACCATCGCCAAAAAGAATATCTTTCTTCAATATGAAGACCGACACTCAAGAAAAAATTTTAAAATTGGTAAAAAATAACTACGACTCAATCGCTGGTGATTTTAGTCAAACGAGAAAAAGACTCCTTTGGCCGGAATTAGTTGAGGTTGCTAAAAAAGTAAAATCTGGCGACAGCTTGCTGGATGCCGCTTGTGGCAGCGGACGACTTCTCGATGAATTCAAAAGACTAGACTTTGAATATCTCGGTTTTGATAATAGTCCAGAGTTGATTAATTGTGCAATAAAAAATTATCCAAATCAAAATTTTCAAGTTGATGATTTATTAACACTTTCTAGTGTTAAAAATAATTATTTTGATTGGGTTTTTTGTATTGCCGCTCTTCATCATTTGCCAGGCGAAAACTTGAGAGTAAAAGCTTTAAAAAATCTTAGCGCGAAATTAAAGATAGGTGGAAAATTAGTTTTGAGTGTTTGGCGACCAGGAAAAAATAAAAAATTTTTGCGTGCGAGGAGAATTAACTTTTGGCGGAAATTATTTTTTCTTTCCGACCTGGATTTTGGTGATGCGGTATTTGAATGGGGAGGAGAAACTTCAAAAAATGAAAATCGCCTCCGGTATTACCATTCTTTTAAAGAAAGTGAATTAAAAAAAATCATCAAAGAATCTGGCTTGAAAGTTATTGATTTTCGGAAGGATGAATATAATTATTTTTTGGTTCTGGGGAAGTAACCCTCTTTTTCTTGACACCCCCCAGGGGTGTGGTATAATATAAAAATATGAAAACCATTGAACAAAGAATCAATAACATTATTGGCCAACTGGAAGGAGTAAAAAAAATAGTTTCTTCGGATAATCAGCACGATTGTTTAAAATTATTAATTCAGTTAAAGGCCATCAAGTCGGCGACCGCCTCTTTGATGTCAAAAGTGATGGAGGAGGAATTGTCTTCTTGTTTGAGGAGGGGAAAGACTGCTGATCAGGATAAGGTAAAAAAACTATTTGATGAAATAAATAAAAAATAATAAAAAATTTAAAAATAAAATTATGTCACAAGTTTTAGAACTAACAAAAGATAACTTTGAAGCTGAAGTATTAAAAAGTGAAATCCCAGTATTGGTGGATTTTTGGGCTCCCTGGTGCATGCCTTGCCGGATGATGGCGCCAATCCTTGATGAATTGGCAGTTGAGTTGGCTGGTAAAGTAAAAATCGCCAAGGTGGATACTGAGAATCAAAGTAACACCGAGTTAGCAATGAATTATCAAATTCAAAGTATTCCGAATTTGAAACTTTTCAAAAACGGCGTCGTAATCGGTGAATTTGTCGGGATGAAAAATAAAGAAACTTTAAAAGGCGACTTGGACAGCTTATTAAAATAATTTAAAAATATGAGTATTGTTTTAGAAAATTTAGAACGCTTAAAAGAAGCGGCAAAATTGGAAAATATTTCCGATGAACAAATGACTGCCTTGCAAAATCCGGTGCAAGTTTCTTATGCCGAACTTTCAATCAATGGTCGGCAATTGCCAGCCTGGCGGATTATTTATAATCGTGCCCTCGGTCCCGGGAAGGGCGGGATTCGTTTTCATCCCGAAGTGAGTGAAGATGAGGTCCAGTCTTTGGCTTTTTGGATGTCGCTTAAAAATTCATTAGCCGATATTCCTTATGGAGGAGCTAAGGGGGGGGTAAAATTCAATCCAAAAGATTCTTCTCCGGAAGAATTGGAAGAAATTAGTCGTGCTTATGCCCGGGCTTTTTATGACAAACTCGGACAGGACAAGGATATCCCTGCCCCCGATGTTTATACTAATGGGCAAATCATGGCTTATATCTTGGATGAATTTGAAAAAATAAAAGGCGCCCATGAACCCGGAATGATTACCGGAAAACCGATTGAACTTGGTGGAATCGCTTTGCGTGGTGATTCAACTGCTCAGGGAGGATATTTGGTTACCAAAGAAATGATTGCGAAGTTTTTACCAGGAAAGGCCTCAGCGAAAATTGCTGTTCAAGGCTATGGAAATGCTGGTTTGTTTATGGCCGAGAAATTAGCCGCTGATGGTTATCTGATTGTTGGCGCAAGCGACAGCAAAGGCGGAACTTATAATGAAAATGGCTTGGATATTAAAGCGCTTTCAGCTTGGAAAAATAGTGGAAACAGTGTTTTTGATTTTCCTGGCGGTAAAGCAGTTTCAAATGCCGAGCTATTAGAATTGCCAGTAGATATTTTAGTTTTAGCTGCTTTGGAAAACCAAATCACCGGTCAGAATGCTGAAAAAATTCTCGCTCCTTGTATTGTTGAGCTTGCAAATGGCCCAATTAATTTGGAGGCCGATAGAATTTTAGCAAAAAGACAGGTCGTTGTAGTACCAGATATTCTTGCCAATTCGGGCGGGGTAATTGTTAGTTATTTTGAATGGGCGCAAAATCGCACCGGTCAAATCTTGGATGAAGATTATTTAAAAAATCTTTTAGATAAGAAGATGAAGTCTGGCTGGCAAAGAGTAGTTGAAAAATTTGAAGAGAAGAATGGGGAAATTACTTTGAGGCAAGCGGCCTATATCCTAGCAATCAAAAGAATTTTGGCGGCCGAAAAATATCGTGGCCGGATTAAATAAAAAACGGAAAAATAAAAAACATCGCTTTTGCAAGCGATGTTTTTTGTATTAAAAAAGACAGCGTAGTATTTTGTGCTGTCTTTAAATTTTTAAGAAAAAAATGCTCCCCAGTCATCGGGATAATCCTTTTCTTGATTTTTATTATACTCGCTTATCCTTTTTTTAAGGTCGGGAGAGTCTTTTAAATGTTCCCTGAGAATGCGGTAAGCTTTATAGCCTTTTTCAAGAACACTTTTTGGATAACAATACCCAAAAACTTTTTCTTTTTTCAAGGCTTCTTCACCGTTTACCCGATATTTTTCATCGGCGTCTTTCAGGGCTCTAGCTAAATCAGGATGAATATTTTTTAACATTTCGTAATTTCTCTCTCTATTAAAATTAAAGAAGAAGTTATTATAAGTTGCCCGGCCTTTTTCGTCTGGGGCAATAAATTCCTGAAATGTTAAAGGCTTCGCATTAAAGTTTTTCCCTTTCATGATTAATTTTTTAAATTACTGACATAAGACTAGTGTATCATATAAAACAACTTTTGTCAAACAAAATTTTGAATTTTTGACGTTGAGATTTAAAAAAACATCGCTTTTTCAAGCGATGTTTTTTGTATTTTTTTGGTTGTTTCTTAATTACATTGAGCGCCAGAGCTGTCAGTGCTAGCGGCGCCAGTTCCAAATCCAGGAGCGGGAGCGGTTGTTGATAATTTTGCGTTGCAGGCGGCTGGTGCATTTTCAAAGGCGCTGCAGATTGTGGTTAATAAACTTTGAGAATCACGTGAGGCCGAAATTTCTTCGCCGTTAATGACTAAAGTTGGCGATCCTTGAACACTGTATTTTTCGTTGTCAGCTTTGTCAACATCAAATGGTGGGAAGCTACCCTGCCAACCCACTTTGTTGGTGAAGTTTTCAGTGACTTTAAATTCTTTGTCAGTACTTGAAACACAGGAAGAAATATTTAAGTTATTTTCTGTTAAACATGTTGCTGAATCTCCAGCTTTCAAGAAACAATTGAGATAAGAATTTAATTTTTTTGGTTCTTGTTTCTGGATGCAGTATTGAACCAGGTTTTCTTGTAATTCTTTTTCGCCATGCATGGCATAGTTCACAAACTTCAACTTGAAGTTTATGGAATCGCCAAGGGCTTCAATTGCTGGGACAATTCCTTTTTGCATCTGAGTGCCATAAGGACAGTAGCTCATAATAAACAATTCAACTGCTGGTTTGGCACTTTTTTTACTTACTTCACTGCTCACAGCTTTTTCAGCTTGGTCGCTTGGTGCGGCTGTTGCACTGTCAACGGCAGAAATTTTCATATCCATTGATTGAGGGAAAAACTTGGTGCCGTCTTTGGATACATAAGAATCAACTTTTTGGCCATTTCCTAAATCAATTTTCATTTGATACAAGTCGCCTTTGTAATTTTGGACGCTTTCAATTTTCACTTTACTGCCGGAAGGCATTAAATTTTCATTAATGTAAGTTTCGGTTTGGATTTTTGCTTCTTCCAGGCTCAAGGTTTTGGTTTTTTCTTTAAACAAGACGACGGCGGTGACGATTGCAATAATAATCACTATTCCGCCCAGGGCAGCAAAAAACGTTTTTTTTGGCAAGCCAATAATTTTTTGTTTCGGCATATTTTTAAAAGTCGGACTTAAATAATCCGTTAATTATAATTTTTTAAATTAGTGCTTTCTTATTATAGTAAAAAACAAACTTATCGTCAAAATAACTTCCTTTTTTTGGCGATTTTTGTTAATGAAACCAAGAATAATAAAACAGCCAGAACTAATAAGGTCGTTTTTGCCAAGCGGAATTCATTTTCTGGCCGTGCCATATCTGATGCGATTTCAGTTTTTTCCTCATTTTTTTTGTTATCTTTCAAAGACGTGGAAGAAATAACCAAAAGTGAAAGCTGTTTCCCGTTCATTATTGGTACGCCGCTAATCTTGATATTTTTTTGTTCAACAAAGAAAGAGCTAGATTGCTTTGGACTGATTAAAATAATTTCTCCTTTTTGGTCTCGCAAGATAAATTTTTCGCTATCTTCTTTTTTTAGTTCTCCTGTCATTATTATTAATTTTCCAAGATTTTTTTGGGCTTGGTCAATCTCAATGCTACCTGCTACTGGCAAATTTTGGTTACCCGTAATTTTTATTTGTTTTTGGTCACTAATTTTAAGGCGGGTTAAGCCACGGGATTCGCTCTTTTCTCCGCGCACCTCTACAATGTCGCCTTTTTTGATTTTGGGAAAATTTGAGCGGTAACTATAAATCTGCCAGAGATTTTTCCCGTCAGTAATATAAAAGAACTGCTTGCCGAACTCTCCGGGGGCACTAATAACAATTCCTTTTGCCGCTATTATTGGTGCTTTTGACTCAACAATAATCGGAAAGAATAGAGATACTAGAAAAATAAAAAATAGAATCTTTTTCATAAGATTCTATTTTAACAAACGGTCTTTAAATTTTTACTTTTTTTCTTTTAAAGTTTTGATAAACTGGGTCAAATCATCGGGCATCGGCAAAGAAAAATCATGTTTCTCCCCGTCTAAACCAGTAAAAACCAGATGATCAGCAAAGAGAAAAACGCGGTTCAGATTTATTTTTTGGTTTTTTGCCTTACTTTTTTTATTGGCGTATAGTTTGACGCCCATTAAGGGGTGATTGAAGGCAAAAAAATGGACACGGATTTGATGGGTGCGGCCCGTTTTAATTCTCACCTTAACCGGTGAACCTTTTCAAGACGGTGAATTCAGTCCAGGCATCCCTTGCTCCTTCCAGGGCTTCTCGGAGGCCGACTTCTCGGTTGGTTGGTTTTTTGTTGCTCAACTTTTCTTCACTAATTCGTGGCAGGGCCGCCATTTTATAACCCTTGCTAGAGCGTTTAATCGGAAAGTCCAAAATTTCATGATTAGTTTCAATTACGCCAAAGGCAAGAGCGGTGTATTCTTTTTTTACTCGGCGTTCTTTGAATTGTTTTTTTAAATATTCAAAACCCTTAGTGGTTCTGGCAACAACCATTAAACCGCTTACTTCCTTATCTAGGCGCTGGACAATTCCCGGGCGCTTTGGGTCGTCTCCGGCTTCAGCAATCTCGGGATAGTCTTCTAAAAGATAGTCAATCAGAGTTTTTTCTTTTATTCCTGCTCCAGCGTGGACGGTCAACCCGGCAGGCTTTTCAATCACCAGCCAGTCTTTGTTTTCTTCAATTAATTTATACATTGGTTTCAGGATTATTTTTTTTATTTAAGATGGTGTTTAAATCTGACGGCTT
>CAYSIJ010000008.1:9988-32446 GCA_964431155.1 uncultured Gammaproteobacteria bacterium
AAAATGAGAGTCGCGAAAACCGGCCGGAATTAAGAAAAGAAAAAGAGCCATAATTAAGGAGGCGAGCAGAGCTTTTGGAACAATTTTAAAACTAGGACGGAAATCGCTGTAACGGCGGACAAAATAAATCGCGGCAATAGTAATTGCCAATTCGCTATAAACGGTGGCAATTGCCGCTCCATAGTATGAATAGCGCGGAATTAGCCATAAGTAAAGAGTAAGTGAGCTAAGGCTAGTGAAAGCATAAGCACTAATAATTTTTTTCTGCTTATCAATTGCAATGATTGCATGAGTAAAAAGGCAACTCGTAAATACCAAGCCCACTGCCAAAAGTAAGATTTGTAAAATTAATCCAGCATCAGCATAAGCGGCACCGGCCATGATGGAGATAATTCCTCCCGCTAAAAACTGGCCGCCAATAATTAAAGGTAATACCACGACCATTGTTAAGTTGAAAGATTTTTGAAGAACTTTTTGGTATCGTGATTTGTCGCCAGAAAGCCAAGCAGCACTGAGAATTGGCAAAATTAACCCAGCAAAAATAAAAGGCAAAGAGCTCAAGACCTCAATAATCCGATAAGCCGCACCATATAACCCAACTTCGTATTGGCTTTTAAACAACGAAAGAATCAGAGTGTCGGCTTTTAGATAAATTAGATTGAAAATAATAGTAATGGCTAGCGGCCAGCTAGTCTTGAGAATTTCTCCCCAAAATTTGAAGTCCCAGGCTGGTCGGACGTTGGTCTCTTTGCCGGCAAAATAAAAATGGACCAAGAAGCTGGCAAGGGCCGAAATACTAAGACCAATCATCATTCCAGTTAAACCGAAATTTCCTCTAATACTCACGATTACCGCTCCTAAAAAAATAATTCGGTTAAGAACTTCGGCCAGCGCGACATAAATGAGGTTTAATTTTTTTTGAAAGAAACCGACAAAAATCTGGTTCAACAAAGGGAAGACAAAAGCGGCGGCACCAGCTAAGACAGCGACTTTCACGGCCCAGGAGTAAGGGAAGGCATATATTATTAAAGGAGCAAGCCCGACTAAACCAATTGCTAAAACTAGACGCAGTCCAAAAAGATTGCCAATAATTTTTTTTTCATCAGCCCCCGGAGTGCTTAAAAGGCGGGAAGTGACCAAAGTCAATCCAAAATCGGCGCAAATTGCAAAAATTGAAATAAAGGTGAAGGCGGTGGTGTATTCCCCAAAGCTAGTTGGACCGAGGTAGCGAGTCATTAGCATTAGAGCGACCAAACTCAAAACAGTCGCCAATATTTTGCCGGCGACCTGGATTAAAGTGTTATAAGCAATTTTTGCGGAAAGACTCATGTGTGTTATAATAACCTATATCAATATTATATCAAAATTTATGGAAAGCATTAAATTTAAAAAAATATTTGTTTCTTTTGTCTTGTTTTTTGTTTTTAGCCTTTTTGCTATTAGTTCAGTTTCTGCGGCAGGAATGTGGGATTCTCAAATCGGCGCCACTGGCAACAATTCCATCGGCTCCTGGTTTGGGAAGCCATCAGGATCTCCGGATGATATTCGGGTGACAGTTTATAATATTATTAATTTTTCTCTCACTCTTTTGGCGGTGTTATTTTTGATTTTAACTGTGATGGCAGGGTTTTTATGGATGACTTCTGGAGGAGATTCTAAAAAAATTGAGGATGCGCAAGGTTATTTGAAAAGCGCAATTATCGGCTTGGTGATTATCTTGGTGGCCAAAGGATTAACAATTTTTATTTTCAAACAATTAATCCACGTGACTTCTGGCACTTTAGTTCCTTAATTTTGACTTTTTTCTGGTAGCATGATAGTATTTTCTCATAAAGCTAGTTGTTCTTACAATTAGCTTTTTCTATAATTTACAGGTTTTTCTTAAGAAAAGCCGCAAAAATTTAATATGTCTGATTTAACAAGCGCAATCAAGCAAATTTGCGAAGAAAAAAATCTTGATTTTCAAACCGTGGTTTCAACGATTGAGCTCGCTCTCGCGGCGGCTTATCGTAAAGATTATGGTGAAAAAAATCAAAATATTCGCGTCGAATTTGACCCGGCAACCGGAAAGTCAAAAATTTTTGACGTGAAAACTGTTGTTGAAGATTTGCCGGAAGAAGAAGAAAGAGAAATGTTAGAACGTTTAAGAGAACAGCAGGAAGGAATCCACCGCCCAGAAAAAGAAGAAAGGAAAGAAGATCATGTCCATAACCCAGAGGAAGAAGAAGTAAAAAAGTTTAATCCAAAAACCGATATTCAATTAAAAGAAGCAGGAATTATGAAGCACGGTGCTTCGGTTGGTGATGAAATTGTTACCGAACTGCCAATTCCAGAAAGTTATGGCCGAATGGCTGCTCAAACTGCAAAGCAGGTGATTATCCAAAAATTGCGTGAAGTGGAAAGGGATATGGTACTTTCTGAATTTAAGGGCAAAGAGAAAGAAGTTGTTTCGGGGATTGTTCAACGTCGTGAAGGTCGTTTTGTGCTGGTTGATCTCGGAAAGGCGGTCGGAATTTTGCCTGCCGAAGAACAAATTTTTAATGAACGCTACAACCCGGGTGAAAGAGTTAAAGTTTATATTAAAGAAGTTCGCTCTGGAAATAAGGGTCCAGAGATTATTCTTTCTCGCAAGTCAGAAGAAATTTTAAGAAAAGTTTTCATTTTGGAAATCCCAGAAATTGCCAATGGTTTGGTAGAAATAAAAGCAATCGCTCGTGAAGCTGGTTCTCGTTCCAAGGTTGCTATTTGGACCGATGTTGAGAATGTTGATCCGGTTGGATCTTGTGTTGGCCAACGTGGTGCTCGTATTCAAACCATTATTCAAGAATTAGGTGGCGAAAAAGTTGATATTATTGAATATGATGAAAATCCAGAAAAATTTATTGCCAACGCTCTCGCACCGGCAAAAATCATCAGTCTGGAGTTAAATGAAGGAGAACACAAAGCGACAGTCAAAGTCAGCGCTGATAAATTATCGTTAGCAATCGGAAAGGCTGGTCAAAATGTTCGTTTAGCCGCTCATCTCACTAATTGGAAGATTCCGAAGGTGGTGAAGTAAAAGTGGTAACGAGCGAAGATGATGGCGAAGTTGCTGTCGCCGAAGAAGTAGTAGCGGAAATAGAGAAAGAAGAAGCCGCTAAAGAATAAAAATAATCAATTATTATAATTAAAAAATTATGAACTCCACTTATCTTATTCTCGGTTCAGCGATTATCGCTATTGCTTATGGCTTAATCTCAATCCGAAGTATCTTTAAACTTTCTGCTGGTAATGAAAAAATGCAGGAAATTGCTCGGGCAATTCAAGAAGGCGCCAATGCGTTTTTGAACCGCCAGTATCGTTCTGTGGCAATTGTGGCCGCAATTTTGTTTTTAATTCTTGGTCCAGTCCTTGGTTGGATGACCGCCGTCGCTTTTTTGGTTGGGGCGGTTCTTTCTGCTCTTACTGGTTATATCGGGATGCATGTTAGCGTTCGGGCCAATGTCCGCACAGCTGAAGCTGCTCATGGCGGCTTGAAAAAGGCTTTGAATGTTGCCGTAAAAGGTGGCAGTGTCACCGGGATGCTCGTTGTCGGCTTGGCTTTACTTGGTTCTGCTGGTTTTTATTTTTTGACTCATGATTTGCACGCCTTAATCGGTTTTGGTTTTGGGGGATCTTTGATTTCTATTTTTGCTCGTCTTGGCGGCGGTATTTATACCAAAGCAGCTGACGTCGGCGCTGACCTTGTTGGTAAGGTTGAAGCTAGTATTCCAGAAGATGATCCTCGCAATCCAGCAGTGATTGCCGATAACGTTGGTGACAACGTTGGTGACTGCGCTGGTATGGCTGCGGATTTATTTGAAACTTATGCCGTGACTTCAATCGCTACAATGGTGCTCGGTTCTTTGCTTTTTGTTGATAATGAAAACATTATTTTGTTTCCGTTAGTAATTGGTGCTCTTTCAATTATCGCTTCAATTATTGGTATTTTCTTTATTCGCTTGGGCAAAAAAAACAATATCATGGGCGCACTGTATAAAGGTTTGATTGCGGCTGGTGTTTTGTCGGCGATTGCTTTTTATCCAATTACCAAAATGATGTTTTCCGATTCTGTTTTGGCGATGAATATTTATTTCTCAACCTTAATTGGTTTAGCAGTTACTGGCGCTTTGGTTTTTATTACTGAATATTATACTTCTACGGCCTTTGCTCCAGTGAAAAGTATTGCTGAAGCGAGTAAGACTGGTCACGGCACAAACGTAATTGCGGGCCTTGCTGTTTCCATGAAATCTACTGCTTGGCCGGTTATTGTTATTTGTTTGGCAATTTTTGGTGCTTATAGTTTGGCTGGTATTTATGGTATCGCCGTTGCCGCAATGGCGATGCTTTCTATGGCCGGTATTATTGTAACAATTGATGCCTATGGTCCAATCACTGACAACGCTGGTGGAATTGCGGAAATGGCTGAGCTTGGAGATGATATTAGAAATATCACTGATCCTTTGGATGCCGTTGGAAATACCACAAAAGCAGTGACCAAAGGCTATGCAATTGGCTCCGCTGCTTTAGCCGCGCTTGTTCTGTTTGCCGATTTCACCTACAAAATCAAAGCCTCCGGTGGTAATGCCGAATTCATGATTAACAATCCTTATGTTTTGATTGGTTTATTCTTGGGCGGTTTATTGCCATATTATTTTGGCGCACTAGCCATGAGTGCGGTTGGGAAAACTGCCGGCTCGGTGGTTGAAGATGTTCGCGCTCAATTCAAAGAAAAACCAGGCATTATGAATAACACCGAAAAACCAGATTATGGCCGCACCGTTGACATTGTCACCAAAGCTGCTTTAAAAGCCATGATTTTGCCAGCTTTGATCCCAGTTGTTGTGCCGATTATTGTTGGTTTCGGTTTTGGTAAAGCTCACGGCGTTGAAGCTCTTGGTGGCTTGCTCGTTGGTTCAATTGTGACCGGAATCTTTGTAGCAATTTCTATGACTTCTGGTGGCGGCGCTTGGGATAATGCCAAGAAGTATATTGAAACTGGCTTTTTCGGTGGCAAGGGCTCTGATGCCCACAAGGCGGCAGTCACTGGCGACACCGTTGGTGATCCATATAAGGATACTGCTGGTCCAGCGATTAACCCAATGATTAAGGTCTTGAATATTGTGGCATTGCTCATTGTTGGTTTATTGATTTAAGAGATTAAAAATTTGGAAAAACAAAAAAGGCTTGTCCGTGGGGGCAGGCCTTTTTGCAAATAAAAATATCTCTTGCTTTTTTAGTTTTTCAAGAATAAAATATTGATAAGGACTTTCTTTAATAATTTAAAAAGTGAGGAGGATCTCATGAAAAGAAAAGCGAAGATTTTGCCACCCTCGGTAGTAATATTGTCTGGCTTGCTGGCCGCTAAAGATTTGCAAATAAAAATTCTTCAGGAGCGAAATCTCCAACTAGAAGAAACCGTCTTTTCTTGGCAAGAAGCATATAACGAAGTAATTAAGGACAAGCCTGAAAATCACTCCCTCAGCCACATCGGTTATGTGAAAGACAAATCATAATTTCTCAAATGCCCTTCGCTAGTTAATAGCAAGGGTGTTTTTTTGTTTTTCCCAATAAATTTGCTTTTTTCCTCAATTATCATTAAAATAAAAAAGCTTAGAATTAATTGATTAATCACTTATATGCAAGTAAATAAAAAAGAATTAGAGAATTCTCAGGTAGAATTTACCCTGGAATTTACCGTTGAAGAAGTTTCGGAACATTTAGCTAAGGCTGCAGAAAAAATTTCTGAAAATTTAAAAATTGAAGGCTTTCGTCCCGGAAAAGCGCCTTTGGAAGTGGTAAAACAGAAAGTTGGCGAAATGAGCCTCTGGGAAGAAGCAGCCAGAATATTAATTGGCAAAAAAATTGACAGTGTTTTGACCGAACAATTAACTGGGAAGCAAACGGTCGGCGGCCCAAGAGTGGATATCACGAAATTAGCACCAAACAATCCAGTGGAATGCAAAGTGATAATTTCCGTTCTGCCTGATGTCGCTTTGGGAAAATATAAAGACCTAGATATTAAATTGGTTGAAGCGAAAGTTGATGAAAAAGAGCTGGAAAAAACGATTAAAGATTTGGCAGAAATGCGTACTAAGGAATTTTTGGCTGACGAAGGGCATAAAGCAGTTATTGGCGACAAAGTATTGCTGGATATTGAAATTTTCTTGGACAAAGTGCCAGTTGAAGGTGGCGCTAGTAAGGGAGTAGCGGTTATTCTCGGCAAAGATTATTTGGTTCCTGGATTTGATGATCAAATTGCGGGAATTGAAAAAAGCGGTGAACGTGATTTCTCAATTCATTATCCAGAAAATCATCATCAGAAAAATTTAGCTGGGAAATTAGTAGATTTTAAAATTAAGGCACAAGAAATTTATCGCCGGGAAATCCCAGAAGTAAATGATGAATTTGCTGTTGGTTTTAATTTTAAAAGTTTAGCGGAAATGAAAGAGGCAATTTCCAAAAATATTATTGCCGAGACCGAATATAAAAATAGTCAAAAAGCCGAAATTGAAATGCTGGAAAAAATTGTTAATGATTCCAAAATCGGTAATTTGCCCGAGACTTTAGTTGATCATGAATCAGAAGGGATGATGGAAGAAATGAAACATGGGCTTGAACATCAGGGCTTGAATTTTCCTGACTATCTTCAGCATACTGGCAAAACTGAAAATGAAATTATGTTAGATTTGTTACCAGGGGCAGTGAAGCGTGTGAAAATTGCGATGGTTCTCAGAGAAGTTTCAATTATTGAAAAAGTAGAAGCTACTGAAGGAGAAATTGATGCCAAAGTTGCCGATTTAAAAAAACATTATAGCAAAGACGCTGAAGCCTTGAAGACCGTGGAAACTCAATCCTACCGCCGTTATTTGCGCAATGCCATTGTCCATGAAAAAACTTTATCTTTGCTAAAAGATTGGAATATAAAAAAATAATAGTTTATTAAATGCCGACGCTAGCTATCAATAAGCGTGCCCACTTTGATTACGAAATTTCAGAAACTTACGAAGCGGGACTGTCGCTCAAAGGTTATGAAGTGAAGTCTGTGAAGAACGGCCATATTAGCTTGCGCGGCGCTTATGTTTCTATCCGCAACCTTCACGGGAAGCCGGAGGCGTATCTAGTCGGCGCTCATATCTCCCTTTATCCGCAGGCCGGCAAGATGGAGAGCTACTTGCCAACTCGTGAGCGCAAGCTGTTGTTAAACCGAAAAGAAATTAGCCATTTGATTGGAAAGAGACAAGAAACGGGCTTGACATTGGTGCCTCTGAAAATATATACTAAGCATAGTTTTGTGAAGCTTGAGCTTGGTGTCGGGCGTGGTCGTCAGAAGGAAGACAAGCGTGCCGCTATCAAAAAAAGGGAAACAGAACGACAAATAGTACTCTTACAAAAAGGAAAACTGGGGATGCCAGGCATCGACAGTAGATTATTTCCTAAACGGGCAAAGCGTGCTGATTAACACGTAAAAGTGATCAAAAACACAACTGTCGCAAAGACAAGCGGCGCCGCCTTCTCTTGGAAGGTTCCAGCGTTCGCTCCAGTTGCCGCTTAATAGCCGCAACCATTCGTCCAACTAGTCCTTGGTGTTGGGTCGCGAGTGTTATATTTCAAGGATAGGTTGGTAAGATTACTCCTGATTGCCAGCCGAAACTTAAGGGGTCGCTCTCGTGCGATTTCGTTTGGCTTTGACGCATGAGCTAAGATTCAAGTCAGAATAACTTTGTAGTTCCGTTTCGGCCAAGATTTATTGGACATGGGTTCAACTCCCATCATCTCCACAAAGCTTATTTAACGGTAAGCTGATGTTCTGCTGATTTTTTCAGTCGTCATCGTTGCCGCGGTGGCGGAATTGGTAGACGCGCTGGACTTAAAATCCAGTTGTGGCGACACAGTGCGGGTTCGATTCCCGCCCGCGGCACCCGTTAATTTGTGTAGTTTTAATTTTTTTGTTAAATTGAAAAAGAAGAGTGCGGGTATCGTATAGTGGTTATTATGCGACCTTGCCATGGTCGAAAGAGGGGTTCGATTCCCCTTACCCGCTCCAAATATAAAAACACCTCGCAAGAGGTGTTTTTATATTTGCCAGACTGTGAGCTGGGGAATCGAACCAGGTTGGCAGTGAGTTATGAGCCGAGACGGAAGACGAGGCGAATAAACGAACGCCGGACGAGCCGCTAAATGCGGGTCGGCCGCCAACCCCGGATAAGTGAACTTTTCGCAATTCCGGCGAAAAGTGAGCGCGCTAAATTCCCCTTACCCGCTCCAAACAAAAACAACTTCAAAATTGGAGTTGTTTTTTTGTTTTACTGCTCCAGTATAGTATAATAAAATCTATGACTAACTTATCTAATGAACGTTTTCACGTCGGGGTTTATGGTATTTTTATTAATCAAGGAAAGATACTTCTAATAAAAAAATCTCGTGGTGCCTACAAAGGCATGTTTGATCTTCCTGGTGGCGGTGTTGAGTTTGGCGAAAAAGTAGAGGAGACTCTAAAAAGGGAATTTATTGAAGAAACTGGAATTATTTTAGGAAATTATTCTTTTTTCGGTAATAATGAGTATTTTTGTGATTATTTTAATGAATCCGGGGAGCTGAGAAAACTTCATCATCTTGGCCTATATTATAAAGTTTCCGCTTCATTTGAGACCATAAAAAGTGAGGCTGACGGCCAGGATTCTTTAGGGGCGGAGTTTATTGATATAAACGAGTTAGATAAGATTGAGATTGCGCCAATTGCGAAAATAATGATTGATAAAATAATTAAAAGTGCGTAGTTAGTTTATTTGACTTTTCATATTATTCTTGCTATTAATATTAATGAAAAGCTGACAAACTTTTAATTTTTTTATTTTTCCATGCGTATTAAATGGCGTAAAGCCCAACCGGTCAAACCAACAATCGTCTTTCGTAGCAACGCGCAAATTCGCGTGCCGGAGGTTTCGGTTATTAACGAAGAGGGAGAACAAATTGGCACCGTTGAAACAGCTGTTGCCTTGCAAATGGCAGTTGACGCTGGCATGGATCTGGTTGAAGTCAACCCAAAAGCCAACCCGCCAGTTGTAAAAATCATGGATTTTGGTCAGTTTCGCTATGAGCGGGAAAAAAAGGCCCACAAACAGAAGCTTCAGCAAAAAAAGGTAGAAACCAAGAGTATTCGTCTCTCGGTCCGAATCAGTGAACATGATTTTGATTTCCGCTTGAATCAGGCAGAAAAATTTTTAGCCAAAGACAACAAACTAAAGATTGAAATCATGATGCGTGGCCGCGAAAAGCAATATCCCCAGAAAGCCATGGAGTCAATAAATCGTTTTATTGATGAGCTCAAAACTCGTGAAAATCTTAATGTTGAGGTTGAACAGCCCTTGACAAGACAAGAAGGAAGATTTAATATTATATTGTTCAATAAGAAGTAAACTGACAGTATAAATCAGGTGCTTACTACCTGTTTTTTTATCGTAAATTAGAAAATATGCCTAAAATCAAAACTCACAAGGCGACCGTGAAGCGCTTTAAAGTAACTGGTAGCGGCAAGCTTGTTCAAAGAAAAGCTGGTCAGGACCATTTTAATGCTCGTGAAACCGGAAAAACCAAGCGCATCAAGCGTTCTGATATTAACACGACCAAAACCCTAGAAAAGACTATCAAGCAGTTGATTCAATATTAATTTATTTAGTTTTTATTTTTTTAGAATATGCCTAGAGTAAAACGGGGTACTTCCCACGTCAAAAAAAGACGAAAACTCCATCAAGCGACCAAAGGTTTCAAATGGGGTCGTAAGAATTTAATCAAAGTTGCAAAAACTGCCCGCACCAAGGCTGGTGCCCATGCTTATGCTGACCGCCGCAAGAAAAAAACAGTCATGCGCGCTTTGTGGCAAATTAAAATCGGCGCTTTTGTTCATGAGCACGGTCTTTCTTATTCCAAATTTATCCATGCGCTAAAAGTAGAAAACATCGCTTTGGACAGAAAAGTTTTAGCCGATTTAGCAGTAAACAACAAAACTGTTTTGGCAAAAATTATTGAACGGTTGAAAAAATAATTCATTTTTATATGTTTTGGCTTAAAATTACTCAGATTGTCATTGCCCTGCTTCTTATTATCGTTATTCTCCTGCAAAGCAAGGGGTCTGGTTTGGGTAGCGCTTTCGGAGGAAGCTCTAGCGTATACTTAACCAAGCGAGGAGCAGAGAAAAAACTTTTCTATGCAACGGTTATTCTCGCCACTCTTTTCTTCTTAATTTCTCTGGCCAGCGTTATTTTAAAATAACGCTCGGTTTTTATCTTGCCTCTTGCAAAATCAATGAAATTTACGAAAAATAATTTTTTTCGCTCAGTCAAAAAGACGAAAAACGTTTTGTCTCGTTTTTTTGTGCGTTTAAATTTTTTTGGCAAGAACAAAAAAGAGGCGGAGCACGATCACTTGGATTTAAACCGAAAGCTAGTCTATTCGCTCTCTACAAAAAAATTACCAAACTCCGAGCAATTAAAATATCTTGGGAAATTTTTATCACCTAGAGAGAAAAAAATTGTTCAAATCTGCGCCTTGATTTTAGTAATCAATATTTTATTTTTAGGAATTGTTTTTTTTAATAAACATATTGTTAGCACGCCTCTTTCCGGGGGAAGTTATATTGAAGGTCTTGTCGGTTCGCCAAAATACATCAATCCGATTTATGCTAGCAACCGTGATGCTGATATTGATATTTCCAGTTTAATTTTTTCTTCTCTTCTTAAATATAATGAAGAAGGAAGTTTGGCTGGAGATTTGGCTGAATCCTGGAAAAAGAGCGAGGACGGCAAGGAATATCTAGTGGTTTTGAAAAAGAATGCTCTTTGGCACAACGGCGAAAAGTTAACGGCTGATGATGTTGTTTTTACGGTTCAGGCCATAAAAAACCCAAAATTTCGTTCGCCGCTTCGCGGTTCTTTCTCTGGGTTTGAGGTAGAAAAAGTTGATGACTATACGGTCAAATTCAAGTTGAGCCAGGCTTATGCCCCTTTTCTTGGTGTTTTAACTTTTGGGATTTTACCGAAAAATATTTGGGGGGCAGTAACTCCGGAATCAGCAACTTTGGCAGAATTAAATTTAAAACCAATTGGATCTGGCCCTTATAAATTCAAATCATTAATTAAAAATAAAAACGGTGAAATTAAGGAATATCTTTTGGAGGTAAATGCGGATTATTATAGTCAGAAGCCTTATATCCCAGAAATTTCTTTTAAATTTTATCCGGACTCTATTTCGGCGATTAAAGCTCTGAACGATAATTCAATTGATGGAGTTTCTTATTTGCCGTTTGGGGCGCGCAAAGATTTGTTTGCTAAAAGTTCCTTAGTTTTTCATTATCTTAATCAACCTCAATTGGAGGCGATTTTTTTCAATCAAAAAAACAATGAATTTTTGGCCGACAAAGAAATTCGTCTGGCTTTGAATCAGGCAATAAACAAGGAGATAATTATTTCCGAAGTTTTTAACGGTCAGGCGCGTGAAGTTCGCGGTCCGATTTTGAGCGATAGCCCAGCGTTTAATCAGGAAATCAAAACAGAAAAATATTCTCCGAAAGAATCTGAAAAAATTTTTAATGACGCCGGATTTACTAAAATAGTTTTGTCCGAGGACGACATCAACAATCCGACTAGAGAAATTGAAGGGATTGCTGTTAGTGTCTTTTCGGAAAAAGCCTCTGATGCGGGAGTTGATGCGGTTGGAACTTGGTTAGTCAAAAAAGGAACTAAAAAAAATCCAGGAAATAAATTTTTGGTAATTTCCTTGACCTACCCAGATTCAACGGACAATGCTCTGGTCGCCGGAAAAATTCAAGAATTTTGGCAGGCAGTAGGAGTGAAGACTTCTCTTCACCCACTTCCTTCTTCACAGATTGCCGCTGAGGTTGCGAGCGAGAAAAATTTTGAAGCTTTGCTTTTTGGAGAAAATATCGGTGCCGATCCAGATGTTTATGCTTTTTGGCATTCTTCCCAGATTTCTGAAGGTTTAAATATTGCAAGTTATTCCAACACTAATGCCGACAAACTTTTGGAAGATGCCCGTTTGGCGAGCGATGATTCTTTGCGAATGGAAAAATATCGCCAATTTCAGGAATTAGTTGTTAACGATCAAGGTGCGGTTTTTCTTTTTTCTCCAAATTATCTTTATTTACAAGTAAAAAAAATACACGGTTTTAGCGGCACTTCTATCATTGAGCCGAATAATCGTTTCGCTTCCATCTCAAATTGGTATTTGCGCGTTAGACATCGTTTTGTCTGGTAATCGCAAATCCTTCTCATATTTTATTAATTTATTAACTCAAGTTCATTTATGATCAATTTTAACTCTGGCGCAAAGCCGGCGAGTGGTTTGGCTTTGCCCAACTTTTCTCAGCCGAAAGCCGCCCACCCTCAAGGCGGGGGCTTCAACCGTCGCCGACCAGCTGTCCGAAGCTTTCATTCGGAAAACAAAGAAAATAAAGATGCCTCTTCTGAAAATCAAAGTGGCAATCGTCGTGTTCCTTTACGAAATACTCCTCGTCAAGTTTTTTCTCACACCAATAATGGGGGAAAATTAAGAGTGATGGTTTTGGGCGGATTGGAAGAAGTCGGCCGCAACATGACCGTGATTGAATACAATAAGGAAATTATTATTATTGACATGGGGTTGATGTTTCCAGATGAAGACATGCCCGGCATTGATTACATCATTCCCGATGTTACTTATTTGAAAGACAAAAAAGATTGGATTAAGGGTGTAATTATTACTCATGGTCACTATGATCATATTGGCGGTATCCCACATATCATGGGCGAAATTGGCAACCCGCCAATGTTCATGGGGAAATTAACATCCGGTTTGGTTCGTAAACGACATCAGGAATACAAAAGTGCTCCTCTTTTAAAGATTAAAGAAGTTGATGACCATAGTAATTTCAAATTAGGGTCAGCTTTTACAATGGAATTTTTGCGGGTTAATCATTCTATCCCAGATTGTTTTGCAATTATTATTACCACTCCAGTCGGGACAATTATCCATACAGGAGATTTTAAAATTGATTTCACGCCAGTCAACGACAAACCAGCCGATTTGAATCGGATTGCCCAAATTGGTTCTCGGGGAATTTTGATGTTGATGGCGGACTCCACCGATGCGACTCATCCTGGATATCAGATTTCTGAATCAGCAATTGGTGATGAGATGGGAAAATTATTTGAAAAAATTGATGGCCGAATTATTATTGGTACCTTTGCTTCCCAGCTCTCTCGTATTCAAAAAATCTTTGAACTCGCTGCTCGTTATGGCCGTCGGGTAAACTTGCAGGGACGCAGTATTAACAACAATGTAGAAGTAGCAAAAGAAATTGGTTATTTAAAATTTGATCCAAGGATTCTTGCTGAAGACAAAGAACTATCTCGCCTGCCAGACAATAAAATTATTATTATCGGTTCCGGCGCTCAAGGAGAAAGCAACGCTTTTCTTTCTCGCTTGGTTCGTGGTGAACATCGTAGCTTGTCTTTGAAACATGGTGACACGGTTTTGTTTTCTTCTTCAGTAATTCCTGGGAACGAAAGGACGATTCAAAATTTAATGGATGTCGTGGTGCGCCAGGGTGCAAAAATTATTAACTATAAAATGCTTGATATCCACGCCGGCGGACATGCCAAGCAGGAAGATTTAAAATTAATGATGCGCTTGGTGAAGCCGGAATATTATATGCCGATTGAAGCCAATCATTATATGCTCAGGGCGAATGCCGATTTGGCCGAACAGGTTGGTATTCCAAAAGAGAAAATTTTTGTTGCTGATAACGGGCAAGTAGTTGAATTCAGCCGCTTAGCCAAGGGAGTGTCTGGCATCTTAACCAAAGAAAAAGTGCCGACTGAATATGTGATGGTTGATGGTTTGGGGGTTGGTGATGTTTCCGAGATTGTGTTGCGCGACCGACGAATGATGTCAGAAGATGGAATGATTGTGGTTATTACGACCATTGATTCCAAAACTGGCAATTTAATCGGCAATCCTGATTTGATTTCTCGGGGCTTTGTCCATATGAAAGAAAATCGTGATTTGATTGAGAAAACTCGAACCAGAGTAAAAAATATTGTTAAAGAACAGGACAAAAAAATTCCAGCGGACGATGATTTTATTAAGAACAAAATCCGCAACGATATTGGTCAATTCTTGTTTAACCAAACAAAAAGAAGACCGATGGTTTTGCCAGTAGTGATAAAAATTTAAGTGAATTTTCTTTGGGCGGGGCCAGTTGGCTCCGCCCTTGCTTTTTGTCTGGAATAATGATAATGTCTAGTTAACTAAATACTCACCTTTTATAAATTCGTTGGTTCCAAGGTGACCGACGAGCTCTCCGACAGGAGGGTTAAGGGTATTTTTTTTATGTCTGAAGAAAAAAATTTTGGTGCTTTGTTGGATGAAAATCCGCCGGTAGTACCACAGATTGGTGAAATTATTAAAGGTAAGGTAGTTTCTGCTTCTAAGTCCGAGGTCAAATTAGACTTTGACGGTATCATGATGGGTGTTGTTCGCGGCCCAGAACTTTATGTTGAAGTTCCAGAATTTGCCAATTTAAAACCTGGTGATGAAGTTGAAGCTGCGGTGATTGAAGAAGAAAATGAAAATGGTGAACTGGAATTGTCTTTCCGCCAAGTCGGCCAAGAAAAGGCTTGGGATAATTTGCGTAATGCCAATAAAGATAAGAGCACAGTGATTGTGAAAATTATTGACGCCAACAAAGGTGGTCTGCTCGCTCGTTATTGCCAAATTAATGGCTTTTTACCAGTGTCTCAACTTGCTCCAGAAAACTATCCACGAATCAGCGGTGGCGACAAGAGCAAAATCCTTGAAAAATTAAAAGGTTTTGTTGGCCAGGAATTTGAAGTCAACGTCATGACTTTGAATGAAGTGGAAAATAAAATTATTTTCTCTGAAAAGGATGTTTGGACCAAACGTCAAAAACCAGCTTTGGATAAATACCAAACTGGCATGGTCGTTGAAGGAAAAATCACGGCGGTTACAAACTTCGGTTTGTTTGTTAGCTTTGATGAAGGAATGGAAGGCTTGATTCATATTTCTGAATTAGCTTGGCAGAGAATTGACTCTCCGAACGAACTTTACCACGTTGGTGATAAAATCCAGGCCGAAATTGTCGGCATTGAAGGCGCTAAGATTTTCTTGAGTGCTAAAAAATTAATGCGTGATCCTTGGCAGGAAGCTAGTGCAAAATATCAGGCTGGGCAAGTTGTTAAGGGTACTATTTTGAAAGTTAATCCTTTTGGCTTGTTTGTAAAACTTGATGAAGAAATTCACGGCCTTGCTCACATTTCTCAAATCGGTTTAGCGGCAAAGGATAAAATCACTGATTTATTCCAATCTGGCGAAGTAAGAGATTTTGAGATCGTTAACATTTCTCCGAGCGAACATCGTTTGGGCTTGAAATTGGCTGGTGTGTCTCATACTAATTCCGGCGAAGTAAGTGAAGAAAAAAAAGAAGCCGCACCAAATAAAGAAAAAGTTTCCAAGAAGAAAGCTGAGAAAGAAGATGAAGCCAAAGAAACTGTTTCCGAGGAAGAAGCAGCTTAACTTTTAGAACATAAAACGTCCTGAAAAGCACCTCGTGAGGGGTGCTTTTTGTGTTTTTGGCTAATATAAAAATAAAAAATGTGCTTAGGTTGACAAAATTATGGCCTTATGCCATAATTTTTCTTGTACTTAAATCGGGGCGTTACCCCCATAAATATTCATTAAAATATTAATAATAACCAAAAAAATTATATATCATGGAAACAAACACAAAAGAATTTCAGAAATTAGCACAGATTATTGAAGAAAAAAAACTTTCAGTGCTTGAAGCAATTGAGATAATAAAAGCTTCCCCTGATTGGCGAGAACATGACGGTGTCATCAGTTTTTCAGTAACTTCAGACGGCACCACTGGTGAAGAATGGATTCCTCGCCTAGAAGGCAAAGGCTTTAGGGTTAGCGGTTATGCTAAAAGCGTTTTACACTCAGAAAGTTTTAAACCGACATCAGGAGTAACTACAGAAATTGCTGTCCTCAAGGGAGAAATTTTTAGCGACAATAATAGGATAACTAATAATATCCGCGAAGAAGCTAAAAAAAGGAAATTTACCGCACCTAATACTGAAGTAGCTTGCCTTGTCAGGGAAAAATTTTCTGACAAAGAGCTTGAAGCTATGGGCTTATATTGGATAGTTGCCATGCACAACCCAATAAAAGATTCTGACGGCGATCCTAAGCTGCTCGGCGCGGATCGCGGTGACGATGGTTCCTGGTTGGACACGCCTTATGACAACCCTGGCAGCGAGTGGAATCGTAGCGGTGGGTTTGCTTTCGTCGTTTCGCAAGTTTCTAAATCTTAGTCCTTTGTTCTTTGGTCCTTGGACCTCTTAGCCCTTTGGACTTTGCCCTTTGTACTTTCTAACCCCGCCAATTGGCGGACACTTCAACCTTGGTTTACTTTACGTAAATCAAGGTTATTTTTTTGTCTCCGTTGCCAAAACCCCTGTTCAATGATATGATTTTTTTAACAATAATTACTTTTATTTTTAGTTTATGAAAAAACTTTTTCGCAATTTTGTTTTAATTTTTTTGGTTTTTTTGGTGATTGCCGCCATTTTCTCATCTTTTCAAAATAAAAAAAGTATTGAAAAAGTTGGTCTAGAAACTCTCGTTTCAGAAGTGAAAAATGAGCAGGTAAAATCAATTGAAGTTTCTGGTGATAAATTAGCCTTAACTCTTCAAGATGGTCGCCAACAAGAAGTAAAAAAAGAAACTGGCGAATCACTCTCTTCTCTTTTGGCGAACTATCAAGTTGGCGCCGACCAAATGTCAAAAGTGGGTGTGGTAATCAAAGAAGAAACCGGTATGGACTTGTTTGTCTCTTCAATTTTACCATTTCTCTTGCCAATGGTTCTCCTGGGTGTATTCCTATTTTTCATGTTGCGTGGGATGGCTGGCGCTAATTCAAAAGCGATGTCTTTCGGACAGAGTCAGGCCAAGGAATTTAATTTAGACAAAAAAGAAAAAGTTACCTTCAAAGATGTTGCCGGCTCCAAAGAAGCAAAAGAAGAATTAGCAGAAGTAGTTGAGTTTTTAAAATTTCCAAAAAAGTTTCACGATCTTGGGGCAAGAATCCCACGCGGAGTTTTGCTTCTTGGTGGCCCAGGAACCGGAAAAACCTTGATGGCCCGGGCAGTTGCCGGTGAAGCAGGCGTGCCATTCTTTCATATGTCTGGCTCTGAATTTGTAGAAATGTTTGTCGGTGTTGGGGCTTCGCGCGTCCGCTCCCTTTTTGAAAAAGCCAAAAAAACTTCCCCTTGCATTATCTTCATTGATGAAATTGATGCCGTTGGACGTCGTCGGGGCACTGGCGTTGGTGGCGGACACGACGAAAGAGAACAAACCCTCAATCAGATTTTGGTGGAGATGGATGGTTTTGAAACAACAGTGAATGTGATTGTGATTGCCGCAACTAATCGACCCGATGTTCTTGATCCCGCCCTTCTTCGTCCTGGACGTTTTGATCGCCGAGTAACTATTGATAACCCAGACTTAAAAGACCGTGAAGAAATTTTGCAAGTACACGCCAGGCAAAAACCACTAGCAAAAGAAGTTGATTTGAAATTTGTCGCCGAAAGAACTGCTGGATTTTCTGGCGCCGACTTGGCAAATGTTTTAAATGAGGCCGCCATTCTTGCCGCTCGTCAGAATAAGAAGGAAATTCAAATGGAAGATTTGTTTGAAGCGATTGAAAAAGTAATGATTGGTCCAGAAAGACGTAGCCGGGTGATTAATGACCAAGAAAAAAAGATTACTGCTTATCATGAAGCTGGGCATGCCTTGGTCGCTCATTTTTCTACCAAAATTGATCCAGTCCAAAAGATTTCTATTATTGCTCGCGGCAGTGCCGGCGGATACACACTCAAAGTTCCCTTGGAGGATCGGCACATGCACTCTAAGAGCGAATTTATTGAAGAAATGGCGGTTTTGCTCGGCGGTCATTTGACTGAAAAAAATATTTTTGGCGAGGTGACTACTGGAGCAACTTCTGATTTGCGCCGCGCCACTTCTCTAGCGCGAGCTTTAATCACGGATTACGGAATGAGCGAAAAGATGGGGCCGCGCACCTTTGGCGATAAAGAGGAAATGGTTTTCTTGGGACGGGAACTTCATGAGAACCGCGATTATAGCGAAAAAACAGCGGAAAAAATTGATGAGGAAATTTCCGAATTACTAGTGGCCGCTAGCAAGAAAGCTGAGGAAATAATCGTTAATCACAAAGAATCATTAGAAAAAGTGGTGGCCGCTTTACTAGAAAAAGAAACTTTAGAAAAGGCAGAATTTGAAGCCTTGGTCGGAGTTAAGCCTAATAAAGTTGACTAAAAAACTGTTTTCGTTATACTGAAGGAGTAATTAATATATTTTCATAATAATATGGCTAATCCGAAAAAAAGAAGGACTAAGGCGGCCGTTGGTAAAAACCGTGCCCATTTAGCCTTGAAACCAGTTGCTCTCAACACTTGCGAAAAGTGTGGCAAAGCAAAACTACCTCACACCGCTTGCGAATTCTGCGGCACCTACAAAGGACGAGAAGTAGTAAAAAAAACTGTTACAAAAACCAAAAAATAAAATTTTGAAATCGGCGGCTTGACTCTTGAAGGATCTGGGCCGCCGCTTTCAATACAAGACAATTTTATGAGTAATAGACACTTGGCCAGAACGATCGCAATGCAGACATTATTTGTCTGGGATTTTAATCGCCGCAATAACGCCGAAGTAGATCGGATTATTAAAGATAATTTTGCAAATTTTGCTCCGGACTTCAACGATAGTGGTTATGTTAAATACACAATTGATGGGATTTTTGAGCATCTAGAGGAAATTGATAACTACATTCGCAAATATGCTACCGAGTGGCCCTTGGAGCAAATAACTTATGTTGACCGCAATATTTTGCGTCTCGGCATTTTTGAGTTGATTTATGCGGAAAAGATTCCGCCGAAAGTTGCTATTAATGAAGCGATTGAAATCGCTAAAGCTTTTGGTAGCGATTCTTCCAGTAAGTTTGTAAATGGCGTTCTCGGTTCTATCTTTAATGATTTACCAGAAGAGCTTCGGAAGGCCGATTTTATTGCTGAAAACGAAGAAGAAACTCCAGAAATTGATGATGCAACGGCCGCCGCGGAAATTACTGAAGAGTTGAAAGAAAATACCAAAGAAATTGACGAAAGCCCAAGATTTTAAAGCTATGGCCGAGTTTGAAAAACTACAAAAGAAAATAAATTTTTCTTTTCAGAATAAGGATTTGTTAAAGCAGGCGCTAGTCCATCGGTCCTATCTGAATGAACATCCAGAATTTCCGTGCGGTCACAACGAGCGCTTGGAGTTTTTGGGTGATGCGGTCTTGGAAATTGTGGTGACTGAATATTTGTATTTGAATTTTCCGGAAACCCCAGAAGGCGATTTGACCAACTGGCGCGCCAGTTTGGTGAATGCCAAAATGCTCCATGTCGTCGCTGAAGAGATAAAGCTTGATGACTATCTCTATTTATCCCGCGGAGAATCAAAAGACAAAAACAAAAAAGCGCGCGGTTATATTTTGGCAAATGCCGTTGAGGCGTTAATCGGGGCGATGTATCTTGACCAGGGAATGGAGCCAGTGAAAAATTTTATTTTATTTTATATCGTCACGAAGCTCAAAGATATTTTGGAAAATAAATCCTATCTTGATCCAAAGTCAAAATTTCAGGAAGCTTCACAAGAGTTTTTGGCGGTTACGCCTCATTATCAAATTCTCGGTGAAGAGGGGCCCGATCATGCCAAAACTTTTACCGTCGGTCTTTATTTGGGCGAAGAGCTTGTTTCTACTGGGGTGGGATCTTCAAAACAAGAGGCGCAAATTGATGCCGCCGCCAAAGGCCTGGTTGTCAAAAATTGGTAATTCAAAAATTATATGGATTTTCGTTTATTATTTAAAATATCCGCCGCCGCTAAAGCTTCGGATTTGCATTTAGTTTTTGGTCTGAAGCCGATGCTTCGCCTGGATGGCCAGCTTTTTGATATCAACGAAACCATTGAAGATTCAAGTTATTTGGCGGCTTATCGGGGAACATCTTTTTCTGATTTGACGGACAAAGATTTGAGCTTGGCACTTGATCTTTTTTTAAGCAAGGAACAAAAAGCTGCTCTCTTGAAAAATCGCGAGCTAGATTGCGGTTTTAATATTGATGAAACGCGTTTTCGGGTGAATGTTTCTTTTGCCAGCGATCACTTGCGAGTGGTGGCGAGGGTTATAAATAGCCATCAGCCGACTTTGGAAGAAGTTGGTTTCTCTGAAGAAATAAAAAAGATTTTAGACAAAAAACAGGGATTAATTTTGGTCGTCGGCCCAACTGGTTCTGGGAAATCAACTACTCTTGCGGCGATGATTAATTATCTCAATGAAAATTATCGTTATAATATTGTTACCTTTGAAGACCCGATTGAATTTTTGTTCACTCCAAAGAAAAGTATTATTTCTCAGAGGCAATATGGTAACGATTTTTTGAGTTTTCCCGAAGGCCTTTCCCATGTTTTGCGCCAAGATCCAAATATTATTATGATTGGTGAAATGAGAGATTTGGAAACCATCGCTTCAGCAATCACAATTGCCGAAACTGGTCATCTGGTTCTCGCGACTTTGCACACCGCTAATTCTGCTCAGTCAATTGATCGAATGATTGATATCTTTCCCGCCCATCAACAGAATCAAATTAAATCTCAGCTGTCTAATGTTTTGAGTGCCGTGATTGCTCAACATCTTTTGCCAAGAATTGACGGTGGTCGAATCGCTGCGCGAGAAATTATGGTCAATAATGCGGCAGTGGCCAACTTGATTAGAGAGGACAAAGTTGCCCAACTCAAGAATGTTATTGAGACAAGTTCTTCGGAGGGAATGGTGTGCTTGGACCATGACGTAAAACGTTTATATAGTGAGGGCTTGGTCACCAAAGAGACCGCCCTGGAATATTTGGAGAATAATAAGGATATTTAGGCGTTTTTACCAGTGTTTAAGGGGTATTGACATTATTTTTTTATCAGCTATAATTAAAACAGTTTTAAAAAATAGACACAAGATATGCGTAATCAAATTTTTCATATCATTTTTAAGCGGTGACGACACAAAGCCTTTTTCACTTGTGTTGTGAACCGCCTGGGCGGTTTTTTGTTTCCCCAAAAATATGATTTAGAAAAAGATTGGAGCACTCATTTTGGACAGCGCGTTCGCGATTTCCAAAACCGGTAAGCTAATCAGATTACGAACCGAGTAGGAACATTAAAATAAAAATAAAAACTTCATTATGATCTTTTGCAATTTCTATAATGAAGCAGGTTGAGCCTAGCAGCGTCTAGTTCTCAACCGTTAGATCTAAAATCAAAACTTTTCGAGAAAGTTTAAAACAAAAGTGTGAGGAAATCTCAACAAGAGTATATGGCGGATGCCTTGACATAAGAAAACGATGAAGGACGTAGCAGCCTGCGATAAGCTGCGGTGAGGTGGCAAGCAACCTTTGACCCGCAGATCTCCGAATGGGGAAACCTATCCCGTTGAAGACGGGATGAGCTACATCTTTAAGATGAGCTGGAAGACCCGGTGAACTGAAACATCTTAGTAACCGGAGGAAGAGAAAACAATAGTGATTCCCTGAGTAGTGGCGAGCGAAAGGGGAAGAGCCCAAACCCGTGCAACTGCGGCCAAAGATTTAGTTTACTAAGTTTTAGCTTGAAGGTGTTGGAACCATATGTTCCACGGGGGTCGCAAGATTATTGCGTGTGTTATCCAATTCAACACGGTAAAGTCAAAAAAGTTTATACATAGTTGAAGCGAGCTGGAAAGCTCTGCCAGAGCGGGTGATAGCCCCGTAAGCGAAATGTATTTACTCTTTACGGCGATAAATCTTAAGTAGGGCGGGACTCGTGAAATCCCGTTTGAATCAGGGTCGACTATGACCCAAGGCTAAATATTTCTTATGATCGATAGTGAACAAGTACCGTGAGGGAAAGGTGAAAAGCATCCCGATGAGGGAGGTGAAATAGTACCTGAAACCATATACTTACAAGGAATCGGAGCCTCAGTTTACTGGGGTGACGGTGTGCCTATTGAAGAATGAGCCAACGAGTTTGTTCTATGTGGCTTGCATAATTGCCGTTTGGCAAGCATGCACAGTGAAAGCGAGGGTTAATAGCCCGCATTGTGCTTCACTTTTACGCATTAACTAGTTTAGTGCGTTAAAGTGAAGTACACGTCGCATGGACAAGACCCGAAGCCGGGTGATCTAGCCATGAGCAGGTTGAAGTGGCGTGAAAACGTCATGAAGGACCGAACCCACTAGCCGTGCAACACTAGGGGATGACTTGTGGTTAGCGGAG
>CAYSIJ010000009.1:0-1952 GCA_964431155.1 uncultured Gammaproteobacteria bacterium
TCAGTAGCGGTTACCGAATTGTATTTAAAAGGAGTAATCAGTTATGGTTCGGTGGTCGCCGGTCTGTGTGCGAGCGGGGGCTTGGGGTTGTTAGTATTGTTTAAAGAAGAAAAAAGTCGGCGCGAGGTTTGGAAAATTATTGCCTTACTATTTTCCGTTAGTGTAATCGCTGGAACTATTATTCAATTATTGGGCCTCTAAGCTAAATTTATGAAAATTGAAACCGTAGAGTTTATCAAAGGTGTAGTTGGCGAAGATAAGATTATGCACAATGGCTTGGCGCAGGTGGCTTTTATTGGTCGCTCTAATGTTGGCAAGTCTAGTACCATTAATGTTATTACTGGGAAAAAGGGAATGGCAAAAGTTTCTTGTTCTCCTGGTCGCACCCAACAAGCCAATTTCTTTTTAATAAATAATAAATTTTATTTAGTTGATCTCCCGGGATATGGTTTTGCTAAAGCACCGAAAGAAGTTCGGGAAAAAATCCATGAATTGGTAAAGTGGTATTTCTTTTTGTCTGGCGGAGAACAAAAGAAAGTAGTTTTAATTATTGATGCCAAGGTGGGGCCAACAAAGGACGATTTGGAAATTTTAATGGCTTTAGAGGATGCAAAAAAAGATTTAGTGGTTATTGCTAACAAGGTTGATAAGATTAAGAAATCAGAATATCAAATGAAATTTAAAAAAATCCAAGAGCTAATCGGCGATCATCAAATTATTCCATTTTCGGCCGAAAAAAAATTGGGAATCAAAGAATTATTAAAAGCAATTGAATAAAAAAATGAGCCATTTACGGCTCATTTTTTTTATTTTGTAATTATCTCTTTTTTTCTTTTGAGAATTAGTTCTGTAATTTTCTGAAGAGCCCAGGCCAAAGCAATGAGAACAACCAGGTATAGCGCAGTTGCCAACCAGCTCGGGAAGTATTTGTATAAAAAATCATGGCGGTACATCATCGGCCAATGCAGTAGATAAATTTCATAAGAAAAAAAGCCGATCCAGTAAAGAGTTTTAAAGCCCACTCGCTTCACCAAAAAAACTGCCAAAAGAGCTAAAACAGTAATAATGCTCGTTAATTCTTCTTTTACGCCGAGGCCGATATTGGAATTAAAAGCGGTATACACTGCTAATAAGCTGCCAGTAAAAATTATAAATATTCTGGGTAACCAATTTTTTTTGTCTTTCATTCTTCCAAAAAAATCAATCATTGGCTTTTTTGCGAAAGCCCAAGCAAAAATTATTCCCAAAGGAAAGGCTATTAGATGAATTTTGTACATGTGGATTACTCCTTGGATGAAACTTGGTTGGCCAGATACAATAAAATAAGAAATAAAATAAATAATTAATGCCGACAACCAAGGGGCTTTTTTTAAAAAAACGAGGGGAAATAAAAGATAATAAAAAATAATTAAAGTAAAATACCAAAGCGGGGAATTGAGATCGGCATATAAATTTACACTAGAAAAATATCCCAGGGCCGAATTCATTAAATATTGCCAAGAATAACTTTTACCCAAAATAACTAAATCTAGAATCACAAAAACAACACAAGTAATCCACATTGGCACATAAAGTTTTCCCAGGCGCCGACGATAGCTTTGTAAAATATTATCTTTTGATTTGCTAGAGCTAATCGTTAATCCATAGCCAGATAGAAATAAAAACAGATTAACTCCTACTCCGGCAGCAATAGAAAGTGGAAAGAGAAAACGAGTGTCAGTCGCCAAAAAATAGCCGATATGGCTGAAAACTACCAGAAGAATGGCAATTCCTTTTAATTCCTGAGAAACATTAGGACTCAAAGCCTCATTGTCGTAATGTCGGCGTCCGCTAACCAGAATTCCAACCAAAAGAATAGCGCTAAAAATGATTGTCGCCTGGATAGGGTTATTTACTAAAATGTTCATAAATTAATTTTTGAATGTAATTCTACATATTTTAAAGATATTTTT
>CAYSIJ010000009.1:1962-13566 GCA_964431155.1 uncultured Gammaproteobacteria bacterium
TTTATAACCGATTGCCGAAGGGTGAAAACGGTCCTCAGAATAATGATCCCCTGATTTTTTAAATGTTTCCAAGGAATCAGTGGTAATATCAATAAAATTAAGATCATTTTCTTGAGCCAAGATTTTAACCTGTTCATTAAATTCTATTGTTCGTTTTACAAACAAAGACTGATAAGGAAAGGGCATCAGATAGTTATCTCCGATAAATGGCAGGCTAATTAAATAAATCTTAGCATGTGTCTGATTTTTTAGAGCGCTTATTAATTCCTGATAATTAGCCCTAAACTCCTCAAGAGTGTCTTTGTTGTGCAAGTCATTGACGCCAATCATGATTGTGATTAAGTCTGGCTGAGCGGCAATTGCTTGGGGTAAAAAATTACTGCTTAATTCCGGCGTTCTTATTCCCGGATATGCCAAGGGGACTAAATTAACCGCTTGGTTTGTGCCAGCAAAATCTTGGGCAAGTAAATAAGAGTAAGATTCTTGAAAATCAGCAGCGCCGACACCATAGGTTAAACTATCGCCCAGTGCGACATAGGTAATCGCTTTACCGCCCAGCTGTTCATTAAATTTGTACATAGGAGAAATGCTTAAATATGGAAGATTTCCGCGACCGATTCGGTTATAAATCAGCGGGTAAGCAATTGATAAATATAAAACAATTATCGCTAAAATCACCCCCGAAAAAATTAAAAACTTTTTTTTCATAAATCTAAAAACTAAAACGTTCAAAGTGAATTTGTTTTTTAAGAATGCCCGCTTTAATAAATTCTTGGTTTAAAGAGTCGCTCATTAATGGCGGACCGCAGAAATAAATTTCTCTGGTTTGCCAATCAGGCACCAAATTTTTTATTTTTTCCAAATTAATTCGGCCACTAAAGACATTCTGTTCGTCTTCTTTTGTTGTTTCCTCGCTAAAAAACCGAAAATATTTAAAATTATTAGCAGCCGCCAGCTGACTAATTTCTGAATTAAAAATTTCTTCTTGACGGTTTTTTGCAGAAACCAAGATTTTAACATCTTTTTTTTCTGCCGCCAATTCTTCGGTTAAAGCGCGAATTGGTGTGATACCAATTCCTCCAGCGATTAGCAGATATTTATTGGACTGAGGGTGCTTTGTAAATACTCCAAGAGGTCCCTCAACAAACACCAACGTCCCAATCTTTATTTTATCTACCAATTTTTCTGTGAAATCTCCAAGTTTTTTAATAGTAATTCTAATTTCGTTTTCTTGGTAGCAGCGAGAAAATGAAAAAGGATGGGCTTCTAAAAATAAGTTTTTATCAAGAAAGCGAAAAATAGCAAATTGACCGCCGGAAAATTTAAAATCGGCGATATTTCTGCCGGTGATAAAAATAGAATAAATATTTTCCGATTCTTTTACTACCCGAGAAACCCTAAATTGATGAAGACGCAAATTATTTAGGGGTTTCAAGAAACGGGAATAAGCAAATATCAATAAAAAGGCGACAAATAAGGCATACCAATAAATAGCAAAAAATTTCTGACTAAAATCACCGCCCAACTCCAACTGGTGACCAAAGCCCATAAAAATTGCAACATAGGCAAATAAATGGGAAAAATACCAACGCTCATATTTCCAGTGCCGGCCGATAATTCGCGTGGATAGAAGAATAATAAAAATTAAAATTCCAGTGGCAATCGCCGCTCCGCCGAGGTCGTCAAATAAAAAAATAAAATTAAAAAGTTGATGAAGCCAATTTATCCCATTATTTAAACCATAACCAAAGGCCAGAAAAATCGGGTGAGCCAAAAGAAGGATGGTAATTGAGATTCCTAGGTTGCGATGCCAACGTGCTAATTTGTCATGACCCAAAACCCCTTCAATTATCTTGAGGCGGCTAATCAAAGCTAGCTGGGCTAAAAGAAGATAAGCAAGCAATAAACCGGAAATTCTCCCGATGGAAGTTAGTCCGTCAGCGACTGTGACGCTATTATTAATTGGTGATCCTTGATACCAAAAAAATAAAATAACCAAAAAGTTAACAAAAAATATGATTTTTGGCAGCCACAAAGTTTTTCTTTTCATAATTATAGATAAATTATTTGCTCACTTTATTATAACATACGAATAATTGCGAGGGAATATTTTTCGTGCTATAATATTAGGGAAATAAAGTGATTTTTAATTAATTAATCATAAAAAGTATGGAAAAACAAAACAAGTTCCTATTTTTCGGTACTATTTTGGGTTTAAGTTTGATAATTTCCGCTTTTGTGGTGAGCCAATCCTTCTTATCACTCAAGAAAATAGATGACGCTATCAGTGTTTCTGGTTCCGCGAAACAAAAAGTTAGCGCCGATTCTGCTCGCTGGACTGGAAATTTTTCACGATTAGTAACCGTTGATCAAATTAAAAATGGTTATATGCAGATGAAGGCCGATGAGAAAATAGTTGCTGATTTTTTTTCTGCTCAGGGTTTGGCGAAAGAAGCAGTGGAAATATCTCCAGTTTTCATGAACGAAGTTTATAACTCAAATAACATTGGTCCCAAGCAATATAACCTCATTCAAAACATTGAGGTAAAATCTAGCGAGGTTGAAAAATTAAAAGAGATTGCTAAGGGGAGCGACAAACTCGCTGAGGCAGGTGTAATTTTCTCAACCAATCCAGTGGAGTATTATTACTCAAAATTACCAGAAATCCGCATTTCGCTCTTGCCAGAAGCTATTAAAGACGCAAAAGAAAGAGCTGGCGCCATTGCCACGGCGAGCGGCAAAAAAGTTGAAGTAATCAAATCTGTTTCTATGGGGGTGGTTCAGGTGATGCCAGTTGGTGCAGTGGAAATTTCTGATTATGGGTCCTATGATACTTCTAGTATAGAGAAGGAGGTAATGGTGACTGTTAAAGCAGTTTTTGGTTTGGAATAAAAAAGGAAAAATAAAAAAGCCGTTTCTATTATGAAACGGCTTTTTGTTTTAGTTGTAGGAGATATTTCCAATATCTCCTTTGAAGATTTTTTCAAGAGTTAGAAGATCAAGATCAAATTCTTTTTGTTTTTTTGGGTTTGGGTTTTTTAGAGTAACAATATAAAACCCTTTTCTTAAAAAAAGTTTTTTAGAACATTCCGGGAATCTTTTTTTAATAGATAAAGACAGAAATCCCAGGTAAAACATTAGTTCCTCAACCAGTGCTACCAGGCTTCTCTTATCAGTCTCAGAAATTTGTTTTTTTCTTAAAACTTTTTCGTCAATTTTCATCAATTCCTCTTTTTTCTGCATTAATAAAGTGTATAAATTTTTCTCACCTTCATTCATGTTGCCGACAATTATTTCGCCTTCCGCGACTTCTTCTTCCGGTTCTCGCCAGTCTTCGGATTGAATCATTAATAGTTCTTCCAAAAAGCTTTTACAAGCAAAATCTAAAAAAATTTCTTTTTTCATCTCTTATTTTATTAAGTTGTTAATCAATTTTCATTAAATAAAATATAATCTTTTTTCTATTTTTTGTCAAGTAGCACATTTTTTCTGATTACTTTTCGCCGGCTATCTGTTATAATTTTATTATCATTAATTTATCTAGTTTTTATGAAACTTTCTTTTCATGGCGCTTGCCGCGAAGTTACTGGTTCTTGCGCTTTTTTGTCTGGAGACAATTTTAAGTTGTTAGTGGATTGCGGCTTTTTTCAGGGGGATCACTTTGTTCAAGATCGTAATCGTGATTCCTTTTCTTTTGACCCATGCCCACTTGGATCATTGTGGCCGTCTGCCAAAATTATACAAAGAAGGTTTTCGGGGAAAAATTTTTTGCACTCCGCCAACCAAAGATTTAACGGAAATCATTCTTCTTGATACTTTAAAAATTATTACCGAGAATGCCGAAGAACAGGAGGTGCCGCCAATTTTTTCCGAAAATGATGTTGCTGGGATAATGAAACTTTTTAGAACCGTGGAATACCATGAAATTTTTCAGATTAATGAAAATCTTTCTTGTGTTGGTTATGATGCCGGTCATATTCTTGGCTCAACTTCTTTTAAATTAAAGGTTCAAGAGCGCGGAGCTGAAAAGACAATAATTTTCTCAGGCGATATTGGCAACCCTCCAGCACCACTAATGAACGACCCAGAAATGTTAAAAGGCGCGGACTTTGCGGTGATTGAGTCCACTTATGGCGGCAAAGAACATGAGAATAGACAGGAGGGAATTGATAAGCTCCGCTTGGCTGTTAAAAAAACTGCCAGTGATCATGGCGTTTTGTTGATTCCAATCTTTGCTCTGGAAAAAGTCCAGGAAATAATTTACGAATTGAATAATTTAGTAGAAAGCCATCAGGTTCCTTTGGTCTCTTGTTTTTTGGACAGCCCTTTGGCTTCCAGGGCCCTAGATATTTATAAAAAATACGAAAATTATTTTGATGAAGAAACTAAAAAAATCATCAAAAAAGGCGATGATATTTTTTATTTTCCGGGATTTAATATAATTGAAGATGCTGAGGAATCCCGAAATTTAACCGCTCTCCATCCGCCAAAAATAATTATGGCTGGTAGCGGAATGTTAAATGGTGGCCGGATGCCCAGGCATTTAAAACACGAGATTCATAATCCCAATGCGCTCTTGTTGTTTGTTTCTTATCAAGTTGAGGGTACTCTTGGAAGAAAACTTCAGGATGGGACAGAAAAAGTAAATATTGAAAATCAAGAATATGAAGTAAAGATAAAAGTTAGCACTGCCGATTCTTTTTCTGCTCATGGTGGTGAACGTGAGTTGGAAGGCTGGTTAAACTCTTTGCAGGACCCAAAACCAAAAACCGTTTTTGTGGTTCATGGCGAAGAGAGCAGTAGTCAATCAGTTGGGAATTTTGTTGATAAAAAACTTGGCTCACAAGCAATTATTCCTGAGCAGGGAATAATTTATGAATTATAAAATATGTTGGATATTACTTTAATTACCGTTGGAAAAATCAAGGACGAAAATTGTAAAAAAATTGCCGAAAATTATTTTAAAAGGCTAAAGCCTTTTGCTCGGCTAGAAATAATAGAAACAAAAACCTCGGCTTTTAGTGCTGGCACTAAGGAAAAAGCAAAAAAAGAAGAGGCTGAAAATTTAAAAGAGATTTTAGACAAAAGAAATGGCGCTACGGTTTTTTTGCTCGCCGAAGAGGGAGTTGAATTTGACTCAATTGCTTTTGCAAAATCATTGGAGAAAATTAATGGTCCAATTATTCTGATTGTTGCTGGCGCTTTGGGCTGGGAAAAGGAATTAAGAAGTAAATACCCAAAAATATCTTTATCAAAATTAACAATGCCTCATGAGTTGGCGCGCGTTGTTCTTCTGGAACAGCTTTACCGTGCCGCCTTGATTCTCGCCAATAAAGAATATCATTACTAACTATGCTCAATTTAAAAGCGAAATCTGTTATAAAAGAATTGAACGCCAAAAAAAATAAAGAAAAATCTTTAGTTTTGGGACGTTTTTTTAAGACTGGTCCCGGACAATACGGTGAGGGCGATGTTTTTTTGGGGATTATTGTTCCAGAACAAAGAAAAATCTCCAAAAAATTTGCTGGTCTGTCGTTGCCAGAAATTAAAACTTTAATAAACAATAAGATTCACGAAGTTCGTTTGACTGGCCTTTTTATTTTGGTTGCTAACTATCAAAAATCAAAAGATGATAAAGAGCGAGAAAGAATATTTAAATTTTATCTCGCCAATGCTAAAAAAATTAATAATTGGGATTTAGTTGATTTGTCGGCTCCAAATATTATTGGTGATTTCTGTGTTCGTTATCCAAAAAACTTTTTGATATTAGAAAAAATGGTTCTTTCAAAAAATCTCTGGGAACGAAGAATCGCCATTCTTGCCACCTTTAGTTTTATTAAGAAGGGAAGTTTTCGCGAAACTTTTGTGCTCGCGGAGGCACTGCTAAACGATACTCAAGATTTAATGCATAAAGCTGTTGGTTGGATGCTTAGAGAAGTCGGGAAGAGAGTTTCCAGAAAGCAGTTGGAAGATTTTTTGAAAAAAAACTTAAAGAAAATGCCACGCACGGCCTTGCGCTATGCTATTGAGCATTTTGAGGAAAAGACAAGAAAAGAATATTTAAAAAAATTCTGACAAGCCAGTCATTTTATAAGATTGCTTTCAAAAAAGACCACTCGTTAAAGTGGTCTTTTTCATATCTTTGAAAGTAATTACTTTGCTGCAACCTTCTTTGAAGTTTTGTTTACAACCTTCTTTGCTCTTGGAGCGATTGTTGTGAAAACTTTTCCGTCAACCATTTTTGATGGCAAAACGTTAACAATTTTTGTTTGTTTCAGGGAGCCATTGAATTTAATCAATTTTTTGGTGGTAAATTTTACAAAACCATGTTCAGTGGAATACAAAGTGTCGTCATTGCCACGAAGAACAGCGGTTCCAGGGTGGTACTTGGTTCCTCTCTGGCGAATAATAATCGCCCCCGGTTTGGCATGTTGACCATCGGACAGCTTGACGCCTAATCTTTTACTTTGTGAATCTCGACCCAGCGCGGTTGAGCCGCCGGCTTTCTTATGTGCCATACTTTTAGACGCAAACCAAACAAAGACGAGCAAAATAAGCGCTTTGTCAGTTTTTCCTTAAATAAATAGTAATTGAATAACATCCTAAAAATAGCAAACATCGGAAAAAGTGTCAACCTTATATCCAGATAATGGGAAATAAGGATTTTTTTTGCCAATTTTAGCTTTGGAAAGCAGATATTTTTATTTTTTGGTTATATGCTATACTTGAAATATATTTAATCTAAATTAAAAAAATATGAGCATCAAAGTTGATCAAGAAAAATGCGTTGGTTGTGGTATGTGCGCTGGGTTATGCCCAGAAGTTTTTGTGATGACTGACAGTGGTAAATCAAAGGTAATTGGCAGTAATGAAGAGTGTGCCAAGGACGCGGCAGCCGCTTGTCCAGTTGAGGCAATAATTATCGCTTAAATTAGAAATTGTAAGATAAAATAAGCAGTATGGATAAGATTTTTGAAAAATCTGGTGATCGCCTCGGTCAACCAGAGGTTTTTCCTCAGGGGATGCCAACTCCAGAAAAACCAAGCAATCCAGAAAATCGTCTTGAACAGAAGATTGACCAAATTCCGCAAGAAGAAAACAAGAACCTGCACACCGAACAGAATAGTGAGGCAGGCGCCAAACAGGCCGTGGTTTCAAAAACTCCTTCACAATTACGAGAAGAAGCGATTGATCGCATTCTCTCCGATGGCTTAGGAGATATTTTTGTTAAACTGCCACCAAAAAAACAACAAGAATTCAAAGTTGAAGGAGAAAAGACGGTAAAAAAGATTAATCAATTAATTGAAAGAGGGAAATTAAATTTGAATATTCTGGCAAAAATGATTCGTCACTGGCTCTCTATTATTCCTGGTGTTAATCGTTTTTTTCTTGAGCAAGATGCAAAAATAAAAGCCGATAAGATTATGAAAATAAACGGAGAACGTTAATTTTTTATTTATGTTTGTTCTTAACCCATCTTCAATCTTAATAATTACCACCTTGTCTTCAATTATCGGTCTAGTTCTTTTGCTGCTAATTATTCGCTGGCTTATCTACCAGAAATCAGTGAAAAATAGTTACCATCAACACGCCGTTTTTTTAGTTAGACTGCCAAAAGAAAAACCAAAAGATTCCGAGCAAGGTTTTACAACCGAACAATTACGTGAAGAAATTGCTCGTGGTGAAACTATTTTTAGCAGTATCGGTGGTCTAAGGGCTGAAGGTGGATTTCATTCTTGGCTTTATGGTCGCGGTGATCATTTCTCTTTTGAAATCGTAGCAAGTAATAATAAAATTGCTTTTTTTGTCGTTATGCCGCCAGACAAGGCGCGCTATTTGGAACAGCAAATCCACGCTCATTACCCAGATGCTTCCATTGAACAGGTTCCAGACTACAATATTTTTAATCCCCAAAGCCAAATTATCGGCTCTTATTTAAAAACCAAAAAACATTTTGTTTTCCCTCTGCATACTTATCAAAAGATGGAAGTTGATCCGATGAATTCCTTGATTAATATCATTTCAAAATTAGAAAACAATGAAAGTATCGCTATTCAATATGTGGTGCGTAGCGCCAAAAAAGAATGGCACAGCACCGCTCGAAAAATAATTGGTAGTATCCAGAAAAAGAATTCTATTTCCGAAGGTCTGAGATCCAACGGTTTTTTCTACGAATTGTTCAATACTTTTAAGAGCACTCCAAAAACTCCAGAATCTCAAATTGACCAAAAACGTCTCACCCCCCAAGAAGAAGAATTATTAAAAAGCATGGAGGAAAAAAACTCCAAGGCTGGTCTGGAGGTAAATATTCGTCTAGTGGTTAGCGCGCCGAGCAAAGAAAAAGCGTTGATGTATTCAAATAATATCGGCGATTCCTTTATGGAATATAATCATTATTCTTATGGCAATATTTTTTCGCGGGCCATAAAACCACCGAGACAAGTTTCCGATTTTATCTATCGTCGTTTTAATAATAAAATTTCCTCACTTTTAAATACCGAGGAATTGGCAAGTTTATTTCACTTTCCTTTGAAAAATGCTGAGACGCCGAATATCCTCTGGTTAACTTCAAGAGTGGCACCAGCACCAAGCGAAGTGCCAAACGAGGGGCTCCTACTCGGTTACAACACCTATCGTGGCGTCAAAAAAGAGATTCGTTTCAAATCCGCTGATCGTCGCCGGCACACCTACATAATTGGTAAATCCGGAACTGGAAAATCTGTTTTGCAAACCGACATGATTGTCCAGGATATTGAAAATGGTCATGGTGTTTGTGTCCTTGACCCGCACGGAGATTTAATTACTGATATTTTATCAAGGATTCCGACCGAAAGAGCAGAGGATGTAATTATTTTTTCGCCAGCAGACATGCAAAGGCCGATGGCCATGAATCTGCTAGAATATGATCCGCGCTACCCGGAACAAAAAACTTTTGTTATCAATGAGCTTATTGGAATTTTTGACAAGCTTTATGATCTCAAAGCTACTGGCGGACCAATGTTTGAACAATACATGCGCAATGCCTTATTGTTAATTATGGATAGTCCGGAAACTGGGTCAACTCTTTTAGAAATTCCAAAAGTTCTATCAGATGAAAATTTCCGACGAATGAAATTAGCCAAATGCAAAAATAGTACGGTTGTTGATTTCTGGAAAAAAGAAGCAGAAAAAGCTGGTGGCGACGCCGCTCTGGCCAATATTGTTCCTTATATCACCTCCAAATTAACCCCCTTTGTTTCAAATGATATGATGCGTCCGATAATCGGACAGCAAAAAAGTTCTTTCAACTTCCGTGATGCGATGGATAGTCAAAAAATTATTTTGATTGATATGCCAAAAGGTTTAATTGGTGAAATTAATGCTTACTTGTTGGGGATGATTATGGTCGGCAAAATTTTAATGGCCGCTTTATCTAGAACTGATATGCCGCAGGAATCTCGCAAAGACTTCTTTCTGTATATTGATGAATTTCAAAACTTTACCACCAATTCTATTTGCCAAATTCTTTCCGAGGCCCGAAAATATGGTCTTGGCCTAGTGATTGCTCATCAGTATATTGGGCAATTAAGTAAAAATAATAATACCGAAATCAAAGATGCTGTTTTTGGTAATGTCGGTACAATGATTTCTTTTAAAGTTGGTGCGGAAGATGCAGAATTTTTAGTGAAAGAATTCGGTCCAGTTTTTAATGAATATGATTTAGTAAATGTGCCAAAGGGCACAGCCTACATCAAGCTGTTAGTGGACAATGCAGCCCTAAAACCATTTTCTTTGCAAACTATTTGGCCGATTCTTGGCAATGAACGGCCGGAGATGGGAGAAAAAATCCGCGCCCTTTCTCGTCTAAAATATGGCCAAGACCGCAGTATTGTTGAGGCAGAGATTGCCAGGCGCGCCCTTTTGATTTAAAATAAAGCCAATCTTATGCCCACTTTATATCGTGATTATCGGCCGCAAGACTTTTCGCAAGTTTTTGGCCAAAATCACATAAAAATAACGATAAAAAACGAATTAATTGCCAACCGAATCGGTGGAGCTTATCTTTTTTGCGGCCCAAGAGCAGTTGGCAAAACAACTTTAGCCAGAATTTTTGCTAAGGCAGTTAATTGCGAAGAAAGAAAAAATGGTGAAGCGGAACCGTGCAATCATTGCCCGTCTTGCATTAGCTCTAGTGAAGGGAAGAACCTGGATGTAATTGAAATTGATGCCGCTTCCAACACTGGCGTTGATCATGTTCGTGAAAATATCATCGCTTCGGCTCGTTTAGCGCCAAATGGCCATCGCTATAAAGTATTTATCATTGACGAGGTCCACATGCTTTCAACGGCGGCCTGGAATGCTTTATTAAAAATCATGGAAGAACCACCGGCGCATATCCTTTTTATTTTATGTACTACGGAAATACACAAAGTACCTTTGACAATAATCTCTCGCTGCGAGCGTTTTGACTTCAAAAGAATCAGTCTTTCCGATACAGTTGAAAAATTAAAACAAATTGTTGCTAAAGAAAAAATTGAAGCGGACCAGGAAGTGTTATTAGCAATTGCTCAAAATTCCGGCGGCCACTTACGTGATGCCGAAAGCCTTTTGAATCAAATTATTGCAATCAGCGGTAAAAAAATTGATCAAGAAAAAGCAGCGCTTGTTCTACCAAAAAATAATAATCGGGAAATATTAGAACTTCTTGATTGTCTTTCAAAAAAAGACAGCACCAAGGCCCTGCGTCTCGTTAATGGCCTGCTTGATGGTGGAGTTAATATTAAAAATTTCATTTCTGAGGCCGTGGAATTGATTCGCAAATTATTATTAAACAAGGTTAGTCCCGGTTTGGCCGAGAATGTTGGTTTAGATTTTGGGGAAAGCTTAGAGTTAAAAATTAATGAACTTCAAGAAAAATTAAGTTTAGAGAATATTGTTCGCCTAGCTCAACGCTTTAACTCTTTAGCCGGTGAACAAAAAAATGCTTTAATTATTCAGTTGCCCCTAGAATTGGCAATAATTGAATTATGTTTGAGTCCAGAGACGACAACCGCAACAAAAATTAATACTAATGTTCCGAAGCCAGAATCCCTGCCAAGCAAAAAAGAAGAAGAATCTTTGCAGCCAGCAAAAAAAAATGAATTAAAAAATGTCGCCCCTATTGCTAATGGAGATTTGGAAAAAAAATGGGTAGAATTTTTAATAAAAATAAAACACCTAAATCATTCCTTGTCTTTTGTGATGCAAAATTCCAAACCGGAGGGGGTCAATAATGGCATCTTGACTCTCGGTTTTAAATACAAGCTCCACAGCGACCGAGTCGGCCAAATAGAAATTAAAGATTTAATTGAAAAAACCTTGCAAGAAGTCTATGGCACTCCAATAAAAATTCAAACCCGCTTGGATGACAGCCTGGTTATCACGCCACGCGATACTTCTGGTGCGGCAAAAGAAAGTGAAGAAAAAAAAGAAGAAATAAAAAAAGTGGAAGGAAATTCATTTATTAATAATTTTCTTCAAAGTTTTGGTGGTGAAATAATAAGTTAAAAATATGTTAGACCTAAAATTAATCAGAGAGGAAACCGAGAAAGTTCGCAAGGCGCTTTTAAAAAGAATAGCTGCGGA
>CAYSIJ010000009.1:13576-16863 GCA_964431155.1 uncultured Gammaproteobacteria bacterium
AGATTTTGATTTGGCGGCGATTATTGAATTAGATAATTCTCGTCGAATAATTCTCCAGTCCATGGAAGAAAAGAAAGGGGAAAGAAACCGTTCCTCAAAAGAAAAACCAAACGAAGAAACTATCGCAAAAATGAAATTGCTAGGCGAAGAAATAAAGTCTGAAGAAGAAAAATTAAACAAAGTAGAGGAAGTCTTGAAAGAGAAAATGTCCGCCCTGCCAAATTTGCCCGCCGATGACGTGGTGGCTGGTGGCAAAGAAAACAATCAAGAAATTTATACTTTTGGCAAAAAGCCGGATTTTAATTTTATCCCCAAGGATCATGTTGAACTAGCAACGGAGCTCGGCTTAATTGACTATCAAAGAGCGGCGAAAATGTCTGGTTCCGGCTTTTGGATTTATAAAGGTGCCGGTGCCCAATTGGAATGGGCTTTATTAAATTATTTTTCCGAACATCATAACAAACGGGCCTATAGTTTTATCTTGCCACCATATTTATTGAATGAAGCCTCGGCTTATGCTTCTGGGCATTTACCAAAATTCCGCGAAGATTTATTTTGGACCGAAGATAAACTTTGCTTAAACGCCACTTCAGAAATGATGCTAAACAATTATCATCGCGATGAAATTTTACCGGCAGAAGATTTGCCTTTAAAGTATTATGCCTACTCTGCTTGTTTCCGCCGCGAAGCCGGTTCATACCGAAAAGAAGAAAGAGGAATGATTCGCGGCCACCAGTTCAATAAAATGGAAATGTTTCAATTCACAAAACCGGAAGATTCCTGGAAAGCTTTTGATGAATTAGTCGCTTCAGCCAAAGAAATGATTGAAGGTCTGGGTCTGCATTTTCAAGTTAGCCAGCTAGCAGCCGGAGATTGTTCGGCCGCAATGGCAAAAACTGTTGATCTGGAAGTCTGGATTCCTAGTATGGAAATTTACAAAGAAGTTAGCTCGGTTTCCAACGCTCTAGATTATCAAGCGCGACGTTCCAATATTAGATATAAAAACTCCGAAGGGAAGAGCGAATTTGTGCATACTTTAAACGGATCTGGTTTGGCCACCAGTCGGCTCTTTCCGGCCATCCTGGAGCAGTTTCAGACCGCTGAAGGCACCGTGAAAGTTCCACCAGTCTTACATAAATACTTACCGCAAGAGCTTTGGGAGCTAAAAAAGAAATAAACAATCAAAAACAGCCTTTTTTGAAGGGCTGTTTTCGAAACTATAGCCAAAATATTGACACAAATAAATCTTTGTGGTATAATCTGGAGTTGAAATATTAGTAAAAATTATGTCAAAAAATACAATAAAAACTGCGATTTTGTTTCTTTTTATCCTCTTGCTTACTTGCCAACCACTTGTTTCGCTTGCAGCAACTGAAAGTGGAACACCGAAAATCGCCAACTACTTCTTGAAGTATGAAATTAGCGACGCGGAGGCAATAGAGCTTGCCAAGTGGGATTTTTTGATTTTGGATATGGAAAATCAAGAAACCAGTCCAGAGCAATTAGTAAAAATTAGAGAATTGAATCCGAAAATCAAAATCGTTGCTTATATTACTTCTGAAGAAATTTTAGAATATGTAAATTCTGGCTATGCTCCTTTGCGTGCTGAATTGCGGGCAGGGATTCAAGAGAATTATTGGCTCAAAGATCAAAATGGGAACAAACTATCTTTTTGGTCTGGCACTCTCATGCTTAACGGCAGTGATTCGGGGGCCGATTCTTGGAATGGCTATTTATCAGACTTTATTAATAGTCGAATTAAAACATCCGGTTATTGGGATGGTGTTTTTTTGGACAACCTTTGGCCAGACATTTCCTGGTTTAATGGCGGAAATATTGATGCTAACCGCGATGGAAAAAAAGATTCTGCTGGTGATTTAAATGCTCGCTGGCTTAATGGCTCTAAAAATTTATTAGCTCAAATTCGAGCTAAAACTGGTAATAATTTTTTAATTACCGCCAACGGTCAAGCCGACGCTCGTTTTGAAAAAGACTTGAACGGTCGTTTGTTGGAAAATTTTCCAACTCTTTTTAGTAACGGTGGTTGGACTAATGCCATGAAATCTTATGACCTTTCAATTAAAAATCAGCGGTCACCAAAGTTGGCAGTTTTAAATAGTTATAGTAAAAATCAGGTTGATTATCGAAAATTTCGCTTTGGTCTTGCCAGCACTTTGTTGTCTGATGGTTATTTTAGTTTTGACTACGACGTAACAAACCATGGTCAAACTTGGTGGTACGACGAATATGACACAAAATTAGGCGCCGCTGAAAACACGGCCTATAACTTACTAAACAAGAATTCAAGTTCTTGGCAGGCTGGCTTATGGCGCCGTGATTACGAAAATGGAATTGCTATTGTAAATTCTACCAATAAAACTCAGGCTTATTCCTTTCAAAAAGAAAATTTTGAAAAAATTCAAGGCACCCAAGACGCCGGTGTTAATAGCGGTGAAAAAACAAATTGGGTTAAGCTAGTTCCTGGCGATGGAATTATTTTACTAAAAAAGAATACAGAAATTAAAGAAAGCGCTTTTATTAATGGTGATTTTGTCCGTGTTTTAAATGAAAGAAACCAAAATGTCCAAAACGGTTACTTTGCCTATTTGGATAACATTCCAGGTTCGGCTCAAATTTTAATTACCAATTTTAACGATGGTAAGGCTACAATTAATTCTGTTGGTGGCCGTATTACTATCACTAGACAAGGAAAGACGCTCAAAAGTTTTGTGGCTTATTCGGACAAGAATCCAAACAATGTTACCTTAGCCGCTGCTGATTTGTTCGGTGGTTCCGAGAAGGAGCTGGTAATTGGCGCCGGGAAAGGAAACGAACCTTGGATAAAGGTATTTGATCGTCAAGGAAAACAGCTCGCCAAGTTTTTTGCCTTTGATAAAGTTTTTCGAGGAGGAGTGCGGGTCGCGGTTGCCGATTTAGACAATGATGGTAAAATAGAGATAGTCGCTACGCCTGGAAACGGCCTTAATTCCGAGGTAAGAATTTTTAGTAGCGACGGAAAATTAAAAAGAAAGTTTAAGGTATTTGAAGATGGATTTAGGGGCGGCGTCAGTGTTGCCACTGGCGATGTTGATGGCGATGGTGTTAAAGAAATTATTGTTGGCGCTGGTCCTGGTGGTGGCCCTCAAGTTGCAATTTATAATGGTGACGGTGAATTGAAGTCTCAGTTTTATGCCTATGACAATGACTTCAAAAAGGGCGTCCGAGTTTCCGCTTCTGACATAAACAACGATGGCCAAGCCGAAATCCTCGCTGGAATTATTAACTTC
>CAYSIJ010000009.1:16873-18182 GCA_964431155.1 uncultured Gammaproteobacteria bacterium
AAAACCATATTGGCAAATTTGAAAATGATTGAAAAAATTCTATCATAAAATTTTCATTGGGCAATTCATTGGATTAAAAAAAAATTCACAAACATTTATCGCGTCGCTATGAAAAATTTTATCGCGGCCGTTATTTCCATTTGAGTGTTGATTTGTTTCTTTTGGCAATTATTATTACTTTGGCGAGTTTGCTTTTCGGAATTTCTCGTTATCAACCAGTTATATCAAATTTCAGTCTAGTGAAGCGCTCAGAAAAAGCAGTGGTCACTAGCACGGAGCCAGTTGTTAGCCGGACGAATAACCCCAAAAAAACTATAAGTGATTTGAAGGTTCAGACTGCAATCTATTATCATAGTCCGCAAGGCGATCAGCTTGGTTCAGGACCAATCCCACCGATTGTCGGCATCCCAACAACCTATTGGCTATTTTTCAAAGCTGATAACAATGGAAACGAAGTTGGTGATTTTTTGATGAGTGCAAAGTTGCCAAATAACGTTGTCTTTACTGGTAATAAAACTTTGAATGCCGGCACAGTTTCGTATCAAGCCGATAGACACCTTTTAATTTGGAAAATAAATTCTCTGGCAAAAGATAAGTCATATTATTCTGCCGGGATGGAGATATCTCTGACGCCGACCCAAAAGCAGGTCGGTCAAAATTGCGAGCTAGTAAATACCATCAACTACAGTGCAAACGATCTTGAAGCGGAAGTAGAGATTAACGGAAGTCTAAAAAATATGACAAGCGCCTTGGATTTTGATAAAATAAACCAAGGCCAGGGGAAAGTTGAAGCCCTGGATTAATTTTCGTTTATGCTCATTTCTTTTTTAAAGAAAGTCCGCAAACCAAGCTACGAACCTCTTAATAAAATACAAATTTCCGCCGATCGTCTATCGGCTAATTTTCGTTTTTTAAAAAGCCTTCAACCAAAAGCAAAAATTATTCCTGTTTTGAAATCCAACGCTTATGGGCATGGACTGAAAGAAATCTGCCAAATAATAAATAGGCAGGAGGTAGAAATGATTGCTGTTGATTCTTTTCCGGAAGCACAAATTGCTTATCGTTATTTTTCTGGAAAAGTTTTGATTCTTGGCGAAATGCCACTTGATGCCTATCTTTACTGTAACCCAAAAAAAACGGAATTCTGCGTGTACAACGAAAAAACTTTGAGATTCTTGGCGAAAAAATTCTGGAAGCCGAACATCCATTTGTTTGTAAACACTGGAATGAACCGGGAGGGAATTAAGGATCTAGCGGCCTTCCTGGAAGGAAATATAGAGGTCTTAAAAAAAGTAAAAATTACTGGTCT
>CAYSIJ010000009.1:18192-29993 GCA_964431155.1 uncultured Gammaproteobacteria bacterium
CGATTCTTTTTTGAATAAAAAACAAGAACAAAATTTTATTAATTGCCTAGACATTCTAAATGGTCAGAAAATATATCCGGAGCTAGTTCATCTCGGGAATTCAGCCGCCGCCTTTGTACTCTCCAACCCAAAATTAACCGCCTTCCGTTGTGGTTTGTCTTTTTATGGTTATAACCCATTTTCTAGCGAAAACCCTCACTACGAAACTGCCAAGGCTCTAACACCAGCCCTCAAAGTTCTTTCCCATGTTGTTTCGTTACAAGAAATTGAAAGTGGCGAAAGCGTTTCTTATAACGAAACTTACCACGCCAAAGTAAAAGAAAAAATTGCCGTTATTCCTTTTGGTTATTATGAGGGCTTGCCGCGCAGTTTATCCAACAAAGCCAAACTTAAAGTTGTTGGGAAAGCCAGGACTTATTGGGCGGCGATTACCGGTAGGATTTGCATGAATCTTTGTTGCCTGGAAGTCGGTGAAGAAAAAACCCAAATTGGCGATCCGGTTGAAATAATTTCTTGGAATAAGAGTGATTTAAATTCCCTTGAAAATCTTGCGAAATCCACTCATCAAATCATTTATGAATTGCTAGTTCACCTTAACGAAAAAATTCGCAGGGAAGTGGTAGAATAGTTCCTATGTATCATCAAAAACAACAAGCAAAAACCAATTATCTCTTGGCTGCTAAAAAAAGAAAGAAGGCCTTAAAAAAAGATAATTGATAACCCATTTTTTAATCGTCGCGCCAAAAGGGAAGAAAAAATTTCCGGACGTTTAAAAATCGGTTTTATTTGTTTTGCTATCTTAACCGTTTCTCTGTTTTGGTTATTCTTTTATTCTCCAATTTTTACAATCAAGAAAATTGAAGTAAAAGGTTTGACGAGAATTAATAACAATGAAATTAATAATTTGGTTTTTAATCAAGGAGGGAAGAGCCGTGGCTTAATTTTTAAACAAAATAATATTTTTGTCTTTTCTGCCAAAGAATTAGAAAAAAATATCCAAACTACTTATAACTTTGCTCAAATTAAGGCTAGCAAAAAATTTCCCAATACCATCACTTTAAACATCAGTGAAAGATCATGTGCTTTGATTTGGGAAAATGCTTCTAGCTCCTGCTATTTTATTGATCCCGAAGGATATTTGATTAAAGAAATTGGCGTTCAAGAAACCGATCGTAATAATTTGCCAGTTGTTAGTGACGAGAGAGGCACTAATATTGACGGTAGTAAAATAGATTTAGATCGCCAATACCTCGATTTCATGCTAGAATTATACCGAAAGTTCAGCCTGACCGATTTAAAAATTGATAAGTTTGTTATTGATAAAAATCCTGACACCTTGAGAGTGAACCTAAAAGACGGCCCCTTTTTACTCTTTAGTTTAAAAGAGAGCCAGGAAAAACAAATCAATAAATTAATTGCTTTGCGTCAGGAAAAATTAAAAGATAATTTTAAGAAAATTAAATACCTAGATTTACGCTACGGCGACAAGGTGTTTTATAATATTGATAATCCAGAGGCAGGGAAGTAAGTGCTTCCCTCACCCCTAATAAAAATATGCTTAACTCCGAGGGTTTCTTTAAATTCATTTTTGGTCTAGCAATCTTTCTTTTTTGTTTGGTTACTATCGGGGTCTTCCTATTGATTGTTAAAGTCGTCCTATTATTTATTCCACAGGTCAACATAATGGGCCTACTAATCTCTTATCGCTAAAAAGAGTAGCTCTTTGGTAACAACTATGGTTTGCTTGACTATAGTTGTTTCTTTGGTTATAATTGAGTGTAAGAGATATTATACTCAGTTATATTATTAACCCAACATATCATAAATATGCCCGAAACATTGCCCTTATTTGATGATTTTCTTCTCAATCTCAAGGTCAACAACTATTCCCCCGAGACTCTTTATAATTATGAGCGTGATTTAAAAACTTTTGAAGATTTTTTAATAGATTCACAAATCAGCTTCTCCAAGTTATCCAAAAAAGACATTTTACTTTATAAAGCTTTCTTAACCTCCAAAGACCGTAAAACCGCCCAGCACTACGATGCCCAGATGCGTCTTGGCGCTTATTCTATTAATCGCATTTTGTCCGTTCTCAGGAGCTATTTGCGCTATCTGATAGATATGGACTACCCCACTCCACTTTCACCAGATACAATTAAAATGCTCAAAACTGTCAAGAAGAAGCTCCAGATAGCTGAACTTGACGAAATGTCAAAATTATTGGAATCACCAATTATTTTAGAAAAAGACCGTTTGATTGGTTTGAGGAATCGGGCAATGCTTGAAGTCCTCTTCTCTACCGGAATGAGAATTTCCGAACTGATAAATTTAAAAATCAAACAGGTTGATTCTGATGGCCGAATCTTTGTTCTTGGAAAAGGAAAGAAGGAGCGCTTCGTTTATCTCACTCAAAGAGCCAAGGAGCATCTGGAGGCCTATTTGACGACCAGGGTGGACGCTTCTCCTTATGCCTTTATTCCCTATCGCGGTCAAAATGCCGAGGCCCAAGAAAAGAAAATTTCTACTAATTATTTACAATACAAAATAAAACAATATCGGGAATTACTGGGTATTAATTTGCCAGTTTCCGCTCACTCTTTGCGTCATGGTTTTGCTACCTATTTAGCTGAGTCCGGAGCCAATCCAGTCGCAATTCAAGTTTTGCTCGGTCATGAATCGCTGGATACGACGACGCGCTATGTCCATGCTTCTGATTTGTATGCCAGATCTGAACAGCAAAAATTTCATCCATTAAAAAAATAAAAAACCGTTACCTTGGGGTAACGGTTTTAATTTATTTATAAAAATTTTATTTAAAACTTTTTATAAATAGAATAGTGATTGGCATCAAAATTTAAAATCCTAAAATCATCTGAATACAACAAAGAAACTAATCTCCTATTTTTATAACAGCGAGAGCTAACTTTTATTGTTCCATTCTTTAGGGGTTTTTTAAGAATAGTGCCTAAAATAAAAATCTCAGCCAAATCAGCGATTCCTTCATCTTCGGGCCTCTTTTTGTTTTTTGGACTTTCCGGCCTAGTGTTAATAAATATTAATTCACAGGTACCACCAATAAAATCCATCGTATCAAAATAAATCCTGGCTTCCCTGCTGGTTCCTTGGGGATAGGTGGATTCGTTTACAGAAAAAATCCCTTCACAGGATTTTATCAATTCAGTCTTATCGCTAAGTATTTTTTTGGCAATAAATTCCGCTTTTAGCAGTTTTTTATCGGCCTTAGAATCAGTCCTTGGAAAAAATATTAAAAGAGGTTTAATTGAAAAATTTTTTGTGCTCTCTCTTAAACTATTTTCAATTTTTTCCAATCTATCAAGATCAATAAAAAATTCACCAAAAGGAATATTTTGTTGATAAACTTTTTCCCAAAAAGATGCTTGCTCCAGCAAATCTTTTTCTAAAGGTTTTCTTAAAAATTGGTTGAGATCTTTTTTCTCAAACCATTCTGTAAATTCTTCTAAATTTAGTGTCATTTTTTCTTCTTTTTTTGTTAAAAAACGTTGTGGGAAAATTTTAAACAAAAAAAGAGACCACGTCAAGGTTGGACATGGTCTCTTTTTAAATTCTATTAAAATTTACGGCAGATAATTTAATGGATTAACCGGTAATCCGTTTTTTCTTACCTCAAAATGGAGATGGGGTCCGGTGCAGAAAGCTCCTGAACCAACTGAACCAGGCATGCCGCCAGTGCGGCCAATTACTTGCCCCTGAGAAACATATTGGTCCGCCTCAACATTGACCGCTGAAACGTGGCCATAAACCGTTGAGAGACCATTACCATGGATAATCATGATATAGGCGTAGTTTCTATTGCCATCAAATTTTACTCTAGCTACATATCCATCGGCCGCCGCACGCAAAGTACTGCCTTGAGCAGCCTTGATATCAACTGCTGGGTGCTCACCAATGCTTCTGCGGAAAGGATAGTCGGGGTCATGGAAGGTTGAGGTGATGACATTTTTTGCTACCGGCCAATTCAAGGTGGCGTTTGGATTTAGTTTCTGGTTAGCCTTTGCGAGTTTTTCTCTAACCAATTTTTCCATGTTAGCGATATCAGCGCTAGCAGCATCTTGTTCTCTCTTGGCTTGAGCGAGAAGTTTTTGATAAGTTTGTTCGGAATATTTTGTTTCTTGGAGAATTTGTTCCTTGTTGTCCTGTTCATATACCAAACCATTTTTTCTTTCTTCAAGTTTTTGCTTGAGCTCTATTAGTTCGGCACCTTTAACCCGCATCGCTTCCTGTCCTGATAAAAGTTGTTCGCGACTAACTTTTAAGTCCTCTAGACTTTTTGACACTTCCCCGCTGGTATTTTCAAGATACTTCGCTTGGTCTAAAAATTCAGACAAAGAATCGTTGGCGAGAAGGATTTCTAGAGTAGAAATTTGATCTTGGCGATACATTAATTTCAAGAGTGAGGCAATATGTTCTTTTTGCTTTTCTGTGGAGCGGTTAATATTCTCCAGGTCAATCGTTACTTTCTTAATCTCTAATTCAGTTTCTTTGATTTCACTTTTAGTTTCTTCCAAGTCTAGCTGAGCTTTGCCAACTCGGTTTTCTAAAATTGCTAATTGATTGTTCAAGTTTTCTTGTTCTTCCCTTTTTTGCGCTATTAGTGAAGAATAAGTTTTTTGGCGTTGTTGGATTGAGGAGATTTGATCACGCTGAGCCTTGATTTTAGCATTCAATTCATTGATTTCGGCATCATATTTTTCTCCACTGGCAAAAGGCGAAGAAAAAAGAAAAGCCACCCCAAAAGAAGCGAGGACAGCTATTTTTAAATGATTAGCGTTGGGCATAAAGCAATAAGAAAGATTACTACCAAAAAATTATAACATATTTCTAAACTTTTGTAAATGAAATTTCCAGGCGGCGCAGAGATTCCTCTCTCCCTAGAACCGAGGCAATCTCAAAAGGGCTGGGACTGTTCTTTTCGCCAGACAAAGCTACTCTTAGTGGCCAGAGATAGTCGCCGTTCTTTTTGTCATTTTCTTTAATCCAGGAAAAAATTAATTCTTCCAAAGCATTCTTTTCCCAATTTACGTTTTCTTTTTCTAGAACTGTCTTTATTTCTTCTAAATTTTTTTTACTGTCTTCAAGGCTCAGGTTTTTCCAGGCTAAAAGACTAGCTTCATAATCTGGCAATTCAAAAAATAAAGTTGATAAAATACTGATATCAGAAAGTTTTTTCATTCGATCCTTTGCTAAAGAAATTACTCCAAGTAAAAAATCATCTTGATAATCTTTTGGTAAATATTGCCGGCATAATTCTAGTAGTTCTTGATCGGTTTTCTGGCGGATATAATAACTGTTATAAAAATCCATCTTTTCTAAATCAAAAACTGCCGGACTGGAACCCATGCCATTCGCAGAAAATTCTTTTTCTAAATCACTGAGAGTAAAAAATTCTTGATTATTTTTTGGGTGCCATCCCAAAAGAGCGCAGAAATTAATTATTGCTTCTGGTAAATAGCCCTTATCCCGATAATCTTCAACAAAAACATCACCTTGGCGTTTTGATAATTTCCCACCACCCTTATTGAGAATTAGGGGAAGATGAAAAAACTTTGGTGCAATCCAACCAAAAGCTTCATAAAGTAAAATATTCTTTGGAAAAGAAGGAATCCACTCATCGCCGCGAGTAACGTGGGTTATCTCCATTAAGTGATCGTCAACGATATTAGCAAATTGATAAGTTGGTACGCCGTCTGATTTTATTAAAACATGATCATCTAAATCAGTGGCCTGAAAAACGATTTCACCGCGCAATTCATCATAGACTTTAACGTCGCCATCTAATGGCATTTTTTGGCGAATCACGAATTTTTCTCCAGCAAGCACGCGGATTTCCGATTCCTCCAGAGAAAGGTCGCGGCAAGCCCGGTCATAGCGCGGTGCCAGTTTTTGCGCTTGTTGGTTTTCCCTCATTGCTTCTAATCTTTCTTGGCTACAAAAACAGCGATATGCCTTCCCTTCTTTGATTAACTTATCGGCTAAATCGCGATAAATTTCCAAGCGTTGGGTTTGGATATATGGTCCAAAATCTCCGCCCAAATGAGGGCCTTCATCAAAATGAATTCCCACCCAGTTCATAATTCTAATTAAACTTTCAATTGCTCCCTCCACTTCACGTTTCTGGTCGGTATCTTCAATCCGCAAAATAAAATCACCTCTCAAGCTTTTAGCTAAAAGGTATCCGAATAATGCCGTGCGCAAATTCCCAACATGCAAAAAGCCGGTTGGTGAAGGAGCAAAACGTAATCTGACTTTTTTATCCATATATTTATATTAAAACTTTTTTAGCAAATTCTAAAAATTTTTCTGCCATCTCTCGGCGAATTGGATAAACCTCTTTTGGAAATTCATCCAACGGGACAAAACGATAAGCGTCATGGTCCCAAAAATTTATTTTTATTTCTTCCTGCGGATCAAGCATCTCTGCCACCAAAAATGACTGGCTCTGGCCACGATAATCAAGATGTCTTTTTACCCCGTTAACGGCACCGCGATAATCCGTTTGATAAAAACGGTATTTAAAAGCATTTTTAAAAATTCCGCGAACCACAAGTTTTTCTATCCCGGTTTCTTCTCTTATTTCTCTTAGGCCTGCTCTTCTAATAGCTTCGCCATCTATGCCACCCTGAGGCAGCTGCCAATGATCTGTTGATTCCTGTCGTTTCACAAGCAATACTTCCCAGCCAAAAGAGCCTTTTCTCGCTAATAAACAGGAAACATTTTTGCGATAAATAAAAGGATTGATAAAACGCCAACGCAAAATTTTCCAAGCAAACACCGCGGTTGCCCGCCAAATTCTTTTGATTCTTTTTGGCTGTTTAATTAATCGCCAAAGCCACTCCAAGCCCAAGCGCCGAAAAATTCTTGGGGCTCTGATTGTTTTTTTAGTTAAAAAATCAAAAGCACCGCCAACGCCAATTGCTAAATTGACGCTCGGAATTTTTTCTAAATTATGAAAAATTAATTTTTCTTGAAAAGGAGCACCGAAAGTACAAAACAGAATTCGCGGAGAAAAATTATTTAATGAATGCAGAATTTCTTCTGGTAACTGAATTGTTTTTTCTAAATCAATAACTTGAAAGCGCAAACTGGGCCATTTTTCTGATAAAATTTTTTGAATATCGGAGGCCTTTGATAGCCCGCCATGCCAGTTCAAAACACTAACTGAAAAATTTTTGTCCTCCGCTTCTTTTAATAATTCAGGAACCAGGTCGGCACCAGTAAAACGCGGGACTTTTTCTCCCGCCAAACGACCAGCTAAAACCAAACCAAAACCATCAGCAGGAGCCAAGTCTGCCTTATTTAAAATAAAAAAATACTCTTCATCGCGATGAGCGGCCAAAATGATTTCCGGGTTGACGGTGGCAATATAGTGCTGGCCGGTAACCAAAAACTCATTTAGTTTATTTTTCAAATCTTCCGGGAAAAGAGTAGAAATATTTATTCCTAAAATATTAACCATATGTTATAATAATAACATTCAATCTTATTATAAAAAAGCCCCCATGTCCAATCACAAAAAAATCTCAAACAAAATTGAGGAATTAACAATTGACAACCCTGACACCCCGTTCAAATTGAGCTGGGTAAATATTTCCGGCGCTGACCAAAAGGAGATAGATTACCTCAAAAAACGCTTCAATTTCAGCACAAAACATCTTAATGCTTCAATTGCAACCGTGTTTTCTCAACGGCCTATGATTTATGAAGAAGATGGTTATCTTTTTATGATTCTTCACTTCCCGATTTTTGAAAACAACAAGATTATTCCAGCAGAAATTGAATTTTTTATTGGTCATGGATTTTTAATTACCGCCCACAATAACAATATCCCTGCTCTGGGGAAATTTTTCTCTTTCTGTAGAGAAAATCAAGATTCCCTTCTTTCTTATGCTAACGAATCTTCGGTAATGCTTCTTTATGAAATTTTAGATCGTTTAATTAAAGATTGCTACCCCTTGATTGACAGAAATAGTATCAAAATTGATGAAGTAGAAGAACAGATTTTTTCCCAAACTCAGAATCAAACTGCCAGCGAAATCCTTTCAGTAAAAAGAAATATTATTAATTTGAGAAAAATTCTCCAAAACCACAAAAACATTCTCAAGCATCTCACGGAAATGCGCAGTAGTATTGTTGAAAGAGATTTAATCAAAAAACACTACGATAGCCTAGTGGAACATTCCAAGCGGATTTGGGAGATGCTAGATATTCAGAAGGATATCATTGATGCTCTCCATGACACCAACGAGTCCATTTCTAATGCCAAAATGACGAGCGTCATGAAGACTTTGACCATGTTTTCGGTGATTGTCTTCCCGCTTACTCTTTTTGCTGCTATTTTTGCAATGCGTACCAAGTATATGCCCCTGGAAAGCCATCCCTATGGTTTTTGGTTGATTATCGGAATAATGGCCGTTATAACTGTTATGATGATTGCCGTTTTCAAAAAGAAGAAATGGATGTAAAGAGGGATAAACAAAAACAATTCAAAAAATCTTCGTTTCAAGGCGAAGATTTTTTTATTTGTTTATTATTAGCCAAACAAAACAAAATAATGATTCTCTATTGACAAAAATAAACAAATAGTGTATAATTTAGTTTCTAAGGGTTTGTTGTTGCCAGGCACACTGCCAGAAATAACTTCAACACTTGACAAAAAAAGATTAATGATGTATAATTCAAGGTCAAGATCAAAAACTTATATGAAAATCTTTCTAATTGGACAAAAAGGAATTCCAGCCAAAAACGGTGGTGTTGAAAAACACGTTGAAAATTTGGCTCTTCGTTTGGCAAAAAAAGGCCACGAAGTTTTTGCCTATGCCAGAAATAATTACCAGGCCGAAAAATTAACAAATTATCAGGGCGTAAATATTATTAATCTGCCAAGCATCGGCACAAAAAATTTGGATGCGATTAGCCACACCTTTTTCGCCTGCCTAGATATTATCTTCCGCCGGAAACCAGATGTTGTTCACTTCCATTCAGTCGGGCCATCTTCCTTAATTTTGTTAATAAAGTTATTCCGTCCACGTCTGAAAGTAGTATTCACTTTTCATTGCCAGGATTACCGTCATCAAAAATGGGGACGAATGGCTCGCTGGTATTTGAAACTAGGAGAAAAAATCGGCTGCCACTTCTCAGATAAAACAATTACAATTTCTAAAGAATTAAAGAGTTACGCCAAGGAGGTTTATAAAATTGAAGCTGCCTACATCCCAAACGGCGCTGAAAAAGTATCAGAAACCGGTGACGATAAACTTTCCATGTTTAATCTAGAAAAAGGAAAATATTTAGTTTCAATTTGCCGTTTAGTCCGTCACAAAGGAATCCACTACCTGATAAAAGCCTACCAAGAAATGGCCACTGAGAAAAAGTTGGTAATTGTCGGCGATGGCGCTTTCACTGATGAATATGTTTCCGAACTTAAAAAATTAGCCAGTGACAACAAAAACATTATTTTCACTGGCAATCAAAGCGGCCAGATTCTTTCCCAGCTTTATGCAAATGCCTATGCTTTTGTTCAGCCGTCAGAATATGAAGGCTTATCGGTCGCCCTTCTTGAAGCAATGTCCTATGGTTTACCTTGTGTAATTAGCGACATTCCAGCTAATTTGGAAGCAGCTGGTGGTAATGCCCTGGTGTTTAAAAACAAAGATTCTGAAGATTTAAAAAATAAATTAACAGAATTAATTAGTAACCCTGGGTTAGCCTCTGAATTAGGACGAAAGATTCGCGAACGAGCGAATACAGAATACAATTGGGAAACTATTGTTGATAATACAGAAAAATTATATAACGAATTAAAAAAATAAAAGGCGGGTTTTTGTCTCGCCACCAGAGATTCTAAAAAAGAAGCTTTGGTTATGAGACAAAAGTTGTTTCATATATAAAAAGTAAATTAACAACAAAATAAAAAATAGAAAATGAAAAGAAAAATTCAAATTTTTCTACTTGCTGTTTTAACAGTAGTAGCAAGCTCTTCGTGTAAAAAAGAGTATGACTTAGTAAAAGATTCTGAAGCAACTCCTTCGGGCCCACTAACATCGGTTATTTCATTAACAGGAAACATCACTTCGGGTGACAGTGTTCTGGTAGGAAGTAACTTATTTGCTTCTGGTGCTCTCAGTACGGGGACTATAAAAAGTTTCTCTATTGAATGGGGTGATGGTGCTTCCACTGGAATCCTAAACATTAATTTAGCTGCGGAAATATCGGCTAATCATCGATATTTAACAGTTGGAAATTATGTTATTAGATTAATGGTTTTCAGCGCCACGAGCGGCACTGGCACTTCGGCCACCGCAAGCAGAATGGTTTATGTCCTAAACCAGTATCAACTACCAATATTTGCCAATTTAACGTTTAGCGGTGCTAATGTAAACGGCAATAATGCTCTAATTAATTCCCCAGTAACTATTAGCGGTGCTAATTCAACTGGCCAAATTGCTTCTTACCAAATATCCTACGGTGATGGTACGATGAGTGGAATTATTAACATCAGCAACATTTCACAAATTGTTCAAACTAAAACCTATGGTTCGGTTGGACAATATTCTGTGAACTTAACGGTTTATGACGGTGCAAACGGAATGGGAAATTCCTCTTTCAAAAGCCAAATCTTGAATGTTTCAAACCAAGTTACTCCTCCAGCCAATGATTCCTTACTAGTTAAATATAATTCAGTTTATATTGGAAGCGGGGTTTGGAGAAATTACTGGAAGCTAAACTGTGCGAAAGCTTTTGGAATTAATTATTCTAATGACTGCCGCTACCGCGGTGGTGCTAGTGGCTGGAATTTACAGTCAATTTCGTCACCCGTTAACGGGTGGGTTTACTTCGAAACAGAAGGAACCACCAGATTAGCAATAATCAACATGCAGAATGGCCAAGAAGTTTGGATGAGGTTAACTCCAAATGTAAACGTTAACGATCATTCACTAACGCCTTGGAATTCCTTCGGGTGCTTAGATGTTGTAACTAATGCGAATGGAACATTCCCAATTTATGATCCCGGTACTATCGGCGATCAATTAATCAATCTTAACAGATTGAGTAATGGTAAACTAAGAATAAACATCAAGGCTTGTCATGGTACATTTGTACCAACGCCTGGTGTATCTCCAGGAATTAAACTTCAATACCCAAGCGGTGCCCAAGTTTTGTCGTTAAATTATGACGCAAGTGATCCTTATGGTTTCCACTATTATGTGGACATAAACCAATCCGATTTCAATAACGGGTCAATAAAATTTTGGATTTTACAAAGTGTAAGCCAAACAAGCAACTATTACTATTGGAGCGGTTCATATTTTGGACCAAACCCTGGTGATCAATCATTCACTATTCCTGCCGGAATCAATCCTCCAGGAAAATAGTAAACGAAAACATCTTTAAAAGCCTCAACAAAATGAGGCTTTTTTTATTACCCTTAATTTATTTTTAGACAAATAAAAAAGCCGCTTCGATTGAAACGGCTTTAGACTATTGATATACCGCTTATTTTTGGGTATATCCATAGTTTGTGTAGGTTTTAGACCTTTTACTAATACCATATTTGGTATAGTTTCTCGTGCCTGTATTTGGCTCTGCTTTATTGGCCACTGGCTTCTTTGGTTTAAAACTATTGTCTTTTTCTTCTGCCAGCTTATTAACCGGCTTGATATTACCACGGTCACCAATCGCAATTATGCGGCCAGTTTCCGGAAGATCAACCGACGATGGAGGAGGGCTTGCCTTTTCCTTCGTTGGTTTAACGCCTACTG